>CAZWJC010000061.1:0-28269 GCA_964634255.1 uncultured Verrucomicrobiota bacterium | reverse complement strand
CGTGGTCATCGACGTTCAGAACTTTTATTTTGCCGGAGGCAAACTGCCGCTCGTGGAGCCTGCGGCCGCCAGCAACCAGGCCCGCAATCTTCTCGACCGCTTTCGGACGCACGGTTGGCCAGTGATCCACGTGCAACACCTTCCGAAAGATCAGACCGTGCCCTCGCCGGACACAGGCGACGAGCAATACCGGATTCACGCCAGCGTCAAACCACTCGCTGGTGAACCCGTAATCGGGAAGCATCACGCCAATGCCTTTCGTGATACGAAGCTCCGCGAAACGCTCCAGAACCTGCACGTCCAACGCGTGCTGATCTGCGGGATGCAGACCCACATGTGCGTCGAGGCCGCCACGCGTGCGGCGGCGGATTTTGGGTTCGAAGTTCTGGTGGCGCACGATGCGTGCGCGACACGGAGCTTGAAGTTCAGGGAAGTCGAGATTCCCGCGGCGCAAGTCCACGCGTCGGCTCTCGCCGCCATGAACGGCAATTATGCCCGCGTCCTCTCCACCGACGATTTGTTGGCGGAATTGAAGTGACACCGGGCGGCGGGCGGCGGCTTCCGCTGCGGGTGCTGCCGGGTTTGCACCCGGCTTCTTCGCGAGGACTGGGCCGCCGAGGCTAACCCGAGCACAAATCGGCGGTTCAAGGTTTCGGTCGCCCGGGGGCATCCCCGGGCAAAAACAGTGTTTGCCCTGCCTGAAAACCGGGGCTGCCCCGATTGCGGCGTCTCCGGGGCGCAGGATAGACTGCCCATGCTGTGACGATTCTCCAGATATCAGAAGCCAGCAACTGCCTGATTCGTTTTGCCCTGCATTTCGGTTGATCCAGAAAACTGGGAACAAAACAAACAAGAGAGCACAAACAAAACATCCATGAAAACAACGATGAAATCGTCCGCAACGGTGGCGCTGGCCGCCCTGACCCTCGCGTTGGTTCCTGCCAGTCTGCACGCCAAGGTGATAAAGGTCCCTTCGGGGGCGATTCAAACGATTCAACAAGGCGTGGACGCCGCCGCACCGGGAGATACGGTGCTCGTCCTGCCTGGGACTTACGTCATCAATGGCGCGATGGATTACTGGCCTGCGGCTGTTCACATCTGGTCAGACAAAGTTGGCCTGAAGCTCAAGGCGGCCGGGCCTGTCAAACTCATCGGCCCCGGGGGGGAGGAGCGCAAGGGGACGGGAATAGCGATTGACGCGGTCAACGTGAGCGTGGAGGGCTTTGACATCTCCGGATTCGGGAGAGGCATTGTCGCTTATTGGTGGCCGGAGGCGGAGGGTACGCAGACGCAAGTAACTCGCAACACGGTACAGGACTGTTCCGGCGTATGCATCGAGCTGAGAGGCTCAGCCAATTACGAGGTTGCTCACAACACGGTGATTGGCGGTGCAATGGGCATTCTTCTTGGACCGGGAGCGGCGGAGAACCCGCAGCATCACCTTCATCACAACCAAGTGACCGACTCCCAATCACAGGGGATCATGGTATATGTGGCCCCCGGTAGCAGGCTCGACCACAACGTATGCAACAACAACCTATGGGAGGGCATTTACCTGGCGGGCTCGCCAAATTGCACGGCGGAACACAATCAAACTGACAACAATGGTTGGGCTGGAATTGAAGTGGGTGGCTCACCCAATTGTGTTGTGACCGGAAACGAAGCCAATGACAACGCCGGCTATCACGCTGACATCAATTTCTACGCGGGCTGGGGTATTTACGTTTGGAACAGTTGCGGAAGCATCTTCGAGCGTAACGTGGCTCGCGGGAATGCGCTCTGGGATTTGTTTGCTCCCGATTGGGATCCCTCGTCCCCTCCCACGTGCAACACTTACCTGAACAACCGCGCTGACACCGCGTCCCCCTCCCTTGACCTCTGGGACGTCAAGGCGTCCCAATAACCCTCCCGGCAAGCATTAAGGCGCGTCGATTGCCTGGTGATGAGTACAGACCACTGCTAGGCCCGGCGCGCTTTTTCATGCCATAGGGCCAGCGGTAAAGTGGGCGGTGACAGCGGGCACTGCCGACGTCCAGGCCTTTATATGCCGGTCGGGCTCTTTGCTGGAGCTTTCGGATCGGTTGCGCCCAGCCGCTGGTACTGCGTTAGTAATCGGCGGGCAGTGGCAATCGGGTCACCTTGCGGCTTGGTGCGGTAGCCCTTCCCGCTTTGGTGACACCATGCCTCTTCCCAGGCCCGCAACTCGGCATCGAACTTCGCCGCGTCAAATGCCTGTCGCGTCTCCAGCGCCGCGCACTGCGCGTCGAGGAACTTCTTCCAACGCGGCCCGTAGAAGCCTTTGAACATGCCCGCCCATTGCCTCACGGCATACTCGTGCAGGATACTGTCGCGTGGTCCCCAGAGCGTAATCAGATTCCGGGCATTGAACTCGTAAAGCCGCCGCTCGCGGTCGTTTGTCCCCCAGCGCCGCGCGTCGTGCAGCCAGCGCCCGAGCAGAAACTCCTGCCGCGTGCCGAGCAGGTCGTCCAGGTCGCTGCTAAGCTCCAGCAAGTCCTTTCCAGCACGGCGGAGCGCGGCGGCATCGCCCTGCTTGATCGCATCAGCAACTGCCGTGTGAAGCGTGGTTGCGGACGCCGCCAGAGCCTCTCGCGTCACGTTGACAACATCAAACTGATAGGTGTCGAGTCGGCCCAGTGCGTCCGCGTCGGCAAGGAGCTTCTCCGCGGCTTCAAACAGCCGCTTCGTCTCGTAGGGGCGGGTAGTGGCAGATACCTGCATGTCGGGTCGCGCGGTGAGCACCGTGTCGGTGCGACCCACCTGCGTGTAGGCCGTCTGCCGCAAGATGCGCCAAGCCTCTTCGCCTGCCGGTCGGAGCTGGCCGTAACGACGGCGGACGAAGTCGCGTCCCCAGGAGTCCAGCTCCGGCACTTCCTCTCGCCAGATCATGTCCGTCATGAAGTCCTGTACGATGGGGTTGTAGTCGAGGCCTTCGAAGATCAAGCCGATGCCACTGAGCTGTCCCTGCTGCGGACTCGTCATGGCCTGCGACAACTCCCCGGCCATCCGCGGCAGCGCGCCGTGCAGACTCACCGTGCCGCCGAAGTTCTGAATGACGCACCAAACCCACGGCTTGCCGTAGAACGCTTCGGTGCGAGGCCAGACCGGAGTGTGTTCACAGTAAAGATCGAGCGCGAGCAAGCGATCGTCTGGCACAGCGCCAAAGAGTGCGCGGCCTTGGGGTGGCTGCCAGAACTGCGGAGCGTTGAAGAACAGCCAGCCCTGCAAGACCCAGACGGCCTCGGGATCGGCGGCCCGCATCGCTTCATAGACCGCGCCGCCCATCGCCGCCAGGAAGTTGGTGTCGCTGCTCGGCGGCGGCATTTCGATGAACGTATCCGCGGCGTAGAAATGGTCGCTGCCAAACTGCCGGGTCTGCTCCGTCACAAACATCCGGCCCAGTTTTACGAAGAGGGGATCTTGCGGATCCACGAACCAGGTGGGCGGGAATCCGGCCCACGATGGCAATCGTTGAAGCTTTGCCTCGGGATACCGGTTCGTCAGCGCCGCGGGCACGTGGCCCGTGAAACCTTGCAGCACCGGCGTCATGCCGAACTCACGCTCGCGGGCGAGGATTCTTTGCTGCAGCTTGGCGTGCCGCTCAATCCACCGGTCCGGCAGCGGTCCGCCCCAGCCATCGATGCAACCCATCCAGCCGAAGGGCAGGAACGCGGGCCCGACAAAGAACTCCTTCATCTGGCTGTCGCTGAGACCGAGATCGCGCCCCAGTTGCTGCCAGACCGCCTCCTGGCCGGTCACGGCCAACGGGAGATTGATGCCATGGAGCGCCATCCAATCGATCATCCGCTCCCACTCGGGCCAGTCCCACCATGGCAGCGAATAGCTGAACGCGCAGTAGTTGAAGAAGTAGCGATAGCGGAACGGCGTGACCTGCCGAACCTTCTCTTTCACCACCGGCAGCGGCTTGGGCAACTGCAACTGGCTGCCACACCAGGAGACGTGGCAGTCGCAATAGTGCTTGAGATACCAGTTCAGCGCGGAGGCCAACGCCACCCCGTTGTTACCGCGCAGCACGATCTTGCCACCTCGGCTCTCAATTTCGAGGACATCGCGCCCGTTATCTGCCGGAATCAACTCGAAGACGAATTCGTTCGCGTGCTTCGGCAGCAGCCGCTCCAATAGTGACCTTGCTGCGCCAACCCCGTCCCGCGTCTCCGCCCCCACTGCGCCTACTGCCAACAACAGAGACACCACCCATGTCATGCACCATTTCATTGCCAACGCCTCTCAGTGACCCAGCAACCACGCTGCGGCATTTTGCCAAAAACGGTTGTAGGAACCCCAATAAACAAAATTGCAGCCCCAGTGCGGCGCGGGGTCGGAGGTGTAAGCCAGCACGCGGCCTTTGCCACACTGCCCGACGGCCAGCATCGGGTCGTCCGAACCGGCCCACACCGCGAGCACTTCGCAGCCGCGGCGGGGCTTCACGATGTTGTATCCAAGGATGGGCGGCATGGCGGTGAGATCGAGTTGCTTGAAGATCGCATGCCGGGGTTTCAGTGCCCGGCCATGCCAGCCCTCCGTGCTTTCGCGCAGGTCCTCGTATTCGAGGCAGGTCACCGGCAGGACTTCGCGCAATTGCGTCCGGCCCCAGCCGCCTTTGCCCATCTCGCCGTTGAAGCTCAGCCAGCCGCCGAGGAACATCATGTGTTTCCCCGCCCGGACCGCCTCCACCGTCAGCCGGACTCGATCGGGGAAGGTCAGGGGCTTCGTGCCGAACTTGCTGCGGTCGAAGAACTGCGGCGCGAGCTGGAAATTCTTCGCCTCCACATCCGAGAACACGAACGCGTCGTATTCCTCCAGAATCTGCTCATATTGCCCCGGCCCGAGCCGATAGAACTCCCACGTCGGCACGCTCGTCACTTGGCAGAGGCCGCCGGATTCCAGGGCGTTCTTCAACCAGTGACCGTAGTTGAAGATGTCCGTGCCCTTCCATGCGTAGTTAAAGGGCGTCTCCGCAAACACCGGCCCCAGCATCACGGCCCAGTCACCCACATAATAGATCTTCTTCATGGTGATCCTTTCTAGCAGCCCGCGCGGTTTCACGCTTCGCGCAAACGACGGAAAAATGTCGCCAATCCTGCCAGACTGTTTCACGCTCCGCGTCGATATTCATGGCGAAGCAACGTGACTGGGGAAACCGGGCCGGCCTGGCCGCGCCCGTGGAAAGGCTCATCTTCGTGGACGAACTGGAGCGCGGCCAGACCGGCCGCTTCCAGTCGCAGAGCTTGCCGGGCCATCTCCTCCACATCGTCTTGGCGGGGGCCGTCCGCCAATGGGCCGAAGGCCGCCCGGAGGTGTTTGGCCCGGGCGTTGTCGTCTGGTATCACGAAAACGAGCCCGTTCACGGCGAAATCCTGCGCGCCCCGTGGCGGTTCATCACCATCAACTTCCTCGCGCCGGCACTCCCGCCGCCGCCGGACGATCGGCGCGTGTTGCGGCCAAATCGCCTCGCGCAAGGTCTCGCCCGGAAGCTCCTGACCCTTTGGCGCGATGGCGACTTGCCTCCATTGAAACGGCAACTGGCTTGCCATCGCGTGCTGATCGAACTCCTCCAGCACTTGCTACCGCCCGCGGGTTTCGCAACAGCGGCGCAACCAGCCGCCAAGCTCTGGTGGCGCATCGAGAAACAACTGCGGGCGCGATTGGAGGACACGCGGACGCTGGCCGACCTCCAGCGTCTGAGCGGTCTCAGTTTGCGCACACTCAATCGCGCCTGTCAGGCCGCCACTGACCAACCGCCAATGCGGCGCATCAGAAGCCTGCGCCTTGGCTATGCCTGCGCCTTGGTACAGCACTCCGATCTGCCCATCACCGAGATTGCCTTCCGTGTCGGTTTCGCCCGGCCACAGGAGTTCTCCCGCGAGTATCACCGGCACTTCGGCATCACGCCCCGCGACCACCGCCGGCGCCCACCGGACTACCGGCGGTTGGAGCGTCCTCGCTCTGAGGCTTGAGTGCTGCCGGTGGCTGATGGCGGTCTTGTGTGTCGTGCGCCGAGACACAATACGTGACGTCATTGGCTCAGAGCGGTCTGAATCAGGGAATGTCAGTGCAATCTCGAATCGGAGTCAGACCTCATGGCGAATAGAAAATGCAGTTTTTGCGGCCAACCCTTTGATCTTGCTGATGAACACGCCGGGGGTGAGACGCGGTGTCCGAACTGCGGCAGCCGGGTGAACCTGAACCATCCGCCGGTTCCGACCGTGCGCATCCCCATTCCGCCCAAACCCGCGGAGCGCGAGCCCGGCGATTCAGCCGTCGCCCCCATCACCCGTCGGCTCATTGACAACATAGAGCAGGTCATCGTGGGCAAACGCGAGAGCATCGTGCTGACGGTGATGGCCTATTGCGCGGGTGGTCACGTGCTGCTGGAGGACGTGCCGGGCGTGGCCAAGACGATGCTCGCCCGCGCCCTGGCCCGTAGCGTGGGCGGCGATTTCAAGCGCATCCAATGTACGCCGGACCTGCTGCCGAGCGACATCACCGGCAGCTCCGTCTTTAATCCGAGTTCGACGCAGTTCGAGTTCCGGCCCGGCCCGATTTTCGCTCGATTCGTGTTGGCCGACGAAATCAATCGCGCCACCCCACGTGCGCAGGCAGCGCTGTTGGAAGCCATGGCCGAGGCCAAGGTTACCGCCGACGGCACCGACTACGAGCTGGCGCCGCCGTTCTTTCTGATCGCCACGCAGAACCCGATCGATCATGAAGGCACGTTCCCGTTGCCGGAGGCGCAGTTAGATCGTTTCCTCGTTCGGCTGGGCCTCGGCTACCCGCAGTTTGAAGCTGAAATCGCGATGCTTCAACGACTCCAGGTGCAACATCCCATCGAAACCCTTGAAGCCGTCGCCACTCTGGAGGAGATCATCACCTGCCAGCAGGCTGTGCGGCAGGTCCACGTGGACGAGAAGGTCAGCCGCTACATCGTGCAGCTCATTCAGGCAACCCGCGAACATTACGATGTTCACCTCGGCGGCAGCCCGCGCGCCTCGATGGCGCTGCTACGGTGCGCGCAGGCCTATGCGGCCATCCACGCCTATGACTTCGTGATGCCGGATGACGTCAAGCACATCGCGCCGCACGTGCTGGGTCACCGGCTGATTCTGCGTCCGGAGAGTCGCCTGCGCAAAAAGACCGTCGCCGGCATCCTGAAGGAAATCCTCGACACCGTGCCCATCCCGCAGGTGCCGGTGTTCCGCCCCGCTGCCTGAAATGAAATGGATCCTCGGCACGCTCGCGCTGCTGGTCATCGGGCTACTGTTCAAGCTCAGCCTGCTCGTCTTTGCCATGTATGTGCTGCTCGGCGTGCTGCTCTTGAGCCGCTTCTTCTCCCGGACCTGGGCTGAGAGTCTCGAAGCCACGCGATCGTGTGACGTGGAAGTTCTGGAGATCGGCGAAAGCGCCGAGGTCGAGGTCGAGATTCGGAACACGGGACAGTTCTCCATTCCGTGGGTGATCATCGAAGACTGGCTGCCGCGCGACGCGCTGGTCGAAATGCCGCATCGCCTCAAGGCTGAAGGGCCACGGCTCATGCTTACACGACTGGCCCGCAGTGAGAGCGAACAGCTCAGCTACCGCGTCTCGTTCCTGATGCGCGGCTACTATCAACTCGGCCCGCTAACGCTGGAGACGGGCGACGTGTTCGGCCTCCATCGCCGATTCCGTGTGGCTGCCGAACCGCATTTCGCCCTGGTGTTGCCCAAGGTTCTGCCCCTGCGCGGCTACAACCTCGCTTCGCGGCGGCCCATCGGCGAAATCCGCGTCGCGCATCGGCTGTTTGAAGATCCCACGCTGATCGCCGGCATCCGACCGTATCAACCGGGTGATCCCATCAACCGGATTCACTGGCGGGCGACGGCGCGGACGGGCCAGTTGCACAGCCGCATCTTTGAAACCTCCCGCGTGGCGGGCGCGACCTTCCTGCTCGATTTTCACGCGGAGAGTTTTCGCGTGACGGGCTCGGTCGCCTCTGCCGAATTGGCCATCACCACCGTGGCTTCGTTGGCCAACGCGGTTTTCCTCATGGGACAACAAATCGGGCTGATCACCAATGGGCACGACGCAGCGGCTCGTATTCGCGAAGAGGGCTGGAGCGCGGGGTTCGACCGCCGTGGCCAGGCACAGCAACGAGCATCACAGCCGGGTGAAAACTCACACCTGGAGCCAATCGTTGTGGAGACCGGCAAGGGCGCAGATCGGTTCACCGAGTTGCTGCAAACACTGGCCCGTCTTGAGCATGGCGAGGGACTGGAGTTCTCCGAAATGGTGGCAGCAGCGGTGTCCCGCATCCCGCGCGATGCGACCGTTGTGCCCGTACTGCGGAAGGTCACGCCAGCTATCGCTGCGGCCCTGGGTAACCTGACTCGTCAAGGCTTCCTCGTGAACGTCGTGGTGGTGGCCTTCGGCGCGGAGCCGACGCCCGATTGGGCGCGCCCGCCGGAGTGGGCGGAGATGCTGCTGGAGGAAGGCATGGACTTCCGCGTGGTCAATTCCGAGGAGGCGCTGACCGACCTCTGCGCCCAAGCCATCGTGAGGTAAGCCATGCTCCCCTCCAAACCCACGCAAACGCTGGCCGATTACTTGGTCATCGCGGTCAGTCCGGTGCTCGTCATGGTGCTGGTCGGTAGCCTGAGTTTCTTCCTGATCGAGTGTTTCTTCCGCGGTGAGACCGTCGGGAGCGTGCGTTGGGTGGTTTTCTGGTACGTGCTGGCCGTGGTGCTCATCGCGCGCATCGGCATCGAGGACGGTTCGGGCAAAGCCGCGGTGTTCGGCCTCGCTCTCGCGGGAGCGACGTGGCTCTACCTGCTGCAAGTCCATCCCGCGTACTTCATGGGTATGGTGCTCCTGGCCGTGGTCTGGTGGTGCGCGAACAAGTTAACGCGAAACTGCACGCTGATTGACGACGACGAAGATACGTCGGATAGCGGATTGCTCCAGGAAGCACTGCCGCGGCTGAGGCAGATCAGTGCAAAGGCGACTTCCGCAGCGCCTACCCCGAAGCCGACCAAATCGCCGGAGCGCGCCAAGGAGCTCAATCAAGGCGCACGCGTTCCGCATCGCCCTGGGCTTTGGCTGATCTACTTCTCTCTGGCGGCGCTACCACTGTTCGGCATCGGACAGATGCTGCTGCCCACGGGTGACGCACAGGCTCGGCGCAAGGGCTTTGCGTTGCTCTTTGTCTATATGGCCGCGGCGTTGGGGCTGCTCCTGACAACGAGCTTCCTGGGCCTGCGTCGCTACATGCGCCAGCGCTTTCTTCAGATGCCTCTCGCCATCGCGCTGGGCTGGGTGAGGTTCGGCCTCGGCGTGGCCGTTGCAGTTCTGATAATGGCGTTGTTGCTGCCGCGTCCCGGCGCGATGGGTACTTGGACTTCCTTACGCGTGCGGGTTGACTACTACTTGCGGCAGGCCAGCGACTACGCCGCCGGAGACAATCCGCAAGGCGAGGGCCAAGGACGGCCCGGGCAGGAGCTGGGTGAATTAGCTCGTGACGGCAAGGGGCGCATGCAACCGGATGCAGATCGCGAGCAAGCTGGAACGCAGGCCAGTGCCCCCCCCCGCTCCTCAGCGCAGCCCGGCCAGGCACCAGTCGACTCAAGCGCTCAAGAGTCTCGTCCAATTCGCCCATCCAGCGTTTCCGCCGAACGCGTGCATGGCCTTATGAAGGCAGCGCTCATTGCGGTCGGCGCGGTATTACTGACCGTCTGGCTGATTCGACACCGGCAATTGGTTGCCGCGATGGCCAGGTCGTTCATTGCCGCAACTATTCAGTTCTTCCGCGAGTTGTTCGAGCTAAAGTTGGCCATCAAGCGGCTGCCGCCTCCCACTGTGGCGACCCGGCCCGCACATCGTTTCTTCAGCCAGTATGAAAACCCGTTTGTGACCGGCGCCGCCCAGGTTTGGCCTCCCGAGCAAATAATCCTCTACAGCTACGAAGCGCTTCAGGTTTGGGCGAAGGAGCTGGGGCACGAGATTCATCCGCAGCAGACTGCACGCGAGTTCTGCCAGAGTCTGGGAGGCGTTTTCCCAGAGGTGGACTCGGAACTGAGCCGGCTCTCAATGCTTTACGGCCACGCTGCCTTTGGCCGGACATTACCGCAGAACTGTGAACTGGAATCCGTCGGGAGGCTTTGGAGATTCATGTCAGGCTCTCCAGTCACGACTGCGGCGTAGCCTTCCCAAAACCGTTGCAGTCAGCCCAGCCCTCCAACACGAAGGCGGATCACGTTCGGCCCGGGATCACCAGAACCCACGAAACTCTGATACTCTCCCTCCCCTTGGACCTAACCATCCACCCACCACCACAACTCAGGCTTCCCCAGTGTCCTCTGCGACTCCGGCGAGTGCGGCATGACGCCAATCTGCTGCGACGGCCCAACACGGAGATGGAATGCTTGACGGTGAGTTTCCGGAATGCAAGCCTGCCGCATGGGTTCGGGTATGCAACAGTCCGCTTCAGACTCAGTTTCACCCAAGCACACAGGCGTTTGCCCACTTCAACCTGTGCGGCGGGGGGGCTGTCTCCCATTTTGGAAGCTGTCGTTATCCCAGGCGTGCCCACGCGTGGCAATCGCGAGGGGAGAATTCGGGGATTCTCTGAACCCAGCGGGCGAAGCGCGATGAATTCACGCCAGCGGTTTTCCCTCGTCATACTCCTCACGTTGGTTTTCGCCAGTGCGGTAAGCCACGCGCTGGCGCGCTGGCTGAGAGTGACCTTGGATCCGATGGAGGCTCACCATTACGGGGCGGAGTCCCTGCGACCGCCCATCTTGGTTGCCGGATCGTCGCTGACGTTCTTCGCCGTGGACTGGGAGGGGGCGGCGGTCCGGCTGGGCCAGAAGATCAACACGTTCGCGTGCGCGACGGCTTCTCCCTGCGAGATCGAAGCGATGCCCTTTGCGACTACCGAAGGTGCGGTGCGCGTAATCGGAATCTCCCGATTCGAGATGAACGAGGAGCGCATCACCAGTTTGCGTCCAGAACTGGTGCCGTTGCTGCAGACGGCAGCAGATTTGCGCGCCAGCCGGATGGGGTGGGATTACTGCAAGAAGCTCCTCGGGCAGTATCCCGCGATGTACGCGCGGATCGCGTTTCCCACCGCTGGCCGTTCAGGGGCAGTGATGGTGGGGTTACGCGGGAAAGCACGGCAGTTTCTTCACGGAGGTTCGCGCACCGAACTTTCGGTCCACGGGGGCGACGTCCAAACGGAACGGCTCACGGATTGGGATGCCGGCCGTCTGGCGCGGAATCTCTCGTCCATGCGCGCCTCTGGCGGAAACCGGGAGGTGTTTGGGGGGCCGAAACTGCGGGCGCTGGCCCGTCTGGCCGGAACGGCAAGCACGGGACGTCCCCTCGTGATTCTTATACTCCCGGTTTCGCCGTTGTATCAGCGCGAAGTCGGCTCGGCTGCCGGATTGGCCGCCTTTGACGCGCAGCTAGAGGCGACCACATTCCGGCAGGCTGGGGTCCACGTGCTTCGCGCCGACCGCCTGCCAGAATTCGACGACGCAGCCAAGTTCTGTGACTTGGTGCATATCAACCTTGAGGGCCGGGCGGCGCTCACACCCCATGTCGAAAAGCTGCTCACGTCCCTGCTTTCTTCCCCGTGATCTTCACGTCGTTTGAGTTCATCGCCTTCTTTGCGGCAGTCATGGTGCTGCGGCTGGGCCTCCCGTCACTGCAGGCCGAGAAATGGCTCCTCCTCGTGGCGAGTTACATCTTCTATGGAAGTTGGAATCCTGCGTATCTGCTGCTTTTGGTCGGGGTTTCGGCCCTGGACTACTTGGTGGGAAGAGGCCTGGCGAAGACCGAAGGTGTAACGCGTCGCCGGTGGTTGCTGACGGTCAGCATCGCGGCAAACCTCGGCCTGATCGGGTATTTCAAGTACACGAATTTCTTCCTGGATAATGTCGAGGCGGGATTGCACGCGTTGGGATTCAGGGTGGATTGCCCGAACTACAGCATCCTGCTTCCGGTAGGGGTGTCCTTCTTCACGTTCCAGAGCATGAGTTACACGATTGATGTGTACCGAGGGCATCTCCAGCCGTGCCGAAACCTGCGCGACTTCCTGCTGTTCGTTTCCTTCTTCCCGCAGTTGGTTGCCGGGCCGATCGTGCGTGCGGCTGACTACCTGCCGCAATTACACAAGCGGATGCGGGCGACGCTGGAGGAATTCGAGAGCGGACTGGCGCTGTTTGGACTGGGGGTCATCAAGAAGGCCGTCATCTCGGATCAGATCAGCGCGCATGTGGACGAAATCTTCGCCGCACCGGGACAATACGACGGCGCTACTCTCTTGTGCGGTCTGATCGGCTATACGATTCAAATCTACTGCGACTTCTCAGGCTATTCGGACATGGCGATCGGGGCGGCCCGGATGATGGGCTACCGGTTCATGGAGAATTTCCGCATGCCCTACGGCGCAGCCAGCGTCACCGAGTTTTGGCGGCGGTGGCATATCTCGCTGTCCACCTGGCTGCGGGATTACCTTTACATCCCGCTTGGGGGTAACCGGCGAGGGCCTGTGCGCACTTACTGGAATCTGTTGGTCACCATGCTCTTGGGCGGGTTGTGGCACGGCGCCAGTTGGAATTTTGTCATCTGGGGCGGCATTCACGGCGGGGCACTGTGCGCACACAAACTCTGGCGTGATCGTCACCCGGTGGCGGCCTTCCCGGAGTCAACCGCGTGGTCGGCCTGCGCCAAGATTCTCGCCCACCTCGCCACCCTCTGTGTGGTGCTGCTGGGCTGGATATTCTTCCGCGCCCAAGGTTTCTCTCTGGCATGGACCTATCTCACGCGCTTGGTTACCTGGCAAGATTCCGGCACCCGTTTGTTGTCGCCTCAGATCCTCACGGCGGCGGCGGGCGTGCTGGTGGCCCACTTCGTTTTCGCCCGAAATCCTAACTGGGTGGAGAATCTCACCCCGAAGCCAGTACTCTTTCGGGCGCTGGTTTACGGCGCGATTCTCGCAGTCATCGTGTGTTTCGCGGCCAGCGAGGCGGCCCCCTTCATTTACTTCCAGTTCTGATGTTCTATTGCCATTGGCGCTAATTAACACGCGCACAGTTTCAGTCATACAAGTCTGAGAGTCTGTCCGCCCTGCGTGCCCCCAGTCCCATCAACGACTACGATGCCCTCGAGGCCATGGCCGTGCCAGTGTGCCGTGCTGACCGGAAGCATTCCCTTTTCGTCAGGCCATGTTTGGCTTGAATCCATCGGTCAGAGACAGACGGCGGCGTGTACAAGAAGAAGCCGGCCTTACGGCCGGCTTCGACAACTGCTTAAAGCGGTTTGTTATGGGAAAATAACGTTATTCCCGCCTGTGCCTGCCGAGATATAGCCAGACTTGTTACCGCTGGTGTCACCAGTGGAACGCAAGTTCTCACGCAGTTTCGCGGAGCTGTATTGCTGTACGCTACCGTCGGAGAGGGCGATGTTCCCCTGCTTCTGGTGCATCTTATCCGTCCATTGCATCACAAGCGAATTTGTTCCGAGAGCAACAGCGGCGCCAATCGTAGTTGTAGGCGAGAAGCCATAAGGCGACGGCATGGTAGTAGACGTACCGATGTTCCGGTCACCGGAGAGCAACATCTGGGGTTGCGTCTCGTCGGCATCCACGCCGATGAAGTAGGAGACAGCGTCGTTCTGCCAGAAGTCTTTAATGGTTGTTCCCGAGTTGGCACTCAGAAAGTTCGTTTTTGCCGTGCGATCGTCGGCCGGACAGACGACGACTTTCGGAGTGTTCAACTCATTCGACATCACCTGGAAAATTCTCCAGACATTCGGAGCCGTCGAACCGCTCGCAGGGACGGCACTTGCCGCCCCGCCTTCCGAATCCGCGACCTTCATGGGGTAACGGTCTTGGTTGTCACCCGCCCAGATGCGCGTGGCCAAGCCGACCTGCTTCAGGTTGTTGGCGCAGTTAATACGCTGGGCCTTCTGCTTGGCTTTGGCCAGCGCCGGCAAGAGCATGCCGGCCAAGATCGCAATGATCGCGATCACGACCAAGAGCTCAATGAGAGTGAATGCGGAGAGTTTAAATTTTCGTGTTTGTTTCATAGTGTTGTTCACTGTTAATGGATTCGTGTGTGCAAAGTCAATGCCAACTTGTTCACACGGTGAATTGCGGAGGAATTCGCGACAACGACACCCTTGCGCGTGATCTTCACGCGTGAAATTCGCGCCCAGAGCGTGAAAACCACGCATCCACTACTCGCGTCGGGCTGGTCGAACCGCCCTGTTGCTGATTCGGAGCCGTAACGCGATTTGCGCTGGCGCGTTACCCACGACTCATGCAGGTTTCCGTCGGGCCGTGAACGAACTCCAAGTCATCGCAACCGCCGTCGAGCGCACGACGCGGCGGCGGCACAGGCAACGCGCCTTTGGCGGGTTGTGGACCGGATTGTTCATCGGCAGTCTGGTTTGGCTGGCCACCCTCGCCCTCGATAAACTGTTCCCGCTCCCGACCTTGGCGCTGCTATGGGCCGGCGCAACCTTGCCCCTCGTTGCATTGGCGAGTGCCGTCGTCTCGGCATGGCACACCCCACCGCTCGAAGAAACCGCCCGCTGGCTGGACCAGCGGTTGCAGTTGAAGGAACGCCTGAGCACGGCCTTGGAATGGGCAGATGCCTCCGCCGCAGAAGGATGGCGACAACTCCTGATCGCGGACGCAGCACGGCACGCGCGGAACGTGGACGAGCGCCACCTCTTGCCGTTCACGCTCCCGCGCCTGAGTCGCTGGACGTTGCTAATCCTGGCGCTTGGCGCGGGGCTGTGTTTCGTCCCGGAACACCGCTCCAAAGCGCGTTTGCATAAGCAGGCTGACGCAGCAGTCATCAACGACACGGGCCGCATGCTGACGGATCTGACCCGGCGCGGGCTGGAGGCTCGCAAACCCACACTCGCTCCGGCCGAACAAGCCCTTGAGCGCGTTCAGGACCTCGGAGAGCGCCTCTCCCAAGCGAAACTCACTCGGAGCGAGGCGTTGCGTGACATCGCCAGCGTCACCGAGAAACTGAAAGACCAGGCGCGCGAGCTGGCCAAAAACCCCGCCCTCCAGCGTCTCGAAGAAGCCGCGCGCAATCCAGCCGCCGCCGCCACGCCCGCGGATCTCCAGCAAAAGATAGACGCGCTTCAGAAATCGTTGGGCGACAAAGCTGGCGATTCGGCTGCTCTCGACAAGTTAAAGCACGACTTGCAGAAGCTTCAGCAAACCGCCGCCGGGTTGCAGACGAACGCTCCCGGCGCCGGCGACGCCTTAAAGCAGGACCTTGCCAAGTCGCTCGCGGACCTGGCGCAAAAGGCGGCGGATTTGGGACTGTCCTTGCCGCCACTGGACGAAGCCATGAAGGCGCTGGAGGCCAGCCAAGTGGACCAGTTGCTCAAGGACCTAGACGTTGCGCACCTGGACCTGGAGAAGCTCGCGCAGATGGCCCGGGCGCTCCAGGAATTGAAGATGCAGATTGCGCAAGTTGGCAAGAACCTCGCCGAACAACTCGATAAGGGCCAAGGGACTCCTGCACTGGCCACCCTGCAGCGGATGATGGAGCAGTTGAAACAGGGACAGCTTTCGCCCGAGCAGCTTCAGAAGCTGTTGAAAGAAGTGGCAGAGGCGGTGAAACCCGCCAGCGAGTACGGCAAGGTGGGCGAGTGCTTGAAAGCCGCTGCGGATCAGATGCAGCAGGGTGACAAGCCCGGCGCGGCTCAGTCGCTGGCCCAGGCAGCAAAGGAACTGCAGCGGTTGATGGAGCAGGCCGGCGACGCGCAGTCTTTGCTTGCCGCGCTGGCAAACCTGGAGCGCGCGTCAGCCTGCATCGGCACCGGCCAGCGGTGGGGACAGTGCCCAGCGGGTGGCTATACGCTGAACCCTCGCGAAGGCGATTCGCGCCCCGGCACCGCCGCCGCGGCGTTGGACATCACTCCACAGGACGCCGTGCTCAATGAGGCGTTGAAGCCCACGAAGGTCAAGGGCCAGTTCTCTCCCGGCAGCCCCATGCCCAGCATCACGTTGAAAGGCGTGAGCATAAAGGGCGCAAGCACGGTCCAATACGAGGAAGCGGCCACGGCCGCACAAGCCGACGCCCAAAGCGCGTTGAGCCAGGACAAGGTCCCGCGCGCGTATCAAGGCGCGGTGAAGGACTATTTTAACGATCTCAAGAAGTAGAGTTGCAGGTTGCAGGTTGAAAGTTGCAGGTTGGCTGGCGCACGTTCGGGCGGTGGTAGCGAAATCAAATCCGCAAGCATTCCGAGGATCGAACTATAGCTACGGCAAAACAAATTGAAGACTTGGGAGTCTGGCGGGGCGCGCGGGCTTTGGTGAAGGACGTTTACATCGCTTCCAAAGAGCGCGACTTCTACCGCGACATCAGCCTCCGCGAGCAAATCCGCCGGGCCGCCACGTCCGCCATGTCAAACATCGCCGAAGGTTCTGAACGCGGCACACGCAAGGAGTTCATCCAGTTCCTTAACATCTCCAAGGGTTCAGCCGGCGAAGTCCGCTCGCAGCTCTACGCTGCGTTAGACCAAGAGTACCTGACCGAGAAGGAGTTCAACGTTCTGCGCGAATCAGCCGCAACACTTTCCCGTCACCTCGCAAGATTCATCCGTTACTTGGAAACCTATCCAAGCAACACTCGCGTACGCAAACCGCCAAAACGCTAAGCCAGGAAGACCTGCAACCTTCAACTTTCAACCTGCACCACTCGAAATGAGCACTGAATCCCAAATCCAATCCTTCCGGGACACCTACGCCGCGCTGCAGGCCGAAATCGGCAAAGTCATCGTCGGCCACACCGCCATTGTCGAGAACACCCTCATCGCGCTGTTCGGCGGCGGACACGTGTTGCTCGAAGGCGTGCCTGGCCTCGGCAAAACCCTCCTCATCCGCACGCTCGGCGAGGTGCTCGACATGCCGTTCAATCGCATCCAGTTCACGCCCGACCTCATGCCCGCCGACATCCTCGGCACGAACCTCGTCATGGAAACCGACGCGGGCAAACGCGCCTTCGAGTTCCAACGCGGCCCCATCTTCGCGCACCTGATTCTCGCCGATGAAATCAATCGCGCCACGCCCAAGACCCAGTCCGCCATGCTCGAAGCCATGCAGGAAAAACAGGTCACCGCCGGCGGCGAACTCCGCAAACTCGGCGAACCCTTCTTCGTCATGGCCACGCAAAACCCGATTGACCAGGAAGGCACGTATCCGCTGCCCGAGGCGCAACTGGATCGCTTCTTCTTCAAAATCATCGTCGGCTACCCGAGCGCGGATGAATTGAACGAAGTCATCAACCGCACCACCACCGGCACGAAGACCGAGGTGAACAAAGTTCTGTCCCGCGCGGATCTCAGCGAACTCATGAAACTCGTGCGCGAAGTCCCCGTCGCGTCGCACGTGAAGGATTACGCCGTGCGCCTCGTGCTTGCCACGCATCCCAAGACCGACACCGCCGCGCCGATTGCGAACCAATACCTCCGCTTCGGCAGCAGCCCGCGCGGCGCGCAAACGCTCATCCTCGCCGGCAAAGTCCGCGCGCTGGCGCAAGGCCGCTTCAACGTGAGCTTCGAGGACATCCAATCCGCCGCGCTGCCCGCGTTGCGCCACCGCCTCATCCCCAACTTCGAGGCCGAAGCCGAAGGCATCACCACCGACCACATCATCGAACAGATTCTGCGCGACGTGCCGGTGAGCGCGGATGCGGTGAACGGGTAATGGACGCCGAAAACGAAAGCACCCTGGTCAGCAGACGAATGCTCCGGTGGATGGGCATTTTGCTGGCGTGCGTATTTGCCTATTACGTTGCCCTCCCGTACGGGATGAATGCGCTGTCCGCATCATCCTCGGCCAAATCACAAACATTCCTTCGACCGGTTCAATGGAGTAGAGAGTCGCTAGATCCCGCCGCTGTTTCATTCTCAACGGTCGTGCTTTACGGCGAATATGATTCAACCGCAGGCGAGTTTGAGCGTGCTCGATCTGGAAAGTTCGAGTTGGTGATGCTTGGGCCCGACTGTTATTTCCGTCGGGAATGGAGACAGCGATTTGGAGGTTGGCGGTGGCGAGTTGAAATGGCCGTCACGAACTTCTACTCGGATATTTCCATCTCATGGAGGGGATATGGCTCCGGAGGTGGTGGAACAGACGGTTACGATGGCGTGAATCGCCTTCTTGTGGGGCGTCGGTTGTGGGCGGGGGCTAGTTTTGCTGGAGCATCAACGAATTCTTTGCACGCGACATCAGGAGGTTCTTTTCGGAGGACCGAAGAATTCTCTGATTTGGTTAGACATGGTCCTTTCTTGATTCCTCGCCGCATTATCTTCACAAACTGGGATCACAGGGTATTCACATACAGAGTCAAGGGTGTGCTTTTTCGCAACGACCCTGACTCGAGTTGGTTCCTGGAGAAACGAAAGCGTTTTCACTATTCCGAGGGAGAAGAGAAGAAGGCCCTCTCCGGCTCGCGTGACAAGTCGGACACGGCGCTCTCCAACGCCATCCCAGTTCAAGCCAGATGAGCGCCCTCCTCACCCCCGAACTCCTGCGCCGCCTGGAGCAATTCCAATTGCTCGCCGCGCGGCGTGCCAAGAGTTCGTCCAAGGGCGAGCGCCGCAGTCGCGCGCGCGGGCAATCCGTCGAGTTCGCCGACCACCGCAGCTACGTCCCCGGCGACGATTTCCGTTACCTCGACTGGAATCTCTTCGGCCGCCTCGACAGACTTTTCCTCAAGCTCTACGAGGAGGAACGCGAACTGCCCGTGCGCATTTTCCTCGATGCCAGCGAGTCCATGACCTTCGGTGAACCGCGCAAGTTCGACTTCGCCCGCCAGGTCGCCGCCGCCATCGGCTACGTGGCGCTGTGCGGCTTTGATCGCGTGAGCGTGATCCCCTTCCCGAATGCAGCAGGAAGAATGAAGAATGAAGAAACCGCCGCCTCGGCCCAATCGGCAATCCGCAATTCGCAATCGGCAATTGAAGGCGCGCTCCGCTCTGTGCGCGGCAAAAAGTCCTCGATTCAATTCTTCCAAAACCTCAGCGCCTTAACCGCAGCCGGCGGCGCGGACTTGAACTCAGCCCTGCGCCGCGGTGCGCTGGAATCCCGTCACACTGGCCTCGCCATCGTGCTGAGCGACTTTCTCGATCCCGCCGGGTACGAGGCTGGACTCGCCGCACTGGTCGGACGCGGCTTCCAAGTGAATTGCGTCCAGATCCTCGCCCCTGAAGAACTCGCACCCTCCACCTTCGGCGACCTGCGCCTCGTGGATTCCGAGAGCGGCGGCTTGCAGGAAGTCACGTTTGGTCGCTACCGGATGAAGGCGTATCAACAGACCGTGCAAGATTTCGTCCAGCGCCTGCGCGATTACTGCACCAAGCGCGGAATCAACTTCTTCATGGCGCCGTCGAACATGGATTTGCAGGACTTGCTGCTGAAACAGCTGCGCAAATCGGAGGTTTGGGGATGAACACAGGACTGTCATCACGCCAGCCCGAAGCCACGGAAAGAATCCCAACGGGATTCCGGCCCAAAGCCCAGGGTTGCGAGGAACGAGCCACACTGGGTGGTTGTTCATTAAATCCCATCAACCGCAACGCGGTTGTGGCGAATTCAACACGCGGCGGCGAAAGCCGGGGCGGTCACAACCCGGTTGGGGTTGAGATTCATTTGCCGTTGGTTTCCCAAGGTAGTTCGTGCCTCGCAACCTTGGACTGGAGGACACAATCCCTTTGGGATTTTCGAAATCCTCGTCCACGTCCGTGTTCAGTTCTCTACGCAGGTGGTGCAGCATGAGTTTCCTCGCCCCGCTCGCTTTCGCTTTCGCTGCCAGCATCCCGGTGGTGATCGTGTTCTATTTGCTCAAGCGCAAGCGCGTGGTGAAACTCGTCTCCAGCACCCTGCTCTGGCAAAAATTCCTCACGGACACGCAGGCCAGCGCGCCGTTTCAAAAGTTGCGGAAAAACTGGCTGCTCTATCTGCAAATCCTCTTGCTTGCGCTGGCGGTGCTGGCGCTCACACGACCGTTCTTCGCCACCACGGCCAAGCCCGCGCAATTGCGCGTCGTCATCCTCGACGGCTCGGCTTCGATGCAGGCGGTAGACGAATCCCCGTCACGCTTCGAGCGGGCGCGCACCGAGGCGCTCAAATGGGTGGACAGCCTGGAGCCGACCGACCAGATGGTTGTGCTGCTTGCGGGTGCGAACACCGAGGTCAGACAATCCGCCACCAGCGAGAAGGCCGCGTTGCGCCGCGCGTTGCAGGCGTGCGGGCCGTCGGATTCGCCCACGCGCCTCGTCCCCGCGCTCAAGATGGCAGAGTCGCTGGTGCGCGATCGCCGCAGCGCGGAGATTCATCTGTTCAGCGACGGCGCGGTACCGGAGCTGAGCGACTTCGAGAACAAGGCGTTGCCGCTCGTTTACCACAAGATCGGCTCGCGGGCGGATAATCTTGGCATCACCGCGCTGGACGCCCGCGCGAATCCCGAAGATGCCACTCAGCACGCCATCTACGCCAGCGTGGCGAATTTTTCGTCCAACACACTGAGCGCTGATCTGGAACTCTATTTCCAAAGCAACGGCACTGAATCTCGCAGCCTTCTCGAAACCCGCCCACTCACTGTGCCCGGCCAGCAAACCGCACCGCGAGTTTTCAAAGCGTCGCAAGCCAGGGACGGCGTGTTCACCGTTCGCCTCACGGCCAAAGACGATCTCGCCGCCGACAACGAAGCGTCCATCGTGAGTCTGCTGCCCAAGCCGGTGAACGTGCTGCTCGTCACGCATGGAAATCCGTTGCTCGAAAAAGCCCTGCGCGCCGTGGCAAACGTGAACCTAGCCGTCGCGAATGATTTGATCCCGCAAAGCGGAAGCGCGGGTTTTGATTTCGTCGTGCTCGACGGCATCGTGCCAACCGCGTGGCCGAAAGGCAACGTGCTCGCATTTCGCACTGTGAACACGAACTGGGTCGAGAACGTCGCCGCCGTGGAAGCGCCGGTGATCGTGGACTGGAAATCCACGCACCCGCTGTTGCGCTATGCCGGGTTCGACAACGTGCAGATCGTGCAGAGCCTCACCCCCGCAAAAGGCGGGACGCCACCGTGGGCCGTTTCGATCCTCGAAGCGCCACAAGCGCCGCTCATCCTCGCGGGTGACCTCGGCCGGCGGCGCATCGTTTGGGTGGGCTTCGATCCACTGGAGAGCAACTGGCCGTTGCGCGTGTCGTTCCCGATCTTCATCGCCAATGCCGTGGACTGGCTCAACCCCGCCAATGCGAAAAACTCCCAACTCCTCATCAAGGCCGGCGACCCGTTCCACCTCGCGTTGAGCGAACCGGTGAAAAGCGCCGAAGTGAAACAGCCCGACGGCAGAATCACCACGCTCAATCTGGACGGCGCGAACGAACTCGTCTTCGGTGACACCGCGCGGCAAGGGGTTTATCACCTGCGCGCCGGCACAAACGAAGTCACCTTCTGCGCCAACCTGCTTGATTCCGCCGAGAGCAACATCCGTCCGCGCGACGAATTGAAATTCGGCGAATACACCCGCGTCACCGCCACGACGGTGCAACGCACGAACATGGAACTCTGGCGCACGCTCGCCGCAATCGGCCTGGCCGTGCTGCTGTTCGAGTGGTGGTGGTATCACAGGAGGACGGTGTGATGGGAAACCCGAAGTCCGAAGTCCGAAGCCCGAAGGAACAGACCGTGGAAGTGCTTGGGAAAGCCAGGGCGACAGCGCTCCTCCCGGGAATGCCGCGCAAGCAAGAGCAGTGGTTCTGCACCGTCGAACTAACTCGCAGCTTTGGCCGCAGATCGCCCTCGCGGCCGCAAACTCAGGGAACTGATCAAATCCACATCAATGATACGGAAACCGTTATCCGCCGTGGCGACGACGACCGTGGACTTATCCGGCGTGAGCAACACTTGCTCAGGATGATCCACGTCAATCGCCAAACCGTCCACATGGATGGTAAACCGGCGAAACGGCGTGTGTTTCAGCGTTGCCTCGAAGTCGCGCGCTTTCATGGAGCGACTGTATCACACGGAGGAGTGAAGGCAACCGTTGCACAACTCGGCGACTGTTGGTGTTTGCCGACACGCCTTAACACCGCATGACGCCTGCAGGCAAAACACCGAGGCGAGACCGCGGCTGGCGCGGCGATTCGTTCGCAGCCAGGGAGGTAACAGGACACTTCTCGTGGTTGTGGATTGTCGCCATTAGCCTCCTTTCGAGCCTGGTGCTGGCCGCGCTCTCTCTGCTCCGTGCGGCCTCGTGTGCTCATCCGTGGTGGTTGCTGACACTGCCCCCTGCGTTGATGTGGATTCTATGGCTCGCCCGCAAATCCGACGTCCAGATCAGTCCTTGGCGGAGGCGCTTCGCGCTGGCGCTACGGATCACCATTTGCACGGCGATGGTGCTGGCGCTGGCGGGCGTGCAATGGCGGCGGCCCTTCGAGGGCGTCAACGCGTTCTTCTTGCTAGACCGCTCGGACAGCATCCCGTCCGGTCAGCGGGAAGAAGCACGGAAGCTCGTGAACCGGCTCACGGCGAGAAAGGAAACGCCCGACAAGGCGGGCGTCATCGTCTTCGGCGCGGAGGCGAGCATTGACCGATTGCCCAACGCAGCACTGGACCTCCAGAAGGTCGAGGCGGTCGTGAATCCCCAACGCTCGGACCTCGCGGCGGCCATTCAGCTCGGCACGGCGGCGTTCCCGGAAACTGGCCAGAAGCGGCTGGTGTTGCTCTCGGATGGCAATGAAAACGTCGGCGACGCGCTGGGCGCGGTACTGGCCGGCCGTTCCCAAGGCGTGACCGTGGACGTGCTGCCGCTGGGCGTGGCCCGCGCCAACGATGTTTCCGTCCAACGCCTGCAATTGCCGTCGCAACTCAAGAAGGGCCAGTCGTTCGAGACGAAAATCTTCGTGCAGGCGGACGCCGCACGCACAGCCACGGTGCGGCTGTACCGCAACGAGCAATTCCTCGGCGAGCAGCCGGTTGAACTGGCAGCAGGCAAAAACCTGTTCACGTTTCCGCAGACGCTCGCGGAGCCAGGGTTCTACAACTACGAAGTGAGCGTGGACTCACCGGGCGATCCGCTGCCGCAAAACAACCGCGCCATCGCATTCACCAGCGTACGGGGTAACCCGCGGTTGCTCGTGATCTCCACTGAACCGGAGCTGGATCAGCCGTTGGTCTCCGCGCTCCAGTCGGCACGATTGGAAACAAGGCTCGCGGGCCCGGAGCAATTCCCCGATTCACTGGCGGAGCTTCAAAGCTACGACGCGGTAGTTCTCTGCAACATCGGCGCGGGTGATCTGGGCCGCGACCGGCTGCGACTGCTGGACAGCGCGGTGCGGGATTTCGGGGTGGGTCTCGTTTGCGTGGGCGGCGACGAGGCGTTCACGGCGGGCGGCTATCGCGGCACGCCGCTGGAAGACACGTTGCCGGTGAGCATGGAACTCGACAGCAAGAAGGTGCTGCCCAGCGGCGCCCTGGCGCTGGTGATTGATCGCTCGGGCAGCATGACCGGCGAGAAGATCGAGATGGCGAAGGACGCGGCGATCGGCGCGTTGGCGGCTTTGGGCGATCAGGATTACGTGGCCGTCATCGCCTTTGATGCCTCGGTCCACGAAGTCGCGCCGCTCCAGCGTGCCTCGAACCGGAATGCCATCATGCGGGACGTAGCGGGCATCAATTCGGAAGGGGGCACGGCCATGCACCCACCGATGGCGCGTGCGTATGAGATGCTCAAGGAGGCCAAGGCCTCGCTCAAACACTGCGTCGTGCTGACAGACGGCCAGTCGCAGCCCGGCGATTTCGAGGGGCTCGCCCGCGCCATGGTCGCCGACCGCATCACGATCTCGACGGTCGGCGTGGGCCCGGACGCGGACGAGAACCTGTTGCAGGGCTTGGCCGCCATTGGCAACGGACGGTTTTATCCGGTTCAGTCCGCGGGCGAGCTGCCACAAGTGTTCATCAAGGAAACCGCCGTCATATTGAAGGCGGCCATCCACGAAGACCCCTTCCAACCGCGATTGAAGGCCTCGACGGAACTGGTGCGCGGCATCGGCGGCACGGAGTTTCCGGCGCTGCTGGGCTACGTGGCCACCACGCCGAAGCCGCGCGCCGAGACGCCGCTGTGGAGCGACAAGGGCGATCCCCTGCTCGCCCACTGGCAATACGGCCTGGGCCGCGCGGTGGCGTTCACGTCGGACGCGCGGGCCAAGTGGGCCAAGAACTGGCTCGGCTGGGCAAAGTACCGGCAGTTCTGGTCGCAGATCGCACAATGGAGTTTGCGGCGGCTCGAAAACGCGGATTTCACCGCCGAGGTCACGATGGAACAGGGCGCGGGTCTGCTGTCGGTCGAGGCGCTGGATGAACGCGGCGATTACCGCAACTTCCTCAATCTACAAGCAACCGCGGTGAGCCCTACCGGCAAGCGCGAGACCGTGACCCTCCAGCAATCCGGGCCCGGCCATTACGAAGCGCGCTTCCCGACGCGCGAGGTGGGCGCGTATTTGCTGAACTTGATGGACTTCGAGAATGGCCAATTGCGCGGCGTCCAAGCCGTGGGCGCGAACATCAACTACTCACCCGAGTTCAACGCCGCCGAGCCGAACCTAAACCTGCTCCGACGCCTCGCCGAGAGCGGCGGCGGCAAATTGCTGAATCCCGCGTCGCCAACTGACAATCCCTTCCTGCATGACCGGCGGAAGACCTATCAAGCGCGCGATCTCTGGGAATGGTTGCTGCGTCTGGCGATCGTCCTGTTCGTAGTGGACGTGGGCGTGCGGCGGATTCAGTTGGACCGCGAGGAATGGGCGCGCGGTTGGGCGGTGGTCCGGAGGCGGGTATTCTTCTGGGAGGGCACGCCGCGTCCGGTCGAAGCCGAGGTTTCGCTGGCGGCGTTGCTGGCACGACGCGAGCAGGTGCGCACGACCCAGGCACAGGCGGGCAACGAGCCACGACCCGATTCGTTCCGCCCCGCGTCACCTGCGACGGCGTCATCCGCCCAACCTGGGCCCATAGTGGCCGGCGGAGAAACGATATCTGTTGAGGAAGAACCCAAGGCGCCGGCAAGCGACGCTCCGGTCAGCATGGCCAGCCGCCTTTTGGAAGCGAAGAAGCGCGCGCAGAAGCGCCGGGAATAACCAGGTCTTCCCCAAAAGCGCCAGGGGGCTGGCGCAGTCCAAAACGCTGGCGCGACCCTCGGCGTGGCTTCCGGACACTTCATCGTCCTGCCTTCCCCGTATTCTGCCTTGAACCATTCGTTTGCCTCCATTCGTTTGCCATCCGACATTTTTCGAGCCTACCCCCGTATTTGACCGACCCCCACTGGCAAACTGCCGGCATGAAAACGATATACCTTTTCGATTACTTGAGGCGGCAGAGGGGCGAGCGCATCGCCTGCTGGGGCCGCGCCGAACTCGTCCGCAACCTGGATGGCCGTTACGAACTGCGCGGCGGCACGCCGGAAGAGCGTCAGGCCGCGCGGGAATGGATGTCGCTGTTTCTCCACGAAGCGGTCATCGCCGCATGAATGCGCCCAATCCCACAAGAACTCGTCCGAAGGCGGCCACGCCCGCCGCAAGGACGGCATCGCCGGATGAGTGTTGGCTACCTCCCCTGCCCCAACGCCGAAGGCCGAACCTGTTCGATCTGATCCGCGCACGCACGCTGATGGCGGGCAGCCTGAACCAAGTCGGCAACACCAATGTCCTGCGGCTGCCCGGCACCTCATGACCCGACAGCGCATTTGATCGCGGCGGTTCTTGCGATGAACGGCGGATGCTGGAAGACTGTCGGCGGCGGGAGACGGTCTCCTGCCGGCACCACGAGGTGGCCCGAAACCCGTTCCGTGATTCAACATGCTGCGCGTTATGAAAAAGTCGGTTGTCATCATCGCAACGCTCCTCTGTCTGCTCGCCATCGCCCACGCCCAACCCACCGGGTTCCTCCGGGCAAAGGGCGACCGGATCGTGGATGGCCAGGGCCGGGAGATCATCCTGCGTGGCATGGGGCTTGGCGGCTGGATGCTCCAGGAGGGATACATGCTCGGCATTCAAAAGGAGGGCACGCAGCATTCGATCAAGGCACGCGTCGCGGACCTCGTGGGCAAGGAGGATTGCGACAGGTTCTACCGGCTCTGGCTGCAGAACCACATGACACGCGCGGACGTGGACCTGCTGGCCAAGTCGGGCTTCAACAGCATCCGCCTGCCGATGCACTACGACCTCTTCACGCCGCCGATTGAGGACGAACCGGTCAAAAGTCAGCACACCTGGCTCCCCACAGGGTTCGCGATGACGGACGATCTGCTGGCCTGGTGCAAGGCCAACCGCGTGTATCTCATCCTCGATCTGCACGCCGCGCCCGGTGGTCAGGGCAAGGACGCGAACATCTCGGACTACGATCCGGCCAAGCCGTCGCTCTGGGAAAGCGATTCGAACAAGGCGAAGACGATCGCCCTATGGCGCAAGCTGGCCGAGCGCTACGCCAACGAACCGTGGATCGGCGGCTACGACTTGTTGAACGAACCGAACTGGACGTTCGAGGGCAAGGACAAGAACGGCAAGGAAGACGCCTCCAACAAACCGATCTGGGACCTGTATCTGGCCATCACGAAGGCCGTTCGCGAAGTGGACACGAATCACCTGATCATCATCGAAGGCAACGGTTGGGGAAACAACTACAACGGCTTCCCCGGTGCGTGGGATGGGAATCTGGTGCTGAGCTTCCACAAGTATTGGAATCCGAACACGCCGGAAGCCATCGCTCGATTCCTGGCGCTGCGGGAACAGTATCGGATGCCGCTCTGGCTGGGGGAAAGCGGTGAGAACAACAACCAGTGGTTTCGCGAGTGCGTGGCGCTGGTGGAGCAACACCACATTGGCTGGGCGTGGTGGCCACACAAGAAGGTCAATTCCGATTCCTGCACGCTGACCGTCCGGCGGCCTGACGATTTCAAGAAAGTGGTGGACTACTGGAATGGACGCGGCGGTCGCCCCTCCCGCGAAGTGGCGGCGAAGGGACTGTTCGAGCTCGTGGAAAACCTCAAGGCCGACAAATGCCGGTTTAATACGAACGTGGTCCGGGCACTGATTCCGAACGGCGGGAAGAGTTCCGAGCCCTGAACCGCCCCACAAGGAAGCCGCGCCGCCAGAGGGACTCCGGCAGCGCGGCTTTTGTTTGGGGGGTCTGCTAACGATCGTTCAATTTGAAACTTGCGCCTTTGGCTGCGGCGGCTTGATGAGGAAGGTCAGCGCCACGCCAACCACCAACAGAATGCCAGCGGTGATGAAGGACGACTGGTAACTCCCACCACTCCTGGCGGTCAGCATCTGCTGCAGCCGCGGCAACACGAGCCCGCCCACGCCCCACGCGGTAAAAAGCACGCCGTAGTTCATGCCGAAGGTCTTGAGCCCCCAAAGGTCTTTCGTGTAGGCCGGAAAGAGCGCCAAGTTCGCGCCGTAGTTCGCGCCGATACATGCCGCCAGCACCACGATGATGATCCCGGCCATGTCCTTCGACGCCGTCACGGGAATGGCCACGAACATCAGCACCGCCTGAATCCCCAGCACCAGGCACAACGTCCAGCGCCGCCCGATCTTGTCGGAAAGCGTGCCGGCGAGGATGCGTCCACCGGCGTTGCCGATGGCCATCACCGCCACGGCGACGAAAGCCAGTTCGCCCATGCTCTTCTTCGCCATGCCGCCGATGCTGCCAATAACCATCAGGCCCGCGCCGGCGCCGATGAAGTAGATCACCCAAAGCAGGTAGAACAGCGGCGAGCGGATGATCTCGCCGGGCGTGACATTGACGACGGCAGGCTTGGGCGCGCTTCCGGCGGCGGGCTTCGCCCCGGCTACGTACCCGGCGGGCGGGTTGATGAGCATTTGCGCCAGGCCGCACACGATGATGACGAAGGCGATGCCCAGGATGAGCATGGACTTCTGGACCTGGAACGCGCCGAGGAGATACTGCGACGCCGGGGCGAGATAAACAGGCGCGAGGCCAAATCCCGCCACCACCAAGCCGGCGATCAGGCCGGTCTTCGCGGGTGGGAACCATTTCAGCGCGGGGGGAGTGGCCGAAGAGTAGCCGAAGCCAATCCCGATGCCCGCCAGCACGCCGAAGCCGAGCAGCCACATGAGATAGTTGGTGGTGGTCGAGCAGAGCAGGAAGCCGGCGCCCACGAGCAATCCGCCGATGGAGGCCGTCAGGCGCGGGCCGAACTTGTCCTGGC
>CAZWJC010000060.1:0-28436 GCA_964634255.1 uncultured Verrucomicrobiota bacterium | reverse complement strand
ATGTTCGTGAAGCGGGATGTAACCGGCTTGGTGCGGAGTCGTTTGGAGATTGGGGAGGAGGAGTTGCGGGCCTACCGGAGCGCATTTCCCAGTCTGACGGAGAATTTTGTGCTTCTGGATGAAGGGAAATCTCCCAGCGTCCTTAAGGGGATCGTGATGCTCGGCTTTGGCGTTTTCTTCCTGCTCCTGGCTGCGGGTCTGGGCTTATTGCTCGAGAAACGCAGCGCGCACTCTAACAAAACGCCACCCATCATCCCACCACCACTTCCATCCGCCGAGCCCCGCAACCGGTAACCAGTCTGGACCGGTGCATCCCACCAGGGGAAGCAGGCTTCCGCCGGACTCGCAGGGGTATTCGCGCGTATGTCATCTCGACTGCGGGCTCCCTCCGCAAGTGACTCCCTCAATTCGTTCCACAGTAGGCCTGCTCCAGCCGCGTTGGACTTCCAACCTCTCGTAAAGTCCACCTCCAGAATGCCGATATGCGTGTGGGCCGCGTGGAATGAAACCGCGCGCGCCGCGCATTGTGATGAAACCGACCTTGACCAAATGGACGTTCGCCGTGTTGGCCGTGCTGTGGACCGCAAATCCGCTCTCCGCCAGCGGCCCCGACCCGGCCCAGAAATCCCAAGCCTTGTTGCGCAAGGCCGCCTTGACCTTGCTCACGGAAGGCAACGCCCGCTTCGTCGCCGGCACGCTCAAACACCCTAACTGCGACGCCGCGCAGCGCTCGGCGACCGCCCTTGAAGGTCAGGAGCCGATCGTCACGATGCTGGCCTGCTCCGACTCCCGGGTACCCGTGGAACTGATCTTTGACCGGGGCGTGGGCGAGATATTCACGGTGCGCGTGGCGGGCAATGTGGCCGACACGGACGAGATCGCCACCGTCGAATACGGCGTCGGGCATCTGGGCACACCGTTGCTGGTGGTGCTGGGGCATACCCGGTGCGGCGCGGTGACGGCCGTGGTGAAGGGCGCGGAACTGCACGGCCTGCTGCCAAAACTCGTGGACAACATCCAACCCGCGGTCGAACAAGCCAAGAAGGAAGGCGGCGAAGAGAAAACCGTCGTGGCCAACGCCATCAAGGCAAACGTGTGGCAATCCGTCGCCGACATCCTGCGCCGCAGCGACATTGTGCGAACGGCGGTGGCGGACCGGAATCTCAGCGTGGTCGGCGCTTTATATGATCTGGAAACTGGAGTTGTGGAGTGGCTGGGGGAACACCCGGCGCAGAAGGCGCTGCTGGAGCCGCCCAAGGCCGACACTGTTGCCGCCGCTCCCGCGCATGCTCCCGTTCCCGCTCCCGCTCCCAACCCCGTGCCCACCCAGCCGCCTGTCGCTGCGATCCAGGGCCCGGTGGTGCAGCCTCCCGTACAGCCGGAGCCGGTGGGGGCGAAGCAGGGCGCACCCGCAGCGCACGCGCATTGACGCGCGCCGGATACACGGCGGAACCTCTGGGCGGAGTCCGCGAGGCGCGTGCCGATGCAGCGTCCATTCGGAGCTTGCCTCGCAGCGGCTTTCAATCCCAAGCTGCCGCATGTTCCGAGGTCTAAGACTCAACCGTTGGCTCGAACGTGCGGCCCTCCTGACTCTGCTGGCCCTGCCCGCTGACGCTGCGCAGGCCAAGGGCAACGAGCCCCCGACCCTGGTCCGTTCCCAAGTGGATTCCGCCATCGCGCGCATGCGCCCGGCTCTGGTGCGGATTCGCGTGGTTTCGACCGAGTTCAGCGAAGGCCGTGAAATCAAGCAGCAGTCCGTCGGCAGCGGCGCGATCATCACCAAGGACGGTTACATCGTGACCAACCACCACGTGGCCGGGCATGCGACGCGGATGTTCTGCACGCTCTGGAATCGTGAGGAGATCGAAGCGGAGCTCATCGGCACCGACGCCATGACGGACATCTCGGTGATCAAACTCAAGCCAGATGCGCCGCGCACTTTCCAGCATGTGGGCTTCGCAGATTCCGCGAAACTCCGCGTGGGCGATCCCGTTCTGGCCATGGGCAGTCCGATGGCCCTTTCGCAATCGGTAACGCTCGGGATCATCAGCAACACGGAAATGATCATGCCCCGCCACATGCGGCGCAGCGCGCAGTTCCGGCTCGACGGCGAAGACGTCGGCGCGCTGGTGCGCTGGATCGGCCACGACGCGCCCATCTACGGCGGCAACTCCGGCGGACCGTTGGTGAACCTCAAAGGCGAGATCGTGGGCATCAACGAAATCAGCTTCGGTCTCGGCGGCGCGATTCCCGGCAATCTCGCCAAGACCGTGGCCACCACGCTCATGGCCGAGGGCCAGGTGCGCCGCAGTTGGCTGGGCGTGGACGTCCAACCGGTGTTCAAGAGCGCAAAAGATCCGCGCGGCGTGCTCATCAGCAGCGTGCTGGAGGATTCTCCGGCCTCCGCCGCTGGCATCAAGGCCGGCGATCTCCTGCTCAGCCTCGGCGGAAAGGAAACCAACGTGCGGTTCGACGAGCAGATGCCCGAGTTCATGCGGTTGATTACCAGCCTGCCCATCGGGCAGAACACTGAGGCGGTCATCCTGCGCGATAATCAGGAACTTAAGTTGCAGCTCCGGCCCTTGGAGCGCGGCGAGCTTTTCCCCGAGCAGCAAGAGTTGAAACCCTGGGGCATTACGGCCCGAAACATCTCCGCGCTCCTGGCGCGGGAGATGAAGCGCCCAAGCCTGGACGGCGTGCTGGTGGGCAGCGTGCGTTCCGGTGGGCCGGCGGGCGAGGCCAAGCCGGCGTTAAACAATCGCGACGTCATCCTCGAGGTTGGCGGTACGCCCGTGAAAGACCTGGCGTCGCTGAATGCACTCACCGAGAAGCTGACTGCCGGGAAAACCGAGCCGGTACCCGTCCTGGTCACGTTCGAGCGCAAGGCCGAGCGTTTCCTGACCGTGGTGAAGGTCGGCATCAAGGACTTGAAGGATCCCGGCCTCGAAGTGACCAAGGCTTGGCTGCCGGTCGAGACGCATGTGATCAGCCGCGACATCGCGAACCAGCTCGGCCAGCCTTCGCTCAAAGGCTTCTACATCACGCGTGTCTTTGCCAATTCCACCGCCGCCAAGGCCGGTCTGCAACCGGGCGATTTCATCATCGCCCTCGACGGCGAGAAGCTCACCGCTTCGGCTTCGGAACATGAAGATGAGCTGGCGACGTTGATCCGCCAATACGACGTGGGCAAGACAGTCGAGTTGACGATCCTGCGCGACAAAGCCGAGAAAAAGGTCTCCGTCGAGCTCGCCCGCTCGCCCCGGGTGGCGCGCGAAATGAAGAAGTACCGCAACGACGCCTTCGAGTTCACCGCACGCGACCTGACGTTCTTCGATGCCGCCGACGAACAATGGCCCGAGGATCAGCGCGGCGCGCTCATCGAGGACGTGAAGCCCGGCAGTTGGGCCGAGCTCGGCTCACTGAACGTCGGCGACCTGGTCGTGGCAGTGGACGGCCAGTCCGTGGACGGCGTCGAATCGCTGCGCAAACAGATGGAACAGGTCGCGGCCCGCCGCCCGGTCGTGGTGACCGTGAAAGTCCTGCGTGGCGTGCGCACCGCCTTCCTGGAACTTGAACCTGCGTGGAAGAATTAACCTCAACCGAAATCACATCATGCACCGCATCGTCAAAACCTCCGTCGCCGCCACCCTCGCGCTGAGCTCCGTCCTGTTGACCCAGGCCGACGAAATCACCGACAAGGGCCGCGACATCTTCAAGAAGCAGCAGAAAGCGGTGGTCACCGTGCAGGTGGTGCAAAAGATCTCGCTCTCGGCCGGCGGCAACGCCGCCGAACCGCGCGAAGCCAAGCAGGACATCACCGGCACCGTGATGGACGCGTCCGGCCTCACCGTGCTCGCGCTCTCCGCCGCTGATCCCACCGAGACGCTGCGGCGCGTGTACGATCCCTCCCGGGTCAAGATCGAGAGTGAGATCACCGACGTGAAGATCCTGCTCGATGACGGCACGGAAATCCCCTCCGAGATTGTGCTGCGCGACAAGGACCTCGACCTCGCCTTCATCCGACCGAAGGCGCCACCGGCGGCGCCGATGGCAGCCGTGGATTTCGCGAAGGCTTCACCCGTGCAGGTGCTGGATACCGTCATCACGCTCAACCGCCTGGGCCGCGCCGCCGGGCGGGCCCATGCGGCGTCCGTTGAACGCATCAGCGCCGTCGTCCAGAAACCGCGCACCTTCTACGTCCCGGACAGCACCATGACCGCGACCGGCCTGGGCTCGCCCGCGTTTGCGCTGGACGGCCAGATTGTCGGCGTCATCGTCATGCGCACGATTGCCGCGAGCGCGGCCGGCATGAACAATTTCCGATCCGACAGCGCCACGTCCATCATCCTGCCGGCGGAAGACATCCTCAAAGCTGCCAAGCAAGCACCCGAAGCCAAGGCCGAGGCTGCGGTGGTTGACGACGCGAAAAAGGACGAAGCCAAGGCAACGCCAGCCGACGCCGAGAAGAAGTAGGCCGGCCCAAGCCTTGGGGGTGTAAGTGGCGCTGCCTGCGGACGAGTGAAGGCCGAGTCGGCGCGCCGTCTGGCAGTTCTGGGCCGCCCATTCAGGGCAACGCGCAAATTACCCCCGGGCGGTACATCGATCGCCCCTTCAAGCTGCTCTTCCCGTCGGTTGCTGCTTGCCACGGCCGATGGCGGTTCTACAGTGGGCGCATGAGAAATCTTGGAGTTTTCCTGGTCGCCTGGCTGGCCGGGGTGGTGGGCGCGGTCGCACAAGTGGAAGTCGAGGTGACGCTGGATCAACAGCAGTTCCTCGCTGGCGAAGCGCTGCCGGTCGCCGTGCGAATCGTCAACCGTTCCGGACAGACACTCCAGCTCGGCGCCGACGACGAATGGCTGAGAATCGCCGTGGAGACGCGCGACCGTGGCGTCGTCAACAAGCTCAGCGACCCGCCGGTGCGCGGGGAGTTTACGTTGGAATCTTCCCAGCGTGGCACCCGGCGGGTGGATATCGCGCCCCATTTCAATCTCAGCCGCCAGACGACCTATCTGGTGCAGGCCACTGTCAAAATCGCACAGTGGGACCGGCAGTTCACCAGCGTGCCGGTCGCCTTCGACATCATCTCCGGCGCCCGGCTTTGGGAACGGGAGTTTGGGGTGCCCCAAAGCGCCACCAACGCCGCGCCCGAGGTGCGCAAATACACGCTGCTGGAGGCCAATTACCTCAAGCGCGGGCTCAAGCTCTACCTGCGGATCGCGGATGCGAACGACTCACGCATCTTCCGCGTGGTCGCCGTCGGGCCGATGGTGTCCTTCAGCCGCCCCGAGCCGCAAATCGACAACCGCAGCAACGTGCACATGCTGTATCAGTATGGCCGGACGGCGTACTCCTACGTCGTGGTCAACCCGGAAGGCGACGTGCTGATTCGGCAGACCTACGACATCACAACGAACCGCCCGCGGCTGCAACTGGACGACAACGGTAAGATGACCGTGGTGGGCGGGGCGCGGCGCCTCGCTGACGACGATTTCCCGCCGCGCGAACCGGACCCTGAACCAAAAGAAACCCCTCCGCCGCCAGCGGCTCCGCTGACCAACGAGGTCAAAACCGCGAAACCGTAAGACCGCAGGTTACGCCTGCAAGTGCCTGCCGCGCCCGCAACATGATCGTGAAAGGAGGGACTGTGTCGACGGCGGCATCGAGTTCACGGAGTCGCCAGCACTCGATAGAATCCGGATGCCTGTCCCGGAACTGGCGTGAGGCGCGCCTGCCAGTTTCCATTGGCGAGACTGGAAACCGCCGCCGCTGGCTCCGGTGACCAAAGTCCATCCAGCTTCAGGGCGGTTCGAACCGCGATGTTCGCGGTCGGTGAGCCGTTCCAAGTGAACCGCAACAACAGCGAGCCGTCCGGCTGAAGCGGATAAGTTGATCAGCGCGCCCTCATTCCACAACCGCCCGGAAGAAACTCCGCGTGCTATTGGTCGTCGCGATTGTCTCAACCACGGTGGTCGGCAGGACGCTGACGAAGTTCGTCAACGTCGACCAGTCGGTCAGGTTCGTCGAGGTTTCGACCCGGTAAGCCAGGCCAACGGGGCCTGACAGGCTAAGCTCGGCACCAGTATCCGGCAGCGGAACGCTCAGCAACTGGAGCCGGATTTGCGGGGTGGCGGCGGGTAGCGACACCACGCGGTAGAACTTCCGGTTCATGCCGGCGGTGCTGGTATCGGTTACCAGCGTGGGGCTGTTGGTGCAGGTGAACCGGGTGATGGCGTGCCACTCGGTCAGGTTCGTGGAGGCTTCCAGCGTGTAGCTTTGACCGAGTTGACCCAGCACGGCCAACTCGAAGCGACCGTCAGCCAGGAAACGGGCGGTGGCAATGCGTATGCCATCAGCGACGGCCGGACTTGTGGCCTGTTCATACTCCTGGCGGTTGGCGCGGCCATCGTGGTCGGGATCGCCCTCGGCGCCGTTATCGCCCTCGGCGGAGAACGCACACAAACTGTTGGCCACCTCCCATTGGTCGGGCAGGCCGTCACCATCGGAGTCGGGGTGATTCGGATCGGTGCCGGCATCGTATTCCTGTTGGTTGAACAGTCCGTCGCCTTCGGCGTCGGTATCACGGTCGTCCGCGGAGCGCGGGTTCAGGCCGTGTTGATGTTCCCACAAGTCGCCCATTCCATCGCCGTCGGTGTCCCAGCAATTCGGGTTGGTGCGCAGTTGAGATTCCAGCCGGTTGTTCAGGCCGTCGCCGTCCGCATCCCGGTCCGCGTCGGTTGGATCGGCGGAGTTGAACTGATGGGTGGCTTCCCACTGATCGGCCATGCCGTCGCCATCGGAATCTTCCTGGTACGAACGTGCTGCCGCCGCTGTCGAGAGCGGGCCGGGGTTGCCTGCTTCGTCTAGAGCCTGGAGCGCGAAGAAGTAGTCCACGCCGGGAGCAGGCATCGCGATCTCGAAATGCTCGGCGGTTCCGGCAGTCTGCGGCTTCTGCGTGATTGGAACGACCACGGCTTGCTCGACATTGCTGGCTGTGATCTCCGCGGTGTTGAAGCGAAGCACGTACGTGGCGGCCGTGCCCTGGTTGCCGTCGTCGCCGGGCGCAGTCCACTCGAGCCGGATGTTCCAGCCGTTCGTTCCCGACGCGGCCCGGAGGTCATTGATGGCGCCGGGAGGTGTCGTGTCGTCGGACGGTTCGGCGAACAGGGCGAAAGTGCCCAATTCCGTGAGGCTGGCGGAGAGGACGTCGCTGCTGATCGCGGCCACCGATGGCATCAGTTGCCACTGGCTCAGCGCATCGTCCCAGCGATAGAACGCCAGCGTCGTTTCGTCCAATCCCAGCAAAGCGGAGTCGCGATAGAAGACGTTCACCGTCGCGCGGGTGCCGTTGAGAGCCAGGCCACTTCCCAGGGCGGCGGTAAGCACCGGCCCCACCTGCCGTTTCGTTGGTCCGGGCACAGAAAGACCGGGCGCGTGGCTCGAATACACCAAGCCCGGCTGGTCCGTTGTCACGGCGCCCGGATCGAGATGGAACTCGGCCCAACCATCCCGGGCGCGCAGCATCACGGCGTTCGTCGGCACCACGGTCGTAAGGGTGAACAAGTCGGCGGCAGCCAGACGTTCGCCGGCGACAGGCTCGCAATTCACTTCTACCGTGCCGCCCGTGGCCTCCGCCACCGCCACGGCGCCGGTGTAGGTGTTGGGGGCTGAACCGCCCATCGCGACGACTGCACCTGTGGCGTCGTCTGGATAAACCTTGACGCTTGGCGGCGCGATCAACGGTCCCGCGGTGCGCACGGTCAAGGAGAGCAGGTGATTCGTCGGGCCCGAAATGGACGGCAGCACGAGGATGCCGAAAGGATCGGATCCGTCACGCGGGCCGAGGACACCGTCGGGCCGCTCCTGGTCGAGCCCGACCTCAATCGGGCGGGAACGATCCAGCGGTGACGGCACTGTCAGGCGGCTCTCCATGCCTCGCCAGCGTGTGACCAAGTCGTCCCCCGGGGCGAGATCGTAAACGCTCAATTGTCCGATGCGGTCGGTCACGCCCAACGCGATCAGCCGATCCTGGCCGGCTGGCACGCGGATGACCTGAGCCCCGATGGCCGGAGCCCCGCGCCAGGTCGCGCGGATTTGCGCCGGCCCCTGAGGCACACGGTTGCCCGCCCTGTCCGTGGACTTCGTGGCGATCAGGGAGAAGGGTTGAACCGTGGTGAATTCAGCCGGGACGTAGGGCGCGGGGATGCTGTACGGGCCCTGGCGCGGCGACTGACTTCTCTTCTCGTGGCCGAGGTAACGGCCATGCGGGGGCACGACGATATTCAGGCCGGCGTTCTTTCCGATATACTCGAAGCTGTCTTCGAGAAACTGCCAACAGGGCGACCACCGGTTGCTGAAGGCGAGCCAGTAGCCATAGAGCTGGAAGCTAACGGCTGCCCGGCCAGGGACGTCGTTGGACGCAATGGGGCCGGAATAAGAAGGCAGGTAATCGTTGTAGGATGACATCTCCGGCGTGTAGGCGCCCGCGGCATCCATAAGGCCAAAATCTCTTGGCACGCGGTCCGGGTGTTCTTGCTGGTAGATCTGCCACGCAGCTTGGTTCTCGTTCCCATCCAGATACTCATCCAGAAACCTCAGGGCGTAGTGGCCGAACTCGTGGACGAAGCCATAGGAGTACTTTAGCGAATCCGGAGGCTGCCCTCGCGCGTGGGCGCCAAGGTAAATGTGGTACTCCGGCCCGGGTTGCCAGATTCCTCCTCGCCACGCCCAGAAGATGGCGCCGTTTTGGTAGCGCGATTGATCCTCGATGCGCGAGTAAACCACCACGTCCGCGTTGCGCCAATTGGAGGACGTTTGGGTCACTCCCGGGTAGATGGCCACCTGGCCAAGTTTCATCTGGCCATCCGTGACGTCGTACAGAATCCGGGAGGCGGATTCCAGGCCGGCTTTGAATCGGTCCAGGAAGTCGGGGGAACTGACTTCACTGGCCATGACGAGGTTCCACTCGATGACGCAGTGGCGGAGTTGCACCTCAATCGGCGTCCCCGCAGCGGCGCGGGCGATGTCGGCGCTCGTCACTGTGTAGGACCGCCACTCGCCGGTGCCGGGCGCGCCATCTTCAGGTCCGAGGTCATTGTCGTACCACGCGGAGAACATCGCGTTGTCAACCGCCTCGTGACCAGGTTTGGCGGCCCGCTTGACCATCCGGACGCGCACGAACAGCGGGGCCCCGAACCGAAGTGGTTCATTGACACGAAGTGCGTCTCCGTCCACGACGAAATCAACAGAATGCGCCCGCGTGCGGCCGCCGTAGTGGATGCCGGCTCCGTCCAGTTGCTCGCCGGGGTCCTGCTTCCCGTTGCGATCGAGGTCCAACCAGACGCGCACTTTCCAACTGGGGACCGTCACCGTATTCACTGTAAACGGCGCGGCCACTGTCTGAAACCCGCACGCTGAAATCCGCACGAGCAGGTTGGCAATTGCGCGACCGGGCAAATCGCGCCCGACGTTCCACTGGACTCGCCGAGCAGTGCCCGGCCTCACCGCTGTGCCCTTATCACCCCAGACGGATACGATCGGGACATCCCAGGTGACGCCGCCGTCCGCCGAGGCACTGAGCGAAACCGCGCACGGAGTCGAGCCGCCCAGATGGTATGTGATCTCGACAACGTTCGTATCCGGGCGCTGGGCGGCTTGGACAGAGGAGATGCCATCCGGGACCACATACACCAACGCGTTCGAGCTGAGCGTGCGACCGGAAGGATTGCTCAGCAACACGTCGTAGAGGCCGGTGTCGTTGGTCCGGATGCTGGCGAAGACCAGGGTGCTGTTGGTCGCGCCGGGGATTGGCACGCCGTTGGTGCGCCACTGATAGGTCATTGGCAACGCGCTGGTGGCGCGCACGCTCAACTGCGCGACGGCACCGACGTTCGTGATCACTTGTCGCGGCTGTTCCCAGATGGTCGGCGGTGAAAAGCCATAACACGCGACAAACAGGTCTTTCCCGCCGCGATTTGGCCGGGCGAACGGGCCAAAGGTGGCGTTGGTCTGGTAGCTCCCGGCCAGATAGACATTGCCGACGGCGTCCGCCCGGATCTTGAGCGAGTCAACCTGGCCGAGGGCCTGCGTCACCCATCGCGGTTCGCCATTGGTGCTGTTCAACTCGGCGAGGAACAGATCGCCGGTCGCGCCGTTGAGCGTGTAACTCCCGAACCGGGCATCCGCCGACGTGATGGTCCCGGCGACGAAGAGCTGCCCGGTCGTGCCAAACGCGACGGACAGGGCGCTGCTGATATCCACCCCGCTTCCACCAAACGCGCGCGCCCAAACGACGGCACCGTCGCTGCCCCGCAACCTGGCCACGAACAGATTGCGCGCTCCCCGATTCACGAGCGAGACGCTGCCCAAAGTGAAGCTCGGCGAGGTGAAGGAACCCGCCACATACGCGTCGCCCGCTTCGTCCGTCGTGACGCTGTAACAAGCCTCCGATCCGGAGCCGCCGATGGACTGGAGCCATTCCACGACGCCGTCCGCCGCGCCATACTTGGCCACAAACCCGTCGCCGCTGCCATGGTTCGAAAGCGGGAGAGCGCCGAAGGTGGCGTTGGTTGACTCCGTGTAACCGGCGAGGAGGGCGTTGCCTTGAGCATCCACTGCCAAGCCAAAGGCGATATCACGGCCACTTCCACCAACCACGCGGACCCAGTCCAAGTCGTTGCCTCCCGTAGGCCATTTGACCACCGCCGCGTCCCAAGAACCGCGGTTGGTGGTCAGCAGGGATCCATCCCAATCGAAGATGGCGCCGGTTGGTTCATTCAAGTTCCCCGACACCAGCACGGCACCCTCCTGATCACAGGCCAAACCACTGCACATTTCGTCTCCCGCTGATCCGATCTGCAGCGTCCATTGCTGCTGGTTGGCCGCCGCCGCGCTGACGTAAGAATCCCATCCGCCCTCGTTGGTGATCGTTGTCCCTCCGGGCGCAAAGGCGCTGGACCTGAAGATGCCGGCTTGGAACAAGGTGGTCGCATTCCGGTTGACCGCCACGGTGCGGTCATCGTCCTCTCCCCCGCCTGTAAACGTGTTGAAATGCATCCCTCCTTCATCCCAAAACAGCCGCATCAACAGCGCGTCCGAGCCGCCGAAGGACGCGGAGCGCACCCCGCCGGCCTCCGCGCCCGGTTGAACGTAGCCGGCCATCCAGAGCTGGCGTCCGGCGCGAGCCACCCAGAGATCCAGGGCTTCGTCATCGCCCGGACCGCCGCCGGTCTCCACCCACTGCCACCGCGGCTCGGGCGAGAGCGTCAGCGTCACGGGAATCACGGCGCTCCGGACCGGCCCATGCGCGTTGCGGACCTCGACCTGATAGTTGCCCTGATCGGCAGCCTGGATCGCCGGGAACAGGCAGGTCCGACCGGTGCGCGTCGGCAGGGGCTGGTTGCCTTTGAACCACTGATACGTCAACGGTGCCGCCCCGTCCGCCGTCACTTCCAGAACCACCGCCGCGCCGACGTTGGTGTTGACCGCCAACGTTTGCGAGAGAATGACGGGCTTCCCTGCGGCCGGGGTCACGGTCAACAGCGCGGGCGGGGCGCTGGTCACGGCTTGGACCGCGTTGCTCACGACGACGCGGTAGGCGTGGCCGGAATCGGCCAGTTGCACATTGGCTAGGACGAGGTTTGTGCTCGTGGCGCCACTGACACTGCTGCTATTGACCAGCAGGGTGTTGTCCCTGAGCCATTGATAGACCAACGGCGGCGTGCCGGTGGCGGTGACTTGGAACACCACGGTCGCGCCAACATTGGTGGTCACTGACAGCGGTCGCACGGTGATAGCCGGTGCGGACGATTGATCTTCCGCCTCCGTCTCCTCGCGGTGGCCGCCCAAGTCCGGGTCGTTGCTCGGGTCGCGTGTCGCATCGGCGGCCAGTTGCCCGCTGCGATAAACCTCGATCCTGTAGTCGTACGCGCCGTGGGTATCGCCCCTCAGAATGGCGTGGCCGGTGTCGTTCGTGCTCATCCCACTGATCGTGTGGCTGCCGTTGGTGGCAAAGAGCGTCCAGGCCGGGTCGCCGTTGGTCCGGTAGTAGAGCTTCTCAAAGACGGTGAGCGAGCTGTTCGTCGTGTTGCAATCCCAGTTCAATTGGAACTCGCGTGGATACCCATCGCCGTCGTTGTCCACCGGATCGCTCCACCAGGCGTCGCGGATGGTGGCCCAGGTGACCTCCGGCTGCGGCGAGAGCGCGTTCATGACATTCGTGATCATCTCTGCGGACAGAGCCCAGTTGTACACGCGCACCTCGTCAATTTTGCCGCTGAAGAATTGCTGCGAGCCATTGTAGAAGCGGCCAATCTGAAGCGGCAGCGTGCCGTAAAGCCGCACGCTTGGATTGAAGCTGCCGTTGGCGGCCGGGCGGCCATTGAGATACAGAAATCCTTGGTTGTTCGTGACGGTGATCGCGACGTGGTACCATTGGTACGTCGCGAGTCCACCCCCATTAAGTTGCGGCGGCGGATACCAGCCAGAAGTCCCATCACCGAGAAACGCATTCAAGTTCGCACTCGTCTTCTGCACCTGGACAAGGAATTCTGCCCGCCCGTTGGGCGTGCCATCCACAGTGTGTTTGGAGACGATGGGCCGGTAGTCCCCCACGTTTGCCACCTGAATCCAAGCCGCCAAAGTGAAATTGGTCAGGTAATTGGCGTTGATCAGCGGCCCGGTCGCGCAGTTGATGTAAGCGCTTGTGCCGTTGAAGGCGTAAGCGCTGTTAGCGCGTCCGGTGCGATCCGTGGTCAACGTGGCACCAGTCACCGTGCCGTCGTTTCCATGCCCCGTCATATCCCGGGCATCCCCGCCGAACGGATAGTAGGCGACCAATCCGTCGGTGAGGTTCTTGATCGTCAATTGCGCCACGCGGCTGGTGGCCGAGCCGGAATGATTCGTCACGACCACGAAGTAGCCGCCCGCGTCGTTGGTGGCGAGGTTCGACAGGCTCAGCATGTCGCTCTGGACGCCGCTGATGTTGGCGCTGTTGGCCAGCGGCAGCGAACCCTTGAACCAGTGATAAGCCAGAGGCGTGTCTCCGATCGCCCGTACGTTGAAGGTGGCGTTGACTCCGGCAACGGTGTTCACATCTTGTGGCTGTTCGACGATCTTCAGCGGCGGCTTGCACATGCCCGCTGTGCCGGCGGCGTAGATCGCGGCAATCTGGTTTGAACCGAGCGCGACGTTGTGAACCGCCACTTCATCGAGCTGACCTCGGAAGAAGCGCCGGGGAGTGCCGCCGCCCCAAGTGAAGCCGAGATTGACGGGCCGCGTGTTGTTGGCGGGCGTCGTCAAGGTTGCCGAACCACTCAGCACGCTGTCCACATACAAGCGCAAGACACCTTGGACCCAGGTTGCGGCCACATGATGAAATCGTCCGTCCAACACGTCCACACTCCCGATTGCGTCCGCAAAGCCGCTGCCGCTGCCGAGATCGAAGCTCGGCCTGCCGGTCGCCGGGTTCAGTTGAATCGCCCAGCCGGTGTTGTCCGCCCACCCGTGGGACTTCTCGATGAGTGTCGTTCCGTCGCTGGGCGTGGGTTGGTTCTTTATACCCTTGATCCAGAAATGCACGGTGAACCCGGCGGCACTCACGTTGAACGCGTCCCGGTGTGGAATCACGACACGGTCATCGTTGCTGTCGAAGGTGAAGCCTGTTCCAACATGCGCATTCGTGTAGAAGATTCCACCTTGGTTCGCGCCGTGGGCGTCGCCAATCAGGTCAAACGCCCAACCCTCCCCGGGCCACCAACCGACGAGGCTGGCAGATGGAGGCGTGCAGACTCCCGGAACAAGGACTGTCAGTCGGGCCACGGCACTGGTCGCGGAACCGAAGGGGTTTGTTGCCTTTACCCAATAGTCGCCGGCTTCGGCGCTCTGCACGTCCGCAAGGGTGAGGTTTGTGCCGGTGGCGCCGGTGATGCGAGTGGTGTTGGTCAGCGGGGTCGAGGCTTTGAACCATTGGTAAGCCAGTGGTTCGGACCCACTGGCCGACACCTTGAAGGAAGCTGCCTCGCCGAGCCACTTCATGGCGTCCTCGGGCTGGATCAGAACCCTTGGCGGGATTTGATCCTTGCACATGCCGTTGGTGCCCGCGGCGTAAATGGTGGCGATTTCGGTGGACGACAAGGCGCGTTGGAACAAAGCGACCTCGTCCAGGTCGCCTTTGAACCGATTGCCGCTCGCGTTGCCGCATCCCAGCTTCAACGAAACGCTGTCCTGGGCGGCCCCATACGGACCAATCGCTTTCTGCACCCGGAGCGTGTCGTTGACGTAAAGCGAGAGACGACCGGTTGGAAGGTCATAGGTCCCCGCAATGAGTGTCCATTGGTTAACAGGGGCCAGGTTGGTTTCTGTCGTGACGACTTCCTGCCAGCCGGCGCTGGAATTCCCGGTGCCGTCCGCGACTTCAAACTTGAGCAAACCCTGGCCGGAGGAGTGTTTGCCAGAGGTGAACAGTGCCCAGCCCCGCCGGCCGATCGTCGAAGTTCCAAGATAATACTTGTCCACGAACCGAGCCCAGTCGGCCTGCTGCGACAGCGGCACTGTGGGCCTGATCCAAGCCATCACCGTAAAACTGCCGGGAGTGGCCAGGTCGGGGGAGTGCGGTATCTCAGCGTAGTCATCCGTTCCATCGAATCGAAAGGCGCTGCCCACGCATCCCGGTGTGTAGGTCGCGCCATTTTTCAACGTGGCTTGGTTGGTCGTAATCAGGTTGGTGCCCGTGCCGTCTCCGGGCCACCAGCCAACGAGGCTGGCTGGAGGTGGTACGCAAGTGCTCGGAACTTCTACTGTCAGCCGGGCTACCATGCTCGTTGCGGCTCCAAAGGCGTTTGTTACGACCACCCAGTAATCGCCTGCATCACTGCTCTGCAGGGCGGCCAGAGTGAGATTCGCGCCGGTGACGCCGCTGACGCGCGCGTTATTGGTCAGGACCACAGTGTTGTTGAACCACTGGTAGTGCAACGGCTCAGTGCCGGTGGCGGCGACGCTGAAGGCGACAGTGACGCCGGTGTTCGTCGTGATGGAGGCCGGGTGTGCCGTGATGGCGGGCGGGTTGGTGTCACTGCCCAAAACGATGAGCTGTGCCGCCGCGCTGTCCGTTCCCCAAAGGTTGCTGACGGTCACGCGATAGAGCCCGGCGTGGCTCAACTGAACGTTGGTGAGCGTCAACATGGCGTTGGTGGCAGCGCCGATCTCGACGTCATCCTTGTTCCACTGCAGGAACAGTGGCGCCGAGCCGCTTGCCTGGACCGCGAACTGGACCGTGGCCCCCTCATTCGTCGTCACCGCTTGCGGCGGCACCAGCACCACCGGCGCGGAGATGCCGAGCTTGGCGATGAAGAAATCAATTCCGAGGGGCTTTGTGTTCAGCAGCGCATCAGGGCCGAACACCGCGTTGCCCTTGAACGAGCCGGCGGTGATGAGGTTGCCCGCGGCATCGCACGCGAGGGCGTTGGCGTATTCGTTGGTGTTCCCGCCCACGCGATTCCACAGCACATTGCCCGACGCGTCATACATCGCCAGCGCCAGGTCCTGCGGGCCGGATGAAGTCAGCGGAAGTCCGCCGAACTGTGCCGTGCCGCTCAAGATGGCCGTGAGGTAGAGATGCCCCGCTGCATCCTTTGCCAGCGCGCGTCCGTAAGCGCTGGTGCCGCCACCTGCCTTGGCCCAGCGGAATGCTCCTGAAGCATCGAACTCCGCCACGAAGAGGTCCGCATGGCCTACGCCGGGAGAGAGGAGCGTGGTTGTGCCGAAGGTCGCATCGCCTTGGAAGTAACCGGCAATGGAAACGCGATTCGAGGTGGGCATCGCAATGGCGAAGGCGCTTTCGTGGGCCGCGCCACCGGCCGACTTGACCCAGAGGCAATTGCCAGCGCTGTCGTATTTCGCCAGAAAGACATCCCGCCCGCCCACGGCGACCGCCGGTCGTCCTCCAAACGACGCGCTCCCCTCGAAGTAGCCGGTCACATACACGTTCCCCGCGTCGTCCGCAGTGATGCCGTAACCCATGTCGTTCCCCGGCCCACCGCCCGCTCTGACCCAGAGGTTGTCGCCGGAAGAAGTATACTTGGCGACAAAGAGATCCACACCCCCGCTCGTCCCGATGGAATTCGCTCCGAAATCCGCAGTGGGAGACGAAAACTGGCCGGTCAGGTAGAGGTTACCGTCGCGATCAATCGCCAACGCATGAGCCGCATCCCAACCCGTCCCGCCGGCGCGCCGGCTCCAGGTGGAACTGAGCATGCCATTGGTGTTGTATTTGACCAGAGACACGTCAGCGTCGCCTTTGCTGACGATGGCATAGACCCCGTGAGGGAAGTTCGTGCCGGCGAAGCTGCCCGCTACATAGGTATTACCTTGCGCATCCACGGCCACTCCGTAACCAGCGTTGGCAGTGACATTCGTGAAGTAAGTGTAAGTGGCACTCCCTTGCCGCGCCCAATGCGGCGTGCCGTCCGGACCATACTTGGCCACGAACATGTCCGACGGCGCGAGGGCGATTAGGTGGTTCGTGCCGATGTCCACGACGCCCTGATACGTGCCGCAGACATAAGCGTTGCCCGCGGCATCAGTGGTCACCGCCCACGGCTCAGTCCAGTTGTTGAGGCTTTGCGATTGGCGGCCCCACAGCCAGTCGGGCGGCTGAGTGGACTGGCTCATGACGCGGCCGGGCTCAAGCAGGAGATAGCCGGCGGCCAGGGCAAGAAACGCAGTGAAGGTCCCATGTCGCAATCGGGAAGTCGAATGACGGAAGCATGTCCACAGGCGGCGTGGCATAACGTTCTTTGGGTTTAGGATGGTCGCCATCCAGAAGACATTCGGCGTTGATTTCATGATCTTCCTCTCTTGTCACGTGGGTGCAGGCGTCGCTATGAAGCGTTGCATTGCTTGGTCCCCCCGCCGGCGCAGGAAGGGGTGGGCAATCCAACACAGGAGAGCGAGAATGCGAGAACTACAACACGCCGTGAGCCATGGCTGAGCGGTCCATCTGCTCAACAGGGCCAGGAACAAAGTGCCGCAAAACGCAACAGCCTTCATGACGATGCTGCTTTCGGTCCGGGCTTTGGTGTGTCTCGTTCGCTCGACTCTCTGAGGCAGGGCGGTGAAGCTTACCCCACCGATGGCAATTGAATCAGACTTGTCCCACCTCTTCAAGAATTGTTTGCGGACCGGCTGTGCTCGGGCGCTCGGATCTGGGAGGATCGTTGGCCGCCGCGTCTCACAACGACCGGGCTCAAGCTGTCCGCGCGAAGAATGAATGCACGGGGCAGCTCCGAGGTCGCAGGGGTGTTTCGCAGGGCGACGCCCTCCGCTCCACCGCCGACCGTTCAAAGGATTGTGATGACCGCAATCCCGGAATAGTCAGTGATGAGCGAGCTTTGCTCCCAGCCGCGAACCGGCGTCTCGCCCTGGGACCAGGGAAATACGGCCATAGTGCAGTGGGCAGCCTATTTCAAGGCCGCCCGGATCTGCGCGGCATCGCCCGTGGGCGGTTGACAGGCGGTGCTGGTGCAGAGATACACCTGCGGAGTGTTGGTCGTGAGCAGAGTGTGGGTGAGAGGTTCCACTGGGCCGGCAGTGCCGAGCACGACCTTGTTGGGTTGATAGACGGAATGCACGGCGCGGAGTAACGCCTGAACCTCAGCGAGCCGCGGATCGCCTGTGATGACCACCCGGTGTGGTGACTGCAATGTGAAGTCCAATGCGTGCAGCAGGTAGGGAACGGCTTGAGGGGTCTCGGCCATACGTTGGGCAAACGCCCGCAATGTCGCCTCGGCGGGCGACTTCAGATCGGCTCTGCCCGTGATCGCCGCTAGCTTCAGCAGCGCGAGCGTGGCGACGGAGTTACCCGAAGGTTCAGCGCCGTCGTAATCATCTTTGGCGCGGAGGATCAGATCGGTGGACTGGGCCGGCGCTTGGAAGAAGCCGCCGTTCGCCGCGTCGTAGAACTTGCTGATCATGGCTTCAGCCAATTCCACGGCGAACTCCAGATGCGCTGCCTCCAGCGTGGCCTCGTAGAGCGCGATCACGCCATCCAGGAGAAACGCGTAGCCTTCCAGCAACTCGACAGCGTCACGCTCGCCATCTCGCCAGCGATGAAACAGCGCTTTCCCAGCATCCTGCCGGGAACTTGTTTGCGTGGTATGATCTGCGGCTTGGATGCTCGCGGCCCGCGTCTCCCAGAGTTTCTGCCGAAGAAATGACACATTCCGCTCTGCCGCGGTGCGATAGGTTTCTTCGCCAAGCACCGCATAGGCGCGGGCGAAGGCGCCGAGCATCAACCCGTTCCACGACGCCAGCACCTTGTCGTCACGATGCGGCCGGACCCGTTGATTGCGGGCGGCGGACATTTTAGCTTTAGCGGATGTCAGCAGGTCTTGATCATCGCTTGGCGGATCCGATGTTGGCGCTCCAACCGGATTGCACAGGCTCAGCACATTCTGACCGGGCAACGGGTGCGGGTGGCTGTGATCCACAAAGTTGCCTTCCTTCGTGATGCCGAAGTGGCGCACGGCAACGTTGAACTCTTCCGCGGAGAGCAGGTTCGAGAGTTCAGCGCGTGTCCAGCAATAGAACTTGCCCTCCTGCCCTTCGCTGTCCGCGTCCTCGGCCGAGAAGAAACCGCCTTGCGGATGTGTCAGGTCGCGGAGCACGTAGTCGAGAATGTCACGGGCTACGTCTCCATGACGAGCCTCGCCGCTCACGAGGAATGCGTCCAGATAGAGCTGCACCAGTTGCGCTTGATCGTAGAGCATCTTCTCGAAATGCGGCACGAGCCATTGAGCGTCCACGGAATAGCGGGCGAAGCCACCGCCCAAATGATCGTGGATGCCGCCCGCGGCCATCGCGTCGCATGTTTGCAGGACCATCCGGAGGGCTTCGTCGTCGCCGAATCGTTTGGCGCAACGCAGGAGCAGAAGCGGGATGCTTGGCTGGGGGAACTTGGGCGCGGCGCCGAAACCACCGTGTTCAGGGTCATACGCCGCTTTGAACCGCTCGCAGGCCTGGCGCAGTGTGTCGGGAGTAAGTTGCGTGTCGCCCGCAGTGCATGAGGCTGTGGCGGCGGCAAGGCGGTTGTGGATTTCCTCCGCGGAAGCCAGGACTTGCTCGCGACGCTCCTGCCACACCTGGCGGATTTGATCCAGCACCTGCAGGAAACTGGCGCGTCCATGTCGGAATTCCGGCGGGAAATACGTGCCACCGAAAAAGGGCTTGCGGTCTGGTGTGACAAACACGTTGAGAGGCCAGCCCCCAGCGCCGCTCGTGGCTTGCACAAACATCATGTAGATCTTGTCCACGTCCGGACGTTCCTCGCGGTCCACCTTGATGCTGACAAAATGCCGGTTGAGGAACGCGCCCACGACTGGATCCTCGAACGATTCCCGTTCCATGACGTGACACCAATGACACGTCGAATAGCCGATGCTCAGAAAGACAGGTTTGGATTCCTCTCTCGCTTTTGCGAAGGCTGCATCGCCCCAAGGCCACCAATCTACGGGATTGTACGCATGCTGAAGCAAGTAAGGTGACTTTTCGCGGGCCAGCCGGTTGGTGTGGGCAGACATGTCGAGGACATTAGCGCTGGCTGGGGCGAGCGGCAAATACCCGTCCACCCTTGCCAGCAGCCTCGAAGCTGTCCTGCCGCGTGAGACTAGTCTGTCATCGTTCAAGACAGAACCCTGAGAGTGTCCCGCCTACAAACACGCCGGCGCCTCAGGAACCAACGGAATGCGCTTGCCGGCATAGCCTCTGCTAACCAGTGATGCGGCGTGCCAGTGGTATCTCAATGGTGGCGCGCCGAGGTACAAATGTATGTTGTGTTGTCCTAGAGTTGGTCCCGCGGAGGCGCGTAACAGCGGATTCACACTCGCCGAATTGGTCATCACCACCGGAGTCGCGGCGCTGGTTGTCCACGGCATCATTCTCTCCTACGTCATGTCTGCGCAGCGGGCGGAGTGGAGCGCTTATTCCCTGGCCGCCCATTCCTTGGCGATGCAAAGCGTGGAACAGGCGCGGGCCGCCAAATGGGATCCCCAGGCGTGGCCGTTGTCCGATGAACTCGGGGTCACGAACTTCTCCCGCACAGACACGCTGGATGTGCCAGTAACAGGCGCGCCGCAAATCGCCACCAACTTCGTCAGTGTCACGACCGCGCAGACCAACCCCCCACTCCGACAGATTCGTGCGGATTGTGTGTGGGCCTTCGGTTCGCGGGGCGTCTTCACGAACACCATCGTCACCCTGAGAGCACCTGACCAATGAAAACTGATTCCCTCTGCCGCTCAGGCCGCCCGTTGACTGTCGCCCGCGGCTGCCAGGCTTTTACGCTGACGGAAGTGCTGGTGGTTTCCGCCTTGTTCATCCTGTTGTTAACGGGGGTGCTGGGATCGCACATCTTCGGGATGCGCATGCAACGTATCGCAGAAACCAAGTTGTCGGCCACCGCCAGCGCCCGTCGGGCACTCAACCATGTTCGGGACGAGATCCGTTCGGCCAAATCGCTCTGCATCGGAAACGGCAGCGTCAGTTCGTTCACACCCATTCCGGACAACGTGGCCCACGTGGGCAATGCCCTGGAAATCTACACGACCACCAACACCGGCAACTTTGTCCGCTACTACCTCGATACCGGGGAGCAGTGCTTAAAGCGGGTTACCAGCGCCGACCCGACCCCAACGGTGGTGGCCAACTACGTGACCAACGCGGTGGCCTTTCAGGCGGAGGATTTCCGGGGAAACGTGCTGACGAATAACCAGAACAACCGCGTCGTCCGGTTGATGTTGGAGTTTTACCAGTGGGAGTACCCGATTGCGACGGTCGGCGAAGGGGGGCTGTACGATTACTACCGGCTGCAAACCCGGATCACCCGTCGCACCATTGAATGAAAACACGAAGAGCGCTTATGTTGACCGGAATTCGAACCCCACGCCGCACGCGCGAGGGATATGCCCTGTTGTTGACGCTGGGTCTGATTGCCATCTCGCTGCTCATGCTGGCCGCCACCACAAGTTGGACGTGGAGCGAATGTCACCTGACGGCTCGCAACAACCTCTACAATTCGACGGTGGCCGCGGCCGAGGCTGCCACGGAGAACGTGTTGGCCCACATGGAGCGCGATTTCGTCCGCCAAAGTGTGAACGCCGATCTCACCACCTACAGCGCGTTGATCCCGGCGCAAACCGACTGGCCAACGCAGTTCAAATTCAGCGACGGCGACGGCGAAGCGGATCGTACCGCCGTCCGCAGCACCGGGCTCACGGTGGTGACCAATCTGAACTCAGAGTTCTCCGGGCTGTACGGGTTAGTGTCACCCTACCAAGTAGTGTCGGAGGCGGTTGCTGTGAACGCTCCTTACGAGTTGCCTGCGGCCGTCCAGCAGGATTTCCAGCTCGCCCGCATTCCCATCTTCCAGTTCGCGATTTTTTACTCCATGGACTTGGAGATCAATCCCGGCGCGCCAATGACCGTGACCGGCAAAGTGCATAGCAACGCGGAACTCTACACCGCGCCGCCCGCTTCCCTCACCTACATGGACGCGGTGACGGCCGTGGGCGACATCCAGAATAACCGGCACCCGTGCGATCCGACCGGCGGCAGCAAGACCGCGCCGATCTATCAGGGCAAGCACGTTGGCAAGGTCAGTTCCTTGACCCTCCCCGTGGGCACCAACAACAGCCCGGAAGCGGTGCAGCAAATCCTCGACGTGCCCCCGGCCGGCGAAAACGCCAACTCCGACTTGGGCAAACAGCGGTTCTTCAACAATGCCGATCTGATCATTTCCAACAGCCCCAGCGGGGAGCTGTTCGTTCAGACCGGCGTCTGGGATGGTTTCACTCCGTTGAGCAGAGATGGTGGTAGCGGGACGAACAAGTACTACACGTTCGTTACGAACGTCACCTACTACGATTACCGGGAGAAGAAGACCGTTCAGGCGACCGAGGTCAACGTCAGCAAGCTGCGCAGCTGGATGGCCGCGTCTGGCACCAACGGTGGCGGCTTGGCGAACGCCCGCGCCAAGACGGGCATGAACCACGAACTCAATTCCGTCTATGTCGTGGACAAGCGACCGTCGGCCGGCACCAATCTCACGGCCGTCCGCGTCACTGACGGTCGGGTGTTGCCGAATGATGGATTGACCATCGCCACGCCCCAACCGCTCTACGTCAAAGGCCATTTCAACCTGAACGAAGACAACACGACCGCGGGCAACACCAATACCGCGAAGACGGAGGCCGCCGCCCTCATCGGAGATGGCGTCACCATTCTGTCGGACAACTGGTCGGACAGCTACAAGTCCAGCACGGCCCTGAGCTCGCGATGCGCGGTCAACACCACCGTCAACGCGGCGTTCCTCTCCGGGATCGTCCGCTCAACTCAGGTGGGGGCGACAAAGTACTACAGCGGCGGCGTCGAGAATTTTCCGCGTTTCTTGGAGAACTGGAGCGGACGCACCTGCACTTACAATGGTTCGATGGTTGTGATGTTCCCCAGCCGTTACGCCACTAACTACTGGATCTCGCCGGGCACCTATTACAACGCGCCAACACGCAGATGGGCGTTTGATGTGAACTTCCTCAACCCCAACCGGCTGCCGCCCATGACACCGCAAGTGCGCAAGTTGGTGCGTGGCCAGTGGCAGGTGATCGCGGCCAACGACTGAGTTCGGAGTTGAATACGTGGGCAGCCGCATCGGGAAGAGCTTGCGCAATCTGAAATCCGAACCGGCGCACCGTGGCCTTGGGTCTTTACGCCTCTTCGTTTTGGTCTAGGATTAGGCCATGCGAACTTTGGCAAACAGCCGACTCCTCGGGGCGTTGCCTCCGGCTGTGCTTTCCCCACTGCTCCAGGTGGCGGAAGAACGCTACTTCTCCGCGGGTTCCGAGATTTTCAAACAAGGCGACCCGGGTGACGGCGTATACGTCGTCCAGGAAGGGCGCGTCGAGCTTTCGGGCGCACTCGGTCCGGCCCAGCGGCAGGTCTTCGCACGGGTCGGACCGGGTGATTTGTTCGGAGAGATGGCGGTGGTGGAAGACAAACCGCGATCGGCCAACGCCATCGCGGCCACAGACGCTGCGGTCGTGTTCATTCCCCGCGCTGCCATGCTCACCGCCGTCCAGCAGTCGCCCGAGCTTGCCTTTGGCCTCCTGCGGGAGATCAGCCAACGCCTGCGCGACTTCAACCGCCAGTACCTGACCGAAGTGTTGCAAGCCGAGCGCCTCGCGATCGTGGGCCAGTTTGCCCGTTCCATCATCCACGATCTCAAGAATCCGCTGCAGGTCATCAGCCTCAGCGCCGAGGTGGCGGGCATGCCCGGCGTCAGTGCCGAGACGCGGCAACACGCCCAATCGCGCATCCGCCGTCAGGCCGACCGCATCGGGGAGCTGATCAACGAGATTCTGGAGTTCACCCAGGGTGCACCGACGGCCTTCGAGCATACCCCCGTCAATTACGCAGCCTTCGTCGAACAAATCACCTGTGAATTGGCGGCTGAGATCGAATCCAAACACGTCACCCTCAAACTCGAAATGCCGCCGCCGGCAGTCGTGGTGAACCTGAACCCAAAACGCTTCCGCCGGGTCTTCCATAACTTGGTGCACAACGCCACAGACGTCATGCCGGACGGCGGCTCGATCCGGCTGCGGTTTCTCACTCAGGCGAACGAGGTGGTGACGGAGCTTGAGGACAGCGGGCCTGGCATTGCGCCGGAGATTGCGAATCGTCTCTTCGAGACCTTCGCCACCCATGGCAAGGCGCATGGCACGGGGCTCGGCCTCTCGATCTGCAAGAAGATCGTCGAGGACCACGGCGGGCGCATCTGGGCGCGCAACGAGCCGGGCAGCGGCGCCGTCTTCGCCTTCAAGTTGCCGTTCACTCGCTGGGCGTGATTCCACCGCAGCCAGACGGCGCGGCAAGCGGAATGTGCAGTGGCGACGAACCGGCTCGCGGATTGCGGGCGTTGTGATGGAGACCCTATGATTGCGAAACGGAAGTGGTGCAGACAACTGCTGCGGGGTGCGTTGAGCGTCCTGTTCGCACTGGGGGTCTTGCTCTGGGGGATCAAAGCCTACCGAGACGCGCATTACTTCGATAACTATGATCCCACCGCACCGCTGAACGTTGTAGTAGGCGAAACGACCCAGGTCAACAAGGAGTCCCCAGAACAGGGTTACACGATCACTCGGTTTACTTTCGATGGGTGGAGGAACGAGTCGATCCCCGCGTTGATTTCACTGCCGATGAAACCGAAGGCCAAGCGGCTTCCGGCGGTCATCTTTTTGCACGGGATCGGCCAAAACAAAAACTTCCTCAAAGAAATCGCCGCGCCGTTCAACCAGGCAGGGTTTGCGCTCGTGAGCTTCGACCAGTACATGCAGGGCGAACGGAAACTGCGCGGAGAGGCGTCGCGGCTGGCCCGGCTTGAAGCCTTCCGCCAACGCCCCGCGAAGACAATCAACGAAACGCGGCGGCTCATTGATTACTTGTCCACCCGCCCTGACATTGATGCACAGCGCATCTACCTGGTGGGCGCGAGTTACGGCGCCGTCACCGGCAGCACAGTGATGGCCCATGACGTACGCCTGCGGGCGGGGGTGATGGTATACGGCGGCGGCAACTTCAACAAACTGCTGGACTCGTATGCCAATCACCTGAGCGTGGCAGTCATGCTGGGCCTGATCGACGGCAGGAATCTCAATCCCGAAAAACCGCCGCTGCCCCAATTGACCCGGTCGCAGGAGCGCAAAGTGAGTTTCGTGATTGGGTGTTTCAAACCGGTGGTGCGCTACTTCCTTGGCGTGGCGGATCCGATCCACTACGTGGCCCGGATTTCACCGCGACCGGTATATTTCCAGAACGGCGAGCACGACGTGCTGGTGCCGGCGGCGGCCGGGAAGGCGCTGCAGGATGCCGCCCAGGAGCCCAAGAAGATCACCTGGTACGCGTCGGATCACGTGGGGATAAACCTGGAGCACACCAAGAGGGTCTTGGAAGACGGACTGAAATGGCTGCTGGAACAGGATGACCCCTTTCGCGCACCGGAAGAGAGAGTCACAAACGTTCCCCCGTTCGAGATCAAAAGGACCTGAGTCGCCGGCGGGCATACCGGTCAAAGTCCAGGACAAGTTTGCCGCGGAAAGTGTGAGGCGGGGGCCAAGGGAGCGGGACGCAGCGGGAAGTTCATTCTCGCGACCACGCACTTCCAGTCCTAAGCTGTGCTGCGTCACATGCACTGCTTGAGCACGAAGAAAGGCAACCGGCACGGAGGGGTTCTGAGCGCCATCCTGTGCCTGGCATTCGCAGGCGTCGTCTTTGCTTCGAGCGCGGCGGAACTCCCGGCCTCACGGCACGCCTTCACAGTCATCGCTCACCGGGGCAATCACGCGCGTGCGCATGAGAACACCTTGACCGCCTTACAACAGGCGATCGATGCCGGTGTGGATTATGCCGAGATCGACGTGCGCCGCACCGCGGACGGCCACTACATCCTGCTGCACGATGCCACCGTCAACCGCATGACGGATGGCCACGGCCCTGTTGCCAAGCTGACCCTGGCCCAGGTGAAGGCCCTGCGCGTTCGCGATACCAAACGACCGGAGCTGCCGGCGGACCGCGTCCCAACGCTGGAAGAAACGCTCGCCCTGGCAAATGGCCGACTGAATCTCTACCTTGATTTCAAGGCAGGCGATCGCGCCGAGGTGGCGAAAATCATCCGCGATGCTGGGGTGGAACGGCAAATCCTGGTTTACGATGAGCCCGAGGCGGTGACCGAGTGGCGGCGGCTTATGCTGGCGCTGCCGCTCATCGTTTCGCCGCCCGCGAACATCAAAACCCCGAGCGCACTGGTCGAGTTTGCGAAGAAGGCGGGGGTTGAAGTCCTGGACAGCGACTGGACGGGATATACCCGCGAAATGATCAAAGAGGCCCGGAATGCGGGACTGAAGGTCTGGCCCGACATTCAGGACGGGGAAGAGACCGCGGAGTATTACGCGCGTGTGGTGGCCGTCGGCTTCACGGGCGTCCAAACCGATCACCCGGAGCAGCTCGTTGCCTGGTTAAAACAGCAGGGCTTGCGGTAACCCTAGGCTTCGGGACGGAATCCCGTTGGGATTCTCAGCAAATCAGGCCACACGTGTTGATGGACGCGCTGGCGGTCGGCGGCGCTGAAGCCAAACGCGTCTTCGCAGCGATGATGGGCATGGGAAAAATCGACATCGCCAAAATCGAGGCCGCTCGCGGCGGGTGATGGTAACGAAGGCGTTTGCGCTCACAGCCCAACGTTGCGGCAACGTCGCTGCTTTGGGTTAAGAATCAAACGCATTGAACAATCCCAAGGGGATTACGCCCTCCAGCCCAAGGTTGCCGAGCTTGCGAGGCTACCTTGGGTAAACCGTCCCGAATTGAATTCAACCGCAACGCGGTTGTGGCAATTCCCGTGATGAAAATGATTCAATCCCAAACGTACTTCTCGTCCCATTCGATCGCGTGCTTGCGCAAAAACGCGCGCAACTCGTCCTGAAAATTCATCTTTTGGTGGTGCTCCTCCTGCGTGGCGATGTATTGCTTGACCGATTCGAGACTGGATTGGCTCACGGAAAACGCCGCGTAACCGCCCTGCCATTCAAAGTCTGCGAAGTCGCGACCGCGTTCCTTCAGCCAGAGGTTGGAGACGCGTTTCAATTCCTTCACCCAATCCGCCTGCGTGAGGGTGCGACCGAACCGCGTCAGCACATGCACATGATCCTCCACGCCGCCGATTTGAATGGGCGCGCAATCCAGTTGTTTGGAAATGCCGCCGAGATACGCGTGGAGTGCGTCACGCGTCGGTTTGTCACGGAGCAAAGGTCGCCGGTCTTTGGTGGAGAAAACCAAATGGATGTAAACGGCGGAAAGGGATTGTGGCATAGCGGAATCAATGATGCCCCAACAGGGCATCGGCCTCCAGCCCAAGGTTGGCGTGAAACGCCTACCTTGGGTTCACAATCGCAAAATGAAAACAACGCCAACGGCGTTGTGGCCAATGGGGTGCGATGGAAGGACGGGAATGGCAACCGCGTTGCGGTTGGAAATGATTTGTGGACGGTGACCCAGGGTAGCTCATGCCTCGCAACCCTGGGCTCTGGGACGGAATCCCGTTGGGATTCTGAAACAGGGCAACAAGCGTGGCGGCGGCGGGTGGAAGTGTTCCGGGACGCTGGTCGGCAACTGCGCACGTTCAGCCCCCCAAATAGCCGGGGCAAGCCGCGCGTGACGCAGGACATGTTTGTGTTGCGTATGCAACATGAAATTGGTCGAGAGCGAACGCATTCAGACAATCGCAACGGGATTGCGACCTCCAGCCTTGTTGGGGCTAATCAAAGGACGCGCGCCTGCATATTGGTTTCCATGAAGTGTCTAATCGCGTTAATCGGAACGAGCGCAGCTAAACCTGGCAAAGTTGTTTGCGGATTAACCCGATTAGGGATGTAGGCTGAAACCAAACCAATCAAATGCGCTCGCTCGTCGAAAACAGGACCGCCACTAACGCCGTTTATTGCGACGCCATCAATCAAGTATGTTGGTGGGTTATTTAGCGAGCCGGACACATTTCCGTGGAAGAAGCAAAGCTCTGGCTCAACCAATCCCGGAAATCCGAGCCAACCAACTTCTGCGCCTCGGGCTAACATCGACTGAAATGGCAGCATCGGAACAAGTTGGTCACGACCAATTATTGGTTTCTTCGTGCTCAGCAGAATCAACCCAGTGTCATGGGCGGTTTCACCAAGCTGCTGAACTCGCATTTGATCTTCTCGTGTGTCGAACACTCTCGTTCGGTCGTGGGAAACAAGTCGCACGTCAATGGGTTTCGATGCGGCTTCCTTGATTACATGCCAAGCAGTAGCGAAAATTGCGTGGTTGATCCCGTCTGGGTCAGTTTCCTTGATGGAAATGAAGAATCCTGTGCCAGCGGAATTCCCCGCGTAGATCCTGAAAACCAGCGGTGATATTCGCTCAACGACTTCGACCCAGTTCATAAATTCAGTGCCGATTAGTATTTTCCAAAAAGCCTTTCCACTTTCGCCTTCACCGCGGCATCCATCTTGATGAGCGGCGGCCAGGGGCGTTTGAAACCTTCGCCCGGCAGTTTCTTCGTCGCGTCAATGCCGAGTTTGCTGCCGATGGCGATTTCGCCGGTGGCGTGGTCGAGCACGTCGGATGGACCTTTGGTGAAGATGCTGTCGCGCTGTGGGTCGGTGTTGGCGCAGAGGCGAAAGAGGACTTCGCTGGTATTATGCACGTCCACGTCGTCATCCACCACCACGATGTATTTCGTGAACATCATCTGGCCCATGCCCCAGAGGCCGTGCATGATTTTGTAGGCCTGCATCGGGTAAGTCTTCTTGATGCTGACGAAGACGAGGTTGTGGAAGACGCCTTCCGCCGGCAGCGCGATG
>CAZWJC010000059.1:0-28506 GCA_964634255.1 uncultured Verrucomicrobiota bacterium | reverse complement strand
TTTGCACTTGGTAGGGACGTGTTCCACCCGCGTCCCAAACCGACTCATGGGAAGATGGGGACGCGGTGGAACGCGTCCCTACCGGGTTCAGGGGGCAAGGCGCGAGTTGTAGCTCAGGGATTCGCTCCTCCCTCCGTCTTACCGTTGCTGCGCACGCTGATCCTCTGGCATTCCGTCGGTCCGTATAAACGCCTCCAGTAATTGTAGCTGAAAGCCCGACGCGCTCGTGGTTTGATCTTCCGCGAATGAAGGCGAACCGGGCAACTTCCACAGCGAGTTTCGTGCGTGCCGTTTCTTCAGACGACATGGACGGGTGGGGAGCCGCCGCACACTGCCGACACCTCGCGATCCGACGTGAGTGCGACGGAGGCAGTGTGCGGATTCCCATTGCTCGTTGGATTTCATGCGCTGCGCATTCCGGCTTGCCAGCGGGCGGCGATGGGCCTTTACTTCGGGCAACTAGCGGAGCGAGGTGCCTATGATGCTATTCTACGGAGTCTGTTTGGTGGTGGGCCTGCTGTTCACCCTGATCAGTGCGGTGTTCGGACACCTGTTCGGGGGACATGATAGCGGTGACGTGGGGACCGGCGGTCACGCCGAAGCTGGCTTTGACGACAGCGGCGTCCCGGGCATTTCTTTCTTCAGCCCTCTGGTTTTGGCTTCCTTCATCGCTGCGTTTGGCGGGTTGGGCATTCTATTCAGCGGCATCAAAGCTACGGAGAGTGTCTGGCTAAGCGCGCCCCTTTCGGTTGCAGGCGCGCTGTGCATCGCGGTGTTCGTTTTGTGGCTGTTCAATCTGGTCTTTTCGCGCTCGCAGAGTTCCAGCGAATCTCGGGTCGCCACCTTGGCCGGGCAGACCGCCACCTTGATTACGCCGATTCCCGAAAACGGCGTGGGCGAGATTGCCTACGTCCAAGGTGGCACCCGCTACACGGCGCCCGCCCGCTCGGAGAAACGCGGGGCCATCCCTCAAGGCCAGACGGTGATCATTACCCGCGTCATCGGCACTCAGTTTTACGTCGAAGCTGTGGACTAGCAATTCACCAAAATCCCTCGAAACAGAACCCCAAACCAAACCTGATTACGTATGAATTCTCTCCCCATCCTCCTGGCTGCCGCTGATGTCCCTTGGCTGAGGGCCGGCGCCATCGGCAGTGTTGTCGTTGTTCTCCTGTTTGTCATCGGCGCGATCTTCGCCAATCGCTACACCAAGGTCGGCCCCAACGAGGTCCTTGTGATCTCAGGACGTAAACGAAAAGTAGTGGATCCAGATGGTAACGTTCGACAAGTCGGTTTCCGCATCGTCAAGGGCGGCGGCGTCTTGGTTTGGCCGGTGCTTGAGAAAGTGGACATCCTGCGCCTGGAGTTGATGACCATTGACGTGCAGACCCCCGAGGTTTACACCAGCAAAGGCGTGCCGGTCCGTGTGGATGGCGTGGCCCAAATCAAGGTCAAGGGCGATGACATCTCCATCGCCACCGCGGCTGAGCAATTCCTGAGCAAGGGCACGGAAGATATCAAGAACATCGCCATGCAGACGCTCGAAGGGCATCTGCGCGCGATTCTCGGCACGATGACCGTCGAGGAGATTTACCAGAACCGCGACGCCTTCGCCTCGAAGGTGCAGGAAGTCGCCGCCGGCGACATGGCCAACATGGGCCTGGGCATCGTCAGCTTCACCATCCGCGACATCCGCGATAGCCAGGGCTACTTGGACGCCCTCGGCAAACCGCGCATCGCCCAGGTCAAACGCGACGCCCAGATCGCCCAAGCCGAAGCCGACCGCGACGCCATGATCAAGTCCTCGCAGGCCACGCAGGCCGGGCAGGAAGCCAAGTTCGTTGCCGACACGAAGATCGCGGAAGCGCAGCGCGATTATCAGAGCAACGTGGCGCAATACCAGGCCGCGGTGAATCAGAAGAAGGCCGAGGCCGACCTCGCCTACGATTTGCAAAAATACAAGACCGGCCAGCTTGTGAAGGCCGAGGAAGTGCAGGTCGAGATCATCGCCAAGCAGAAGCAGATCGAGTTGCAGCAACAGGAAATCCTGCGCAAGCAGCGCGAACTGGAGGCCAACGTCCAGAAGCCGGCCGACGCGGAGCGTTACAAGGTGGAGACCCTGGCGAACGCGAAGAAGTTCCAGCTCGAAACCGAAGCCGCCGGTGCGGCGGCGGCGGCGAAGCAAACGGGCTTTGCCCAAGCGGACGTCAACAAGGCCACCGGCATTGCCGAAGCCGAGGCCAACAAGGCCAAAGGTCTTGCCCAAGCCGCCATCATTGAGGCACAGGGCAAGGCGACCGCCGAGGCCACGCGGCTCAAGGCGGAAGCCTTTCAGAAATACAACGAGGCGGCGGTCATCGAACTGCTCGTCAAGGTCATGCCTGAGATCGCCGGCAAGATTGCCGAACCGCTGGCCAAGATGGAGAAGATGGTCATCATCAACTCGGGCAGCGGCCCTGGCGGTGGTGCGAGCAAGTTGACGGGTGACATCACGCAAATCATCGCCCAACTCCCGCCCGTGCTCGAAAGTTTGACGGGCGTGAAGTTTGACAAGCTGCTGGAGCAGGTCCCCGCGCTGAAGAAGGCGATGGGAAAACAGAGTGACGAGAAGGTTTGATGTATGGCGCTTCAGCCAACTTGCCCGAAATGCGGGCACAAGATGGACGTAGGCTTTATCGTTGACCGCGGACACGCGAATGCCAAATGCACGGCAACCTGGGTGGCTGGCGAGCCAGAGCGGAGCTTTTGGACCGGACTGAAAACCGGTGATCGAGCAAACCTCGAAGTTCGCACCTTTCGATGTCCGAACTGCGCGTATCTGGAGTCGTATGCGGTCATACCGGAAACCTGAGGAGAACTAGCTATGGGCTGGGGCAGAATGTTGTTGCTGGGCGATGTCGGCCAGCAGTTGGACTTGAGCGATCTCACTGGTGAGGTCGCGCGGATGCAGAACGCCTTCGCGAACAATGAGGACGTGGACCGTGAACAAGGCGAAGCCATCAAGCAGCTTCAGGCGGAGAACCGCGAGTTGAAGCTGTATCTGGCCACGCTGATCCGTTTGCTGGTCGCAAAAGTCGTCGTGAAGTCGGAAGAAGTCGAAACCGCCGTTCAGGCTATTGAACGGTAAGAGAAAGGCAGAACCATGTTTGCTATTGCAGAAGTCGGAGTCGCGCTGTTGCCGCTGTTGCTGCTCGTGATCATTTTGCCGCTGGCGCTGGCCGCCACGGCATTCTGGATTTGGATGTTGGTCCACGCTGCCCAAAACAAGGGGCTGAGCGACGGTGAAAAGGTGGCGTGGGTGCTGATCATTGCGCTGGTGCATTTCCTCGGGGCGTTGATCTACTTCTTCGTCGGCCGGCCAAAGGCGAACCTACCGCTTGTGCCGCCCGTCGCCAGCCCCGGCCAGTTCGCGAGGGTGTGACCATGAGACGCTCGACCCGTAGCTGTATGATTGCCGGTGTCTGCGGCAGCTTGGCGCACGAACTCGTCTGGCCGGTGGGCCGGACGCGCATCGCTCACGTGCTGTTCTCATTGCTGAGCGCCGCCTTTCCGGGGAGCCTCGTCTATGTGCTGTTGTGGTTCGTGATGCCAAAGTCGGTTGAGCGGTGAGAGTCTATGCGCCTTTTTGAAGCCATCCTCGACGCCAACCACCGTGCAGCGGCGGGCGATACCACGGCCGGTTTGCGTCCCGCTGAATTCGCCGACTCCCTGCCCATCGCCGCACTGACGTGCATTGACGCGAGGCTCAATCCGCTCATCCCGGAAGTCCTGGGCGTTCCGGAGGAGCAGTTCATCTGGCTGCGCAACGCCGGTAACATCATCACCAGCTCGCTTTCCAGCACCATGCGGTCGCTGGCGCTCGCCTGCGCCGTCAAGAACGCGGAGGAGATTTGCATCATCGGCCATACGGATTGCCAGGTATGCAAGACGACAACGATGCAGTTGCTGGAGCGGTTGAAGACCCTCGGCATCGAGCGGCACGTGCTGCCGGAAAACCTCAACGATTACTTCGGCATGTTCGCCAGCGAACGCCAGAACGTGATCAAGGGTTGCGAGTTGGTTCGCAAGAGTCCGCTTATCGGACCGAAAGTGCCGGTCCACGGCTTGTTGCTCGATATCCAGACCGGCAAGCTGGAGTGGCTGGTCAACGGCTACCAGACGTTCGTGACGATGAGTGACCGGTGGAACGAAACGGTGAAGTGCGCCGGGGAGACCGTGGACAAGTTGAAAACCCTCGCAGATTTTCAGATCGGTGAGATGAAGTTTCCTGAAACAAAGATCGGCGAGACGGTGACGCAAGCCACCGACTGGCTGGCCCACAAAATTGGGGATATGGAGATCAAGCCGCCAGCGACAGCACCGGGGACGCCCGCGCCGGAACCACCATCCCCCGTGGCGCGCGTGGCGAGCACGGCGGAGAAGATGATTGAGTTCGCGGAGAAGCACTGGCCCAAGCCCCCAGCCGGACCCCAGCGGGCTCAGCAAACGCCGCCGCCGGGACCACGCGTCCCGCTGCCGCCACGGATCGTGCCCCACCCACGGCTGAAGCGGAAATAAGCGCTCAGCTATTGAGCAGACTCTGGACGGAAATGCCGCGCAGTTCGAACAGCCTGTGGATCACGTCCTCGATCAGGTTGTTGGGGCACGAAGCCCCGGCCGTGATCCCCACCGTCAACTTGCCTGCGGGGAACCAGTCGCGCGTTTCGATTTCCCGTTTCACGTGCTGGTCGTAGTGCTGAATGAGTTTGTCCGAGACCATCTTCGCCGCGTTTTTGATGAAGTAGGTGGGCAGCTTCGCCTCACCCATTTCCGCAAGGTGCGACGTGTTGGAGGAATTGTAGCCACCGATGACCAGCAGCAAATCGAGCGGATCGCGCAGAAGTTTCTCCAGCGCGTCCTGGCGATCCTGCGTGGCGCCACAAATTGTGTCGAAGAAGCGGAAGTGCTTGGGCAATTCGGGTTCGCCGTACTTCTCGGTCATGGCACTGCGAAGCCGCCGCTGCACCTCTTCTGTCTCGCCGCGCAGCATCGTGGTTTGGTTGGCAACGCCGACGGCAGCGAGATGCTGGTCCGGGTCAAAGCCATCTGAATAAGCCCCCGCGAACTTCTTCAGAAACGCCTGCTTGTCACCGCCGTGCTGGATGTAATCGCAGACGTAGTCGGTCTCGGCCAGGTTATACACCACCAAGTAATGCCCGCCCCCGTTGGCGCGGGCCTGCGAGCTCGTCGCCTTCGTTTCTTCGTGCCAGGCCTTGCCGTGAATAATGCTGGTTACCTGGTCCTGGGAATACTGGCGCACGCGCTTCCACACGCTCATCACGTCGCCACAGGTCGTGTCCACGAACCGACAGCCGCGTTCCTCCAGCTTGCGCCGCGTGGCCACCTCCGTGCCAAACGCGGGGATGATCACCACGTCGCCTTCCTTCAAATCGTCGATTTCGGCGTCCTTTTCCTTGCCGGTGAGCAGCTTGATGCCCATGGCGCGGATCTGGTCGTTCACCTCGGGGTTGTGAATGATCTCGCCCAGGATGTAGAGCGGCTGGTTGGGAAAGACTTTGCGGGCGGCGTAGGCAAGATCTATGGCGCGCTCGACGCCATAGCAGAAGCCGAATTCCTTGGCCAGTTTGATGGTCAGGTCGCCGGCAGAAACCAGGTTGCCCGTGGCGCGGATGCGCTCGACCATCTCACTACGGTAGTGCGAAAGCACCTGGGCTTGCACGGCCTCCATGATGTCGGGGCGGCGCAGGTTGATCTTCTGGGGCGCTGCGGGCGTTGGGTCTGCCATACGGCGAAATTTAGCATCGAGTGCGGTGGCGTCGAGCCGAAAGCCGGAGACGGCCGGCGCAAAGCCGAGTCCTTAGCGACTGGCGGAGTCTGAACTCAGCGCGACCCGGGGCCGGTCACGCCCTACTCGCATCGTCACGGCCAAGCAGTCTTTCCTTCCACCCAAGAACTCCCCTACCGCGCGCGTTGTTGGCGCGAATGGAGGAAAACATGCAGCACGGCCATCGGGCGTCGTTTCATGGAGAAACGCGACCGATTGGCTTCACACGTCAATTACCTCCGCGTCCTTCGCCGGTACGTGCTTCGCGCTACCAGACGGTGGCGGGCCGCTGCCCTGCTGTTGATTTTTCCGCAGGGCAATCACCGCAATCGTACAGCCCGTCCATGTGGGCAACATGCCCGCCAACGGGATGAATTCCAGCGCGAACGTGGGTAATAACAACATGTGGAAACCGATGGTCCGCACAATCACCACCATGGCGATGACGTCAACGACCTCGTCGAGGAAGAAACCCGCCAAGGCCAGCGGCGCAAGCCCCCACTGGAGGGCATCCGCACCCACCGCAACGCCGACTGCAAACACCATGCGCGCGCGCGTCAGACGCGGCGTGGGAAACCACCGGTTGAACTGGTCGAGCACTTTCATACGGCGATGCCGTAGGTTGGCCCAACCCGGAAGGAAAGGCCAATCCATTTCCTGACCGCTGAAGACGAGCACGAATGCCGTCTTCAAATAGCGTCGTCCACACTCTCCACCGCCTCAGCAACAGAGAAATACCAAACGGCGGTCCTGAGTGATACCACTGAGGCCCCCTGGGCGATAGGCAAACCAAGTGCCACGGCCCTGCTCAACGCACCTCAATCGCAACCGGACCCAACAAGCCAGACAAAGTTGAACCCCGATAACCCGTCGGCACGGTCGTGTAATGATTCGCCAGGGTATTGCAGACGAGCACTTCGATGCGGTTCGGGCCGGGCTTGGCGAGCTTTGTGATGTCCAGCACCCACGGCGGCGAGACTTTAATGCCGGCGGGCTGGCCGTTCACGCGCACCTCGGCAGAGGCCGCGACCGCGCCGAGATTGAGCAACACCTGCTTCGCTGCGGGAAGGGTCACCGTCTTCCGATACCACGCGCCGCCGGAGTAGCTCAGCAAACCTTCGTTCTTCGACCAATCGCCCAGAGCCATCTGACCGGGGCCGCAGTCGAGCTTGATCGGCTCGTCGAATGCCGCGCCCGCGTAGCAGCCGCGTTCCTGCTCGATACGCATCAGCACCGTGACGGGCATGGCGGAGGGTTGCGGCAACGTGAACCGTCCCGCGCTGGCTTCAATCAGTGTCTCGCCATCGGCCCAGACCTGGGCTTTTCCCCGGAGCTTGAGCGAGAGTGCCCGCAAACCGGGAGTTGAAACAAACCGATACCAGCCCGCCGGCCTCTGCTCGTTCGCTCGCACGTCGAACGGCAGAATGCCTGGTTTCTTCCACCAACGCGTCACCAGCGGACTGGCCTTGAACTTGGGACGCTCCGCATCGCCCGTTGGTCTGCTCGCTTCCAACCTCGGCGGGCCGAACTGGTGTTTGAACCAGAGACTGTCCGTGAAGCTGGCGACTGGCTCGGCGCCCACGGCTTCGCCAGCGTCGGTTTTCGCGACCCGCCAGCTCGCATCGGTTGCCACCCGCGTTTTCCCGGCTACCAACTCCGCGATCAAACCGGCGGCATCGCCATCGTTGTGGGCGGCGACGATGATCTCGTTACGGCCCGGGCGCAGCGCTTGCGTCACGTCGTATTCCTGAACCGTTTCCCAATGCATGCCGGCGCCAATAGCCTTGCCATTAATGGAGACGGCGTAGCTGTTGTCGCAGGTAATGCGGAGCCGGGCCGCTTTGGCGACTTTGTCGAGGTCGAACGCCTTGCTGAACCAACGGTCGGCGCCGACTTTTTCTCCCGGATACCAAATCCAGAAAGCGGCGGAAGAGAAGACTTCGTCAGCTTCTGCCGATTCCCCGGGCTCGGCGGATACAACGAAGTACGTGCGGCCGGGTTTGGTGTAGTGCAGGACGAGCGGATTCGCGCCCGCCTTCAATTGAAGAATCGGCCCGGACACGACTGCGCCGTTGAGTTGGACCTGCGCGGGTTTGACCGGCCCTGTAAGCGCATGCGCAGCCATGTCGCGCGGGGCGATGACTGTGGTGGAGAGGAACGCCCCGCCGTCCGGCTCGTAGGTGAAAACATCAGGCATATAATGACCGTTGTTCTTCGCCTTGCCGATGGCGAACAGCTCGTCATGCACTTCTTCCTTCAGGCCGTGGTAGCCCTGATGGCCGGGATCGCTCTCGATGCCCCAGCGCCACGAGAACTCGCACGGCTTGGCGTCCGCGCCCGGCGGCGAGTTGGTAGATCGGAGGAACTGCGGACCGAATGAACAGGTGACCTTGCGCCACGGACCGTTGGTTTGGTCGCCCTCGCAATACCAAAGCTGCCGCACCTCCGCGCCCACCAGCGTTGACGTCGGTGGCCAATGGAAATCCCCGAAGCGATTGTCGCTCGTCGGTTGCAGCTCGAATTCCCAATCGCCTTCGACCTGGATCACCGTGGCCGGCGTTTCCGCGGTTTTGGCAGCGAGGTCTGCCCGGCCAGAGCTGAAGACAATCAACTGAATCTCCTTTTCGGTTAGCGGCAGCTTGAGTCGGGTGCCGCGGGTATCCTGTGAAGAAACGGCCAACGGACGTGTCGTGCCCGACCACGGATCCCACAGCTCGACCTGGCCGGTGGCGCGGAAGAAACACTCGCTGTCCTTCGGCGCACCGTAGATGGCGTAGATGTCGCGCGGGCCAATCCGGCGATGCTGGATGTAACCAGGGCCTTCATAGTCGCGCTCAGGCAGTTTGGCGAAGACGTCGGAAGTTGGGCCGTCAGGAAAGAGTTCCTTCACCATCGACGCCACCTCGGGATCGTCGCGACCCACGCGGTCGCTGGCCTCGGGCAACGCACCGATAGCCACGACGATTCCGCCCGCCCGGTGAAACTCGACCGCCTTCTGCAGCGTCGAGTGGCGCACGGCTTTCATCGCGGGCAACACCAGCACGCGATAGATTTCTCCGGAAACATGGAGCTCCTTGCCGACGACTTTCGCGCGGGCCAGGGATTCGAAGTCCATGAAGTCGAAATCCACGCCCTTGCCGTAGAGTTGCTGCCCGGTGCTGAAGGCGGCTTGCACTGCTTGCGGACCATCCATGCCCGCTTCCATCGGCGCGACCGGATAGAGAATCGCGACGTCACAGCGATGGACGCCCTGGCTGAGGAGGTAGCTGAGGCGCTGCACGCAATCCATGAAACCGCGGAAGTGTTTCCAATACGGCATGCGAAAAGTGTTGTCCGGCGGGGCCCATTCCCACCAACCGCCATGTGTCGAGTAATACATGCCGTGGATGCCGAGGAGATTGAAGCCCATCACATAGTTGGCCAAGGTTGCATCCACCACGCCCGCCGAAGTCGTGCCCCAACCGCTGCCATAAAAACCTTCGAGCCAGACGCGCGGACGCTGATACAAGTGCGCGATGGACGCGGCGACCTTGGCTTTGATGAGGTCCTTGCCGAGGCCGGGCTGGTCGGCGCCCGGCCCTTGATTCCATCGTTGCGTGCGGAAGTAGTCCCCAAACTCCATCACGTCGCGCCCCCGCCCGCCGTGGTCGCAGCCCATGATCATCCCGCGCTGTTGGTGCCAATCGAAGACCGGCTTGAAGAACCCCTCCTCGCTCAGCGCCACCAGCACGTCGTTGTAGTCGAGCCGGATTTTGGGTGAGCGCGGTCCGATGTCTTTGAAGAGCGCGGGCAACTCGGGTGTGATGTCGTAACCCTTCCGCTTTTGGAATTCCTCTGCGAACTGGGACGACCAAAGGTGCCCGCCCACGCCGAAGCCGAGCTCATCGGAGAAGAAGAAATTGAGTCCCTTGCCGCCTTCGCCGGGGAAACGCCGCTCAAACTGGCCGAAGAATTTCTCCGCATACCATTTGCCCGACATCGGGTGCATGGGGTTCAACGACCACGCCACGGTTTCGGCGCGGACCTTGCCATCCTTGTCCATGTGCAACTGCATGCCTCTCACCTCCGGATGTTCGCGCAGGATTTCGTCCACGCACCAACCCTGACCGAAACCGAGCGTGTAATCGCTGAGGCTGATGCCGGCGTTTTGCTTCTTGGCCTCCTGCATGAACCAGCCCGTCAGCGCCCACCAATCCTCCGAGAACAGCGGCGGCTCGCTGGGATACGTCAACCCGTAGCTGCGCCCGCCGCGGTCCGAATGCGCGTAATTGATCTGGTAGCCCGACACGCCCATGCCGGCCATTTGCTCCAGTTGCCAGCCGAGCCGTTCCTTCGTCAGCGGATCGCCCAGCCACCAGAAGAACGGCACCGTCCCGAAGCCGGGTGGCGGCTTTTGGAAACCGGGTAAGACATCCAGGTCCGGGGCGCGGTTCGCGAAGCCGACGGCCCAAGCGGGCGGTGGGCTCGCTTTGGCCGGATCGCTGAAGGAGAGATCGCTGGCATTCGCCGCGGTCAACATCCCGAAAAGAATCCAAAACAAATGACGGCTCATAGACTTCACATACATTCAAGAGGCCGGAACTTTTGGCTCACATATCGGTCTCGTTCAGCGGGCAGCCGTTGATTCGCGCAGAGGATCAGCAGCAAGGGCACGGGCATCCTCACATACGATGCGGAAACCGACGTTGAAGACGCGCTGCCAGGGCGGATAAGAAAGCCGCGCGCTGGCCGTGCAACGCTGCGGGCGATCAAACCACGAGCCGCTACGCACCACTCGTCCACTGTCAACCGGTGCTGCACGCTCCTCGGAGCGTGTCCATTCCCAAACGTTGCCGTGAAGATCGTGCAGTCCCCAGGGGTTGGGCTGGTAGCGCCCCACCGGTTCGCTGACAAAGCCGCGGTCGTTGAAGCGGTCATCGCGCGGAATCCAGTCGTCGTAGCGATTGGGATTCAACATGGGCCGCGCGTCTGAGTAGTTGTCAAGCGCGGTATCAGCGGCGAACTCGGCGAGCATCTTGTCGCCCAGATTCGCAAAGGGCGAGTAGTCGGTGTCGAGATCGCCAAACCAAAACGGTGCGGAGCTGCCGGCGCGGCAGGCCCATTCCCACTGCTCCTCGGTCGGGAGTACGACCCGCGTGCCGCTCTTCTGTGAAAGCCAGCGGCAGAAGGCGTCGGCTTCTGCCCACGACACGCGAACGGCGGGCTGATCGGGTTGGTTCACGTCGTAGCAGAGCCGGCCGAATTGGTAGCCGTGGCGGTCTTCCGTGCGGCTGTCGTGTTCGGGCTGGAACTGGCGAAACTGGCGGTTCGCCGTCTCGCACGTCGCCATCCAGAACGGCTTCACTTCGACTACCGAACGCGGCGCTTCGCCTTGCCTCCCGCTGCCTGAGCCCATGATGAACTTCCCGCCCGGCACGCGCACCAGTTCCAGCTTTACGCCATCACCGAGGTCGAGCGTGCGCTCTGTCTTCCCGTCAGCCGAAGCCGCCTTTTGCTTCGCAACGGCCGTCGCCTGATCGAATGGCCAGCCTTCGCAGACCAAGAGCCTCGCCTCAGCCGGAGCCGGCTTGACAGGAATCACCGGCGTGATGTCAGGCGCGCTGGCGACCGGGATGGCTTCGTAATCGGGATGCGGTCCGGACGGAACATATTTGCGGCGCAACTCTTCGGCCCGGCGGTTCGCGGTCGCGAGCTTTGTGCCACCCGGTTGGTCCTTGCAGAACTGGGGTATCTCACCCCAGGTCCCGTAGAACGGCGCGTTCAGATCCGCCCACGCGGCAAGCCGCTCCCACGCTTCCGCGTCGAGTTTCACTCCGTGATGGCCGCGCGCAAGCATCTGGCCAAGCTCGGTGGTGCTGAAGTGGAATTCCAAAGGCGCAAGCATCAAACGATCACCCTCGATGCCGGCGCGGCGCACGTAGCGTTGAAGCTGGAAATAGGATTCGGTGAATTTGCCGCCGCCATCCCACCGCCCGGCCAATTGGCTGGACCAATTCGTAAGAGCCACGCCGCCCTTCAATGGCGGTTGGCCGGGCTTTGCACCGTCGTGGCAGCTCACGCAATACTTGTCCAACACCGGCTGGACCTCGCGCACAAAACTGAAACCGCGTGCTGGCCCATACCACGGCTCGATGGGTGATGGAACACGGCGCGCGGCAAGTGTCGGTCGATTCGCCGAGGCTTCATCCTGTGGCTCGTGACACCCGGCACACGAAACCGCTTCACCCGGCATGCCCACGAACCAACTGCGCATCAGTTGAAGCGCCTGCCCTTTTTCATCGAGCGGCTGGAGCGACAGCGGCGAGTTCGCGGGCACGTTGAAATGCGCCGATCCGTCCGCCTCGACCGGCACGGTGCCAAGGATCCGTTTCACGTCCCACGGACCGTCCAAGCCCAGTGTTCCGTACAGCCCGCCGAACCCACGCCGAGAAAAGTAGTATTCGATTACGCGCAGCCGCTTCACCGTACCACGCGGCACGCCCCGCAACCCCGGCCCCTGGTAGATGTCCGTAATGAGGACGCTGGCTTCATCGCTGGCAAGGTTGACCCGATCTGGAATTGCCGGTGGCTTGTGAGTCTTTTGCAGCGCGATCGGCCAGAGCAGAGCCGCGCCTTCGACCTGCTTGATAAGCGTCATATTGTCGAAAACGTCCACCAGGTAGATGCCCCACAACGCATTGGGATCGAGCTTCGCCGCGACGAGGTGGTACTTCGCGCTCAACGGCCAGGGCATGAGGAACTGCGGCCACACGCCATCCACCAATCGGTCGCGCACGATCGGCTCGACGGCTTTCCCGCGCCCCGGAATCTCCTGCACGATGCCTTCGCCATCGCGCCGGCCCTGGCTGGGATCCAGAATCAGCAAACGTCCCGAGCGGGGCGTGCCGTGATGCCCGCCAGCCACCCCGATGATCTGATGGGGTTCGCCCGGAATTGCCTTGGCGTAGAAGAATGAACCGGGGAACCAAGACCCGCTGCCCCGGAACTCGCGCTGATCCGTGCCGTCCGGGTTCATGTGAAACAGGATGCGCGAGTTCGAGTGGGACTGATCCGTATATTCCCAGCGCAAATAAAGCACCCGCCCGTTCGGCAGCATCGTGGGACACCAGTCACTGTCCTGCTCGAAGGTGAGCTGGCGAATACTCCCCAGGCGTGGATCGAGCAGGTAAAGGCACGTCATCGCCTGCGCCCCGAACTCGCATGGCAGGCCTTGATACACCGCCGTGGACGCAAAAATGATGCGCCCGTCCGGCAGATAACACGGATCGAAGTGGCCGACATCCTCGCCGTCATCCGGCGTGATCTGCCGCAAGCCCGTACCGTCAACGGCCATCTCCCACAGCCGCCAGTTGGCCTCCGTCGCGCCGCGCTTGGCGAAGAGCAAGCGATCGGCCTCGAAGTGCGACACTGGATCTATCAGCGACTCCAGTTTCCCGGGACGGTAAAGTGTAACAAGCTGCGGTTCGGCGCGCAGGTTTGAGAGGACCGCGAGTTCGTCGTCCCACTGGCCCTGCCGTGGCGTATCGTCGCTGGTATGGGCGTTGAGTGTGCCGACGCCAAGCGCGCCGCCCATAGCGCGACGCGCGGCCCCCGGCTTTGGAAAGCCGCGTTTCAGCACAAGCAGCTTATCGAAATCGAGCAGCGGATTCGCCAACATCGCCTCACGCTGGAGCGCGGCCAAGGCAGTCGCCGCCCGCGCCGACGCGGCGGACGACTTCAACTGTGCTTCCAGTTCAGCCAGGCGTTTCAGGAGCGTGTCGCCTTTCGGATAACGCTCGCCGAAGCTGACCATGAGATCCTCAATCGCAAGCCGCAGCGAGACGACGGCGCGTTCGGAATCGAATGCGGAAGAACCGGAGGCGCCAGTCTCACCAGGGAGTCCGCGCGCCTTGGGACGATTCAGAACAAAGCCGGAGGGAATCCCCTCAGATTCGAACCGCAGACTAACCACATGCGGAAAGTCGCCAGGACGCATCAACCGAAGCGTGTGCGAACCGGCGGCGACCTTCAACTCCGCAGAGGCTTCCCATGTTGCGCCACTCGTGTTCCACGAACCGGTCGCCGTACGGCAAACCTGTGCCACCGCAGCGCCATCGAGCGAAAGCTCAACCGGGCGTGCGTTCGCCGCCGCATACTGGACGCTGAGGCGATACTTGCCCGCTGCCGGAAACGGGATGTCATACTCGACGACTACGGGCGAATGTCCGCCGTATGCCACCATGGGACCGGCATCAGCATATTGATCGGTGAAAACCTTGACGTTGCCGCGGTCAAAAGCCCAGGCGGGGATTTCGAACGAACCGGCGCCGGCGGGGCAGCGCAAGGCAAGCAGGGCAGCCAGAACAAGGCCGAACGTCGAAACGCAGAATCCGAACGGAGCCCGCAACCGGCAATCCCAATGAACTCCCGTAGCGTGAGCGCTGCAACTTCGGGCTTCGGGCTTTGGCGTTCTTTCGGATTTGGGATTTGGGATTTGGGATTTCATCGTCACCATCAGTGCCAGACTTCCCCGCGCGTCACATCACCTGTCACATCCAGCACCTGCACGCTGGAAACGGTTCGCATCTTCTCGTGGTTGGCTGAGGTCCAGACGACGCGCTTGTCCGGTGTGATCTCGATGAGGTGCGGCGCTTTGCCAAACTGACCGTGCCCCAGCCAATTGGCGAAGACAGTGTTGCCATTCGGCAACCGGTGGAAGCCGGCGATGAACTTCAGGCTGATGCCGGGCAACTCCTCGCCCTGGACTTGCCAGACCACCATGCCCGCTTTGTCCACCTCGAACACTCGCGCGCCGCCGGGTTTGTCACCGCAGGTAATGATGGTGTTGCCGTTTGGCAGTCGCGCTGCGCTGTGCGGACCGCCCGCTGCCGGGATCTCCCGCACGACCCTGCCTTCGGATTCGTATTCGCGCACCACCTGCTCGCCGTAATGCGTCACGAGATAATTTCCGTCCACCAACCGCCGGGCATTGCGCATGTAGAGGTGGCCGCCATCCTTACCCTCGGGCAGCAGGCGCACCTCCTTCGCGATGCGTCCAGACGGCGACACCTCCAGGAGCCGGCCACTGTTGCATTCGCCGATGAACGTGTTGCCGTTCGTGAGCCGCTGGCAGGCGTAAATCTCGCTCTTTGATTGATAGTCAAAAACTACTTTCTTTTCGCGCGTGACTTCCTTCACGCCCTGGCCGGTGTTGAAGAGCAGATTGCCGTTCGGCAGCACCCAAAGGTCGTTACAACTCGCCGTCTGGTATTCCCACTCGATCTTTCCGTCCGCCGCGACGATGAAGACCTTTCCTTGCGTGTAATCCGTGCAGGCGAAGACATGCACGTTGGCCGGATCCGCCCAAGCGATGTCCGTCGCGCCGAGCCAAACGAGCAATGCGACGCCAAAAAGCTGAATCGCACAGCGCGGCTTGAAACAGCGTTTGTGAGCGCGCGGCGCTTCAACTGGCCCGCCATGCTCGCCAAGGCCACTCGCCACGCGATTTGGCTGACCATCTTTAACGTGGGTAAAAATGGGTTCGGAGAAAATCATAAATCACTGGTTGGCATCGTTCACGGCATCATAGAACGCGTCGAGGGTGGCAAGCGGCGCGTTGGGCGGCACGTCGCAGCCGGAGGAAATCACGAAGTTGCGGTGCGCCGCCGTGGCAGCCAGCAGTTGCGCCGTGCGGGCCGTGACCTCTGCGGGCGGTGCTTGCACAAAGACCGCCGTGGGATCCAGATTTCCACACAACACCACGTCTGAAGGCACTTTGGCCAGTGCCCCCACGAGATCCATCGGCGCGCCGAAGTGGAACGCCTGCAAGCCCGTCTCCAGGATCGCAGGCAGATGCAGCAGCTTCGCGGCGCAGTTGTGCAGCAGTACGGTGAATCGGTCGTCCGCCACCTCGGCGGCGATGCGTTTGATGTACGCGCTGGAATACGTCGAAAGCCCGCGGGGGGACAACAGACCCGCTGCCGGTTCGGCCATGATGACGCCGCCCGCCCCAGCGGTGCGAAACGCCTTGAGGTATGCCGTCAGAAACGCCGTGCTCTTCTCCAGCAACGCGTGCATTAACTCGGGTTCGGTGACGGTCAATTCCATCGCTTCGCTCACGCCAACGAGCCGCGCTGCCAGCGAAAACGGTCCAATGCAGCCCGCAAAGACAAACGGTCTGCCTGGCATCAACCCGAGCAATCGCACGGCTTCAAGATAGACGCCCGTGCGTTTGTCTCCGGGCCGCGGCACGGGGAGCTTCTGAGCCTCCTCCAGATTGGTGACGAGCCGGCCGATCACGGTGGGCACTTCTGCGTCCGACACCGCGATGGCGCAACCAAAGGCCTCCGCCTCGGCGCTGAGATCCATGGCCGTCAGCACGAACGGCGAGGGATGCCGTTCTTGCAGCGCCGCCTGGGCGTCAAGCTGGGCGCGCGGATTCGTGACGATGTCCGACACCTTCGCCCCGGTGAGCGTTAATGCCGGATAGCTCGCAATCGGCATGGCGAGACGACGGGTGGAAGACAATACGAGGTGCGGGAATGTGCCTGGAGTCATGTCGATATGTTGTTCACTGAAAAAAGCTCGTTGCATCGGCCAAGAGCGACGATCCGCCCGGGACACCGGTGGAAGCAGATTACAGCCCCACGCCCTGCTGTCGCCGGTGTCGGGCGCGGCTTTGCCTGAAGCCGGTGCGGGTCCATTCGCTGATGCGTCAGTCCTGGTGAAAGACTTCCTCCATGGCCGCCCACCACTCCTCCGACTCACGGCTGGCCAGCGGCTGTTGGCAGGGTTTGCATACGGCCCACCAACGTTGCGTCGTCGGATCGGCGGCCATCCGCTCCATGTCGGCGGTGAAATCAGTGCCGGTGTACTCAAAATAACTGAAGAGATAATGCTGGCCGTCGTCAAGTCGGCGCAGGTAGATCGAGTAGTTCTGAATGTGGCACGCTTGGATCATCCTCAACACATCCGGCCAGACGGCGGCGTGCAGCCTCTTGTATTCGTCGAGTTTCTCGGCGCGCAGGCCGATGACTGTTCCGTAGCGTTTCACGGGATGCCTTTCATTTTGCCGCCTGGGTGCCGAGATAATTGCCGTAATCGAGCAGCAGCTTCCCGATGATAAGCAGGGCCAGCGCGAACACCAGCCCAGCGTGCGTGCGCGACCGGCACCCTTTCCATTCCTTGAAGATCACACCGATCACCGTGCCCAGCAGGATGAGCAGGATCATGTGGATGGCCCAGCAGGTCTGCTCGAAACCGGCGACCTTCATGATGTAGAAGTGTCCGAAGCCGTAGAAGAAGAACTGCCCGTACCACAGGCAGCCGGTGAGTATCGCCAGCGCCCAATTGAGCGCCAGCCGTGCCTTCTTCCCGCCATCGCGAAGCGTGACGATTTCGCCGAGCGTCCCGTGTCGTCCGTGGAGGAAGAGGCAATAGACTGCCGTGGTGACGAACGCACCGGCATTTGTGAACGGATAGATCGCGTTGCTGCAAAACGTGGCGGCATCAATGCCGAGGAAAGTTCGTCCTGTGGCGTGTTGTTCCGCCAGCTTGGCAATGGGCGCGCCTTCCGTCAGGGCGATGCCGTACACGGCGGACAGGACACCCGCGAGCGAACAGAGCGCCAGGCCGATGAACAGGTTGCGGCTGCTGGGGGTCTGGCCGCCAGCCTGCGCCTGATCGCGCTCCTTCCAACGCCCCGCCAGACCGCAAAACACCACGCCGACGACGCCGATGGCGATGCCTAGGACGACCCAATTCGCACCAGCCTTGGCCAGGAACATCTGGATATTAGCGCCGGCGTCCGTGAGCGTGGAGTTGCCTTTCGCAATGGCATACGCAGTACCCATTACCGTCGAGATACCGATAGCCGCGGCATAGGTAATGGAGAAACCAACGTAGCGGATCGCCACTCCGAAGGCGGTACCACCCACCCCGTAAGCGGCGCCCAACAGGAAGCTCCTCAGCATCGCCTCGCGCGGTGACTCTTGCACCACGCGCCAGAAATCCGGCACGGTGAGGAACGCGCCCGCGATCGGCAGTAACAACCAGCAGAATGCGGCCTGCGTCAGCCAGTAGGATTGCCACGACCAGCCTTTGACTCTCTTCTGCGGGACGTAGCAACACGCCGCCGCTGTGGCCCCGACGGCGTGAAAGAAGATGCTGGCGACTAGCGGTGGCATAATTCCAAGTCCGGATTTCGTCTACAGGGCTTCCTGGAATTCGGCGGGAAGCTCCAAGGGATAGTTCCCAAACTCGCGCACCAGCTTGACGATGTAGTCATAGGTCTCCCCGGACACCGCACTGCTGACCGAGTGGTCCGACTGGAAGATCAACCCGCCGCCTTTCGCAGCATTGAGCTTGCGCAGGACTTCGCGGCGGATGGCGGCGCGGTCGCCCGTTTCCCAAACCTGTATGTCACTGTTCCCACAGAAACCGATCTGGTGACCGTATTGCCGACGCAATTCCACGACATCCATGCCGGCCTTCACTTCCAGCGGGTTGTAGGCGTCCACTCCCATCTCGATGTAATCTGAAAGGATCGCCTTCACGTTGCCGCAGCCGTGATAGATAACCGGCAATCCCTGCGCATGAGCGTGCGCGGTAATCTGCGCCACCCAGGGCTTAAAATACTCACGCCAATAGCGCGGCGACATGAAGGTGCATTTCTTGTAGGCCACGTCGCCCCAGATGACAAAGCCGTCCAGCAAGCGAGCGCCAGCCGCCATCTCCGCCTTCGCCATCTCGAGGTAATGGTCGCCAATCCGGTTGATGACTGCGCCCATGCGCTCGGGAAATTCCGCCATCCACAGCATCGCATTCTGTTGGCCGATGAGACGCGTGAGGCATTCGCTCGCCTCGATGATGCTTCCGTATACCGGGAAGTCCGGGCGTAACGACCTCACAGTCTCGATCCACGCGGGCGAGTTACGCTGAAAGCCGTCTCCCACCCCGACGATCTGGTTGTCGCCCGCCGAGAGGAAACGTCGCGAATCGCGCGGATCGTCAAAGACCGCCCGCTCCAACTTCTCAAAGGTGTCCGCCTCCCAGGCGCGCATCTCCGGCATGGGAAACTCAAAGTGCTTGTGCATGATGGCCCCGAAGCCAGTCTTAACAACCACTTCCTCAGCGTTCTCCCGGAGTGTCTCGAACGGCCGAATCCACGGGTCCATGTTCGGCACCGTCACGATCCAATCTAGATCGTAATGGTAGTAGGGATTGGCATCGGCGGCCAGGTCGAGTTCCCGTCGCCAGCGCTCGATGAACCCGCCCCAGAAGAAATCACTGATCGGCACGCGATCCGGCTCGGCATGACGGAGCACCGCGTTCATCCGCGCCAGCTTCTTTAAGGTTTTCTCCGCCCGCCCCGCGGGGTCGGCGGATTTGCCGATGGTGTCGAACATGCTCATGGCACGGTCTCGTTTGGCGCGGAATGCTTCCGCTACTTTAAGAAGTACACCTCCTTCGTGTCGCTCCAAATCTTGCCTTTCGCCGCCGCATCCGGCAGTGGCGACTGGCAGGGGTCGGTTTCCTTCCACCAGCGGACGGTTTCCGGATCGGCGGCCATCTTCTTCATGTCGGTTTCGAAATCCTTGCCGGTGTACTCCAGGTAGGCGAACAGGTAGAGCTTACCGTCAATCTCGCGCTCGTGGATCGAGAAGTTCTGGATATGGCACGCCTTGATGGTCTTGTTAACGGCTGGCCACGGGTTCGCATGAAGCTGTCGGTAATAATCGGCTTTCTCCGGCTTGAGGCCGGTGACCCAGGCGTAACGCTGTGGCGACTTCTGGGCGGCGCAACCGGCGACCAACACCATCGCGAGCAGAAAGACTGCTGTTTTCATATTGAGCCTGGAGGTGAGTCTGCGGGGAACGGGAGAATGTAACTACCCGCGGGTGTTTTCTGGTAGGCGCTCACGCCGACGAATTTGTCCAGTCCCTCCGAGGCGGCCCAGCGTCGCAGAATCTCGCGTTGGCCGGCGGGCGTTTGGACGTCGTGCTGCTGGAACAACACGAGGACGGCATCAGCCTTGGCGGCTTCGTCGGGGCGATGAGCGCGAAAGGCGCGAATGAACTGCTCGGCCAACACGATCCGACGTTCGGGAAGCAGCGTCCGGTAATTCTTCAAGATCAATTCCGCCTGCACTAGAAAGGCGGCCCGGCACAAAGCTCCGTAGCCGAGTGCGTCGAGATGCGCCATGCCGTCGTTCGCGCGGTCACGGCCTTCCTCCAGATAGCGTGCAACGTTCGCATAGATGTCGTCGAAGAGCGGTGGGCGCAGCACTTCCTCGTTGAACTTGAGGCCGGCGTCGACGAGATGACGATGAACGACCTCGTCGTTGACGTAGGTCTGCACCCGTCCGAAAGCCGCCTCCGCCGCTTCGGTATGGGGAACATCGCGTCGCCACGCCAGCAGGCCAAAACCTTCGACCAAATCCATGCGCATGTGCATCAACTCGTGCGCCACATCCACGTCTTGCCAGCCTTGGCGAAACTGGATCTGCGCCTCGTTGCGAAACGGATCGTAGTAGCAACGCGCCAACACAGCGTCGCTGGCCCGCAAGGCAACCCAGGTCATCGGCAAGCCCACACGCGCCTCAACATCCTGCAAGAGTTTCCGAATCTCCGGCCGCGCCTTCTGGAGAAATTCGCGTCGGAGCGCTGCGCCATCCGTTGCTTTCTGAATCTCCTTCGCCTTGATGGCATGAACCGCACCGTTCACTCGAACCTTTACCTCCCGGGGCTCGGTCGAGGTGATGTGAAATGTCGTCACGCGCCGATCCGCCCACTCGAAGTCCACTGTAAAATTGCCGCGGGCGCGAAGGCCCTTGACCGAGCCGGTCGGCCAAGCGCTAGGGAGAGCGGGTAGCAATTCGATCTCGTCCGCGTGCGATTGCAGCAACATCTCCGCAATACCCGCACACCCACCGAAGTTGCCGTCAATCTGGAACGGCGGATGGAAGCAGAACAGGTTCGCCGACGAACCGCCGCCGCCCATGTAATTCATCCCGGAGGTCATCGCCGGTCGCAGGAGCATCTGCAACAGTCGATGTGCGCGGTCGCCGTCGTGCAGTCGCGCCCAGAAATTAATCTTCCACGCGAGCGACCAGCCCGTGCCTTCGTCGCCGCGGCTCTCCAGCAATTTGCGCGTTGCGACCGCCAAGTCCGGCGTGCCCCGAGGCGTGATCTCGGAATACGGATGCAGCCCGTAGAGCGGCGAAACGTGGCGATGCTTGGGCTCGGGCTCGGGATACGGCTCCAGCCACTCCTGCAAACGTCCGTCCGAGCCGATCTGATTCGGCGCGAGACGGGCGCGCTTCTCGGCAAGTTCGCGGCGCAAGTCGGTGTCGAGGCCGAGGATTTCGGCAGCTTGGGCGGTGTTGCCGAACAACTCGCGCAAGAGTTGCATGTCAATGGTCGGCCCGAGGCAGACGTGCGCCACTTTTCCGTCCGGCAGCCGAAACGCGTTCTCCGGCGAGTTGGATGGGCCGGTGACGAGCCACTTCTTCTTCGGCTCTTCCACGAGGTTGTCGAGGTAGAACAGGGCCGACTCCTTGAGAATCGGGTACGCCCAGCGGAGGAACTCTCGGTCCTGTGTGAAAGCGTAGTGCTCCCAGAGATGCTGGCACAGCCACGCCGAACCGCTGACCGTCGCGCCCCACGAAGCATGCTCGCCTGGCGAAGTGAAGCCCCATGGATTCGTGATCACGTGTGCCACCCAGCCGCGTGCGTTGTAGTAAGCCTTCGCGGTCTTGCGGCCCGGCTCGACCAGCGACGCGATGAGCTTGTGCATCGGCTCGTGCAACTCGGATAGATTGCAGACCTCAGCAGGCCAGTAGTTCATCTGCACGTTGATGTCGAGATGCCAGTCGCCGTTCCACGGGGTCTGAATCTCCTCGGCCCAGATGCCCTGCAAGTTGGCGGGCAGGCCGCCGGGGCGCGACGAACTGATCAACAGGTAGCGGCCGAAGTTGAAGTACAAGGCCGCCAGCGCCGGATCTTCCGCGCCCTTGGCAAACTCGGCGAGGCGTTTGTCCGTCGGCAACGCACTGTTCGCCGTCGCCGGCAGATTCACTTCGACGCGGTTGAACCACTTCCCGTGGTCGGCCGCTTGCGCCGCGAGCAATGTGTCGAACGACTTCTTGGCGGCTTTGTCGAGGTCGGCCTTCGTCGCTGCGAGTGGATCATCCAACTGGCGACCGGCAAATCCCTTGTAGTCGGTCGCGGCCGCGAGGAGCAGCACGACCTCGTCCGCGTTGGTCACGACGAGCGTGTCGCCCGCTGCCTTCACCGAGCCGCCGCTGACCTGCGCCCGCAGCCGCGCCGCGTAGGTTACGCCCTTGCCGCCGCGGCCATCGTTCAACGAGCCCGTCATCAGAAGCTCGTTTGGAGCCGTGGCCTTGGTCTCAAACCGTTCCTTGCGATCCAGGGCAATAGTGAATGACAGCGCCCCCGGCTTGCTGGCAGTCAGGCGTGAAACAAAAACCTCATCGGGCGCACTGATGAAATGTTCGCGCCTGTAGAGCACTCCGTCTTTCTCGTAAACCATGTTCCCCAGTGCGGTACGCAGGTCAAGCGTCCGTGAGTATTCCGCCGTCGGCACCTGCGCGAGCGGATTCGGCGTGACGCCATCGAGGGCAATCTCGGATACTTGGAAATGTGTGACGCCGCGGTTGGGCATGAAGGTCAACCGAAAGAAGCGACCGGCTGCCGGCTTCGCGATCCTGTAGGCGCGGGTCTCGTGTCGCCGGGCGAAGAGCGGTTCATCCTTGCGCTCGTCCAGCAGCGTCCACGTCTGGCCATCCACCGATCCTTCCAGCTTCCAAGTCCGCGGATCGCGTTCCGGAACGTCCTCGGCTGATGTGAAGCGATATTCGGCCGGCGTGGCGGCGGGCTTCCCGAGGTCGAGCTGCCACACCACGGGCCGGCCTGCATGAATGACGCACCACTTGGTGTCCTGGTCACCGTCCGAGGAGAACTCCACCTCCTGATTGGCCGACTCAGCTCGATGCCCGCTGCCACACTTGAGCGTTGGTCCACCTGACGAGTCGCCGAATTTCAGCCGCAGATCGCCAAGGGTCTGGTAGCAACCGAATGGCACGTTTGCGCCGCTGCCATGGCCCGAGCCCTTGCCTTGGCAGGTGAAGTTCGCGTTGACCAACTGCTCTGCCTCGGCGTTCTTGCCCTCCAGCAACAGTCGGCGGATTTCCGGTAGGGCCTTGTGCGCCTCCGGCCGGTCACCGTCATCGCGCGAGCCGGACCAGACGGAACTCTCGTTCAGCGCAATGCGCTCCTCGCCCACCCCGCCAAACACCATCGCGCCAATGCGCCCGTTCCCGAGCGGGAGCGATTGGTGAAAGCGGGTGGCGGGGGCGTTGAACCAGAGGGTCGTGGTGGCATCGGCGGCGTTGAGCAGCGAAGTCAACGGGAACCACGCGGCAACCAGCAGCGTGTTGGCAGGCGGCATCTTCATGAGTGTTTGAGTGAATCGAACCACCCCTGATCTTCGAGGCTGTCGCTCGTGGTGAGTTGGCTGGTTTGGTTCACGGCCGTTTGTCCAGGGTGATCTCGATGGTCTTGGTTTGTTGATCGCGAATGAGCACGAGCCGGAGGTTGGCGCTTCCGCTTGTGGCCTCGACGAACTCCCTCGCCTTGCTCACGGTTCGTTCGTTGACGCGTTGGATGAAGTCGCCCTTCCGCAACCCAGCCGCGAATGCCGGGGACTGCGCAGGCACCGCGGCCAGCAAAACTCCCTTCGCATCCGCCGCCACGCCGAGAGCGGAGAATTCGTAGTGCATCAACTCTCGCAAGGTTGCGCCCTGCCATTGGGTTTCGGCCGCGGCGCCAGGCGAATCGGCGGCGACGATTCTCACGGCGGGAATCTCCGGCGTTCGCGCGATGGCCCGCAGCCGCGGCGAACGGACACCAAATTGGTCCATCGGGAAGTTTACAAAGCCCAGTTTCAACGCCGGCGAGCCATCCTTCACGCGGAAGTCGCCTTTCGAGGAGTCCACGAAGAGCGGGTCACCCACGAGCGAATTCGCGTCGCAGCCGTTCGTGGCAAACCTGGTTCGGTCGGCGTTGGAGGTCGCGAACAGGTTGTGATCCAGCTCCCGGCCCCACCGGGCAATGGACATGAGGGCGGGGCGATACGGCCCCATGACAATGTTGCGGGCGAAGACATCGCCGCTGTTCTCGTACCAGACATGTGGGTGGAGGCTGTTGTTGACGATGACGTTGTTTGTCGCGATACGTCCGTAACCTTCGCGCAACTTTAGTCCCCCGTGGAGGAGTAAGTTGTTGCCGATGACGTAGCGGCTGGAGCCGTCGTCGAGATCCACGTCCCAGCCGTGATCGCACCGCCAGCGGTTGTTGCGTAACGTGTTGGGTTGGATCATATCCAGGAATGGCAGCGCCGGATCCGCCCGAACCTGCTTGGCCACCAGGCGCACGTCCGGATGCCAGAAACGATCCCGTCCCCAGGAGTTGAAGCTGCCGTGGTCGCCCGTCTCTAACACCGTGTCGAAGACGTCGCAATGCTCAATGACATGCCCACCCCAGCAGCCGTCGCCGATGTTGATGCCCGCGCGCGGCACATCGTAGATCGAGCAATGCCGGACCGTGATCCTCTGCGCCATCGAAATCTGCACCGGCGCGGTCTGCTTCTCGAACCGGCCGCTGCGCGTGATGAGACAGTCCTCCACCACGCAGTCGGCGGGAAAGTTATCCCCTTTCGGACCGGGCGCGCGGTCCAGCGTTTCGTATTCAACCTTGTCCTTGTAGTTAAAGGCCGGACTGCGCGCGGCCTTGGGATCGCCGACAAACGCAATGCCGTTTGCACCGCTCTCCCGGATGAGGCAGCCGCAGACGGTGATCCGGCGGTTGTAGTTATTCACGAAGACCGTGTTGCCGCCGAGCTGGTCGAAGTCGCAGTTCTCAATGACTGTGTCCTCAGCGCCATTGAACACCACCGCACCGCCGCGATAGGTCGTCCAGTCCGAGCGCAGGAGCGGCTCGCGATTATCCATGAAGGTCCGCGCCGCGTGCCGGAATGTCAGCCCGCGCAGCGAGATGAACTTCACTGGTCGCTCCTGCGTGCCATTGAATTCAATCAAATGCCGCAGCCGCACGACCTCGACGGCAGCCGGCTTCAAATCCAGGCCCGCGGGCGGGTAGAAGAACAGCATGCCGCTCTTCGCGTCGTGGAACCACTCGCCCGGCGTGTCCAGCTCCTCGCGAAGGTTCTCGACGAAGCGAAACTGCTTGTGCATCGGGCTGGGACGGTTGTTTTGCCAGCCGCCCTCATAATCGAGCGAACCGTCGCTCTTCTTGCCGAGCATTCGCCAGTGCATGTCGCCCCAGAGCGCCGTGTGCATCGCGTGGATGTAACCGCCAGCCGGATTGCTCCAGCGTGCAACGCGTTCGGGCGCGATGGCATCCGCCGCCGAACCGTTGAACTGCCGAGCCTGGGGTTCGTAGTTCGGATACCGCGCCATGTGCTGGCGCTGGCCATTCACGAACAGTTGATCGATCGCCAGCGCCGGCGGTGTCTTCGCTTGAAAAAGGCGCTCGTCGAACTTCGTCCACACCAGCGCCAGCTTTGTGCCACCGCTGAGGACCGGCTGTTCCCCCGAACTGGCGGCATAGACGACCGGCGCTTGGGCCGTCCCGGAATCTGCCTCGGTGAACCGGATCGTGTCCGTCAAGTAATGCGTGCCGGCGTGCAACCAGACGGTCACCGGCTCGCGTCCCGCCAGCGTGCGCGTCGCGCGTTGAGCTGCGGCGAGAGTGGCGAATGGCTTGGCGCGCGAACCCTCGTTGGCGTCTGAGCCGTCCGGCGTGACGTGGAACTCCGCCGCGCTGAGCGCGATTGAACCGAACAGCAACGGCAACAAGAGCCTTGGGTTCTTAGCTCCGGGTGGATTGAGCCTTGCGGCTTCGCTGGTTCCAGGATGTTGCAGGTGCGTCATCTAAAGACAAGGTATAAAACCACAAACACAACCAACACGGCAACGGTGGCCAGCCGGTAGTTGCCCAATCCGCGTCCACCGGCTTCGCCCCGCAGCGGTTCGCGCCAGTCCTCCCAAATCAGCGGCTTCGCTTCCTCCTTCAGCGGCGCAGGGAACACGAACGTCGCCGCCACCATGATGACGAGACATGCAACGAGCAGCAGGAACGCGATGAGCATGAAGTCACCGCGATAGATATTGTTCCAGTCGAGATAGAACGTCACCGCGCCGAGTGCCATGCCGACGACCAGCGTGAGGTAGGCCGCCGTGCCCGAAGGTCGTTTCCAGAACACCCCGAGCAGGAAGACCGCGGTGATCGGCGGCGCGACGTAGCTGATGAGTTTGTTGATGCCCTCGAAGATCGTCGTGTAGTGACCAAAGATCGGTGAGGCCACGATGGCGAGGATCGTGCCGAGCACGGTGGTCCACTTGCCGATGGTGACGAGCGTGTGATCGCGGAGGTCGGGCTTGTGACGTTTGAACAAGTCGTAGGCGACGAGCGTGGCAGTCGAATTCAGCGCTGCGGAGCAGGTTTGCATCGCGGCGGCGAGCATGGCGGCGGCCACGAGCCCTTTCAGCCCAACCGGCAGCAGATGCGTGATGAGGAACGTGTAGGTGTCGGCAGCAGTTTGCGGCGCCGCGCCGCCGAAGGCGTTCTTCTGCACGAGCGCCACGCAGATCACGCCGGGCAGCACGAAGAAGAACACCGGCCAGATCTTCAAGAACGCGCAGAACAGTGGGCCGAGCCGTGCGTGCTTCTCGTCCTTCGCGGCGAGGACGCGCTGGACGATGGTCTGATCACAGCACCAATACCAGATGCCCAGCACCGGATAGCCCAGCAGGATCGAATACCACGCCAGCCCGGACGGATCGCTCGACGTGCGCGCCATGTTCAGGAAGTTCGCCGTGTCCCAGGTCACTTTGCTGTCCGGCACACTGGCGAGCGGATGCGGATGCGTCGCGAGCGTTTGCGCCAGTTCCGTCCAGCCGCCGATCTTCAGGTAGCCCACCACCGTAATGACCACCGCGCCGATGAGTAGCAGCACCGTTTGCACACTCTCTGTCCACACGACGGCGAGCAGACCGCCGACCATGGTGTAAACGCCGGTCAACACACCCAGCACGACGATGAACAGCATGAGCGCGTCCATACCCAGGATCGTCGCGCCCGGTGCAAGCCCCAGAATCCCGCGCAACACCCACGCCGCGGTGTAGAGCGCCACGCCCATGTGAATCACGATGGCCGAGAAGAGCGAAACCACGGAGAGCACATCACGGCAACCTCGATTGAAACGGCGCTCAAGAAAATCCGGCAGCGTCGCGACCTTCGAGCGCAAGTAGAGCGGCGCGAAGAACAGCGAGAGCAGGATCAGTGTGAAGCCCGCCATCCACTCGAAGTTGCCGAACACGAGACCGAACTTGTAGGCCGCCTCGGCGAGACTGACCAAATGCACCGTGGAGATGTTCGCCGCGAACATCGCCAAGCCGATGACCGGCCACGTCAGCGTGTTGCCCGCGAGAAAATAGTGTCCCCCTTCGCCGCCGCGCTCGCCCTTGCGCCGCAGGAATCCCGCCGCGACGCCCAGGCCAACGACGGCGAGCAAGTAGATGACAATGATCCCCCAGTCCAGACTGCCCATTGCACTGTTCATCGCGGTTTACTTCTCGAAGAACTCGATCTCGTTGAGGGTCGGCCCGTCGGTGGCGTCGAGGATGTTCAGCCGGAACTCCTGTGCCGTGACGGGTTGGTCGAACTCCCTTTGAAACCAATGGCCAATCTTCTGGCCCGCGAAGATCGTCTTCCACTCCTGACCGTCGCGGGATTGGAACTCGAACTTCTGCACACGCTCGGCGATGGCTTCCTCGATGCGCACGCGCTGGATCGTCAGCGGCTTACCCAGATCGGCGGCGATCCACGCCTGCTTGGTGCCGCCGTCCGTGGCCCAGCGCGTCTCGCTGTCGTTGTCGAAGGCCATCTCCGGTCCGTACTCGTGAACCTGCTTCTGATAGACGTTCGACGCGCTCGCTTTCACCGAGGGCGCTGAGGTCACCACGGGCACGTCCAGGGCTGGACCGTCCAGCTCCAGGCGAATCACCGTGTTCACTGCATCGCGCGCTTCGGGCGGCACGGTGACCACTAGTTTGCCTTCGACTTTTCGCACCTCGACCTTGCCACCGTTGAGAAGCGAAGCCCGCTTCACCTCCCGCGCGATATTGGGTAGCGTGACGCTCTCGCCATCCCAACGGAAGACATGCAAGAAGATCGCGTTGCCCTTGCGCGTGCTTGCCACGGCTTTGGTCGGTTTCCAGGGGCCGCCGCGCGTGCCATAAATGCTCTCGCCGTTCTTCGCCAGCCACACGCCCATTTCCTTTAAGCGTTCCACTTGACGCGGTTCAATCCGACCGTCCGGCATCGGGCCAACGTTGAACAACAGGTTGCCGTCGCCACCCGCGCACAACACCAACGTCTGGAGGCATTCCTTGAGCGATTTCATGTCGTCGTTGGGCTTCCACGCCCACTGGCGGCAAATCGTGATGCACGATTCCCAGGGGCGGTGGTCCTGATACTTGCCCACGCGCTGCTCCGGCGTGTCATGATCCTCCGGCAGGCCCGTGCGGTTGTTGATGATGATCTTCGGCTGCAGGCCGCGGATGATCTTCACCAGGCCCTCGCCATCGTAGTCCTTTGCCG
>CAZWJC010000058.1:0-28731 GCA_964634255.1 uncultured Verrucomicrobiota bacterium | reverse complement strand
CGCTCGCGCCTTCCGCCAACGACTGGCTGGCGGAGGAAACATGCCCGGCGGCAGATGCGATCTGCGCCGAGGACTGGGTGAGCGAATCCGTTGCGGCCAGGATCGGTCGGGCAATACTGCGGGACAGCCACCACCACGCCCCGGCGGCCCCTGCCAGACATACCGCAAAGGTCAATCCCAATAGCAGGTTGCCGTGCCGGTTGGTGGAACGGATCACTCGCGCGGCGGTTTGCATTTCCTCTTCATACGTTCCGGCGGCGATGACCCAATCCCACGGGGCGAAGTATGCAAACGAATCCACTCGCACACGCGGCGTGGCGCCGGTATTGGAGGCCAAACGATAACGGGCTTGGCCACGCTCACCCGGCTTCAACGCCACAGCGCGCCTGATCACGTTCTGCAAATACAGCTGTCCATCCACATCCTTGATGTCCAAAGCTGGCTGGCCATCCAAGGCTCCGCCCGGAGAGATGACGTAGCAACCCTTGGAGTCGAGCACATAAACCCCGCCAGACAGGCCAACCTTGGCCTTTAGAATCTGTTCGCGGAGACTCGTCACGCTTTGCTCGGGCACCCCAACAAACAGCATGCCGATGACCTGACCAACAGGGTCGCGGACCGGTTCGTAGGCCGTGACATACCACGCGTTGACGACAAACGCCCGGCCCAGGTAGCGCTCGCCTTTGAGTACCTGCTGGATTACTGGATTGGCTGAACCGTCAGCATTGACCGAAGGAATAAATGTGCCCACGGCGCGCTGGCCATCCTTGGCTTCCACGTTGGTCACGATGCGCAGCATGTCGCCCGCATCGTTCATGCGCTGGAAGACCGTGCAGAGCCCACCCACAAGCCCTTTCACCTTGTCCACCACCGGTGATGCGGTCTTGAGATCGGCGTTTGGGGAAACAACCTCGGCGCCGATTTGGGCCTGGGGCAATTCAACCGTCTGGCTGGTGGCGGTCAGTTGATTCTTCGCCTTCCACGACTGCTTATTTCGAGTCAGCTTGAGCCCTCCCGCCGCGGCCAGCTCGTTGTGCGCAACGTTCAAGTCGCTGGCGACCTTCTGTTCTAGCAGCGCCTGCTGGCCGGTGATGGCGGCGAAGACCCCGTCCAAGACATGGCGTTGACTCTCATCCGCGAGTTTCTGGCTCTCAGTGGTGCCCGTCTTCTCCACCGCGGCACCCTGGCGCAGGGCGATGCCCACAGCGATCATCAGGGGAATCGCGGTGCCCGCGATGCCCAAGGTCAGGAGTTTCGTATTGAGTGTCATGTGTCGTCCTTGTTGTTTGCCGATGTTTTTGGGGGGAATAAGGCTTTTGCTTGCTGCGTTCTAGACCCGATTCGTTGCTTCGAACGACTTGAACGCCTCAGCCGCGACAATGCGGTCGATGTCCAGCAGTGCCTTGACCGTGCCCTTGATTTTGGCGATGCCGAGTAGGTGATCCGCATCAACCCCTGCGCCGAATTCGGGCGGTTGCTCAATCTCTGACGAGGTCAGTGTGGTGACCTCCTCCACATCATCCACCACCAACCCGATCTCAGCCCGCGCCCCAGCCTGGCTCACCACGTCCGTCACGACAATGCACGTGTGATCGCTAGCAGTCACGGCGTCCAGTCCCAGCCGCAACCCCAAATCGAACACCGGCACAATCCGGTTCCGCAGGTTGATGACGCCGCCGACGTAGGCCGGCATGTTCGGCAAGGGGGTGATCCGCGTCCGGCGGATAATCTCGCGAATCTTCCGCACGTTGATCGCATAGCTGCCGCTCCCCAAGGTGAAGGTGAGATACTTGCCGGCCAGGCGCTCGATGCCGGCAGTCACGTTCGATTTCATTGTCGCTGTCATGTGCAGTCTGTTCTAGTTGGGCGGAGACCACATCCGCTTCGTGGTAGGAGTATCCGGCGGTTACTCAGAAGCGCTCGTCACAAACCTGTCACAAAACCGTCCGCCACCGTCACACTATGGAATCGCCAACGCTCCGTCGTCCGGTTAGGCTTCCGGCAATTCAGAGCGCGTCTCCGTGGGAACGCCGACCGAAACGACCGTGAATGCACAACCAAGAATTCTGGTGGTTGAGGACGAACCGGAACTGATGACAACCGTCAGGCTTTGCCTTACCGGGACTGGCTATCGCGTGTTGGAGGCGGCTGATGGCGCCCGCGGCTTGGAGGTGGCTCTCACAGAATCTCCTGATCTGGTCGTCCTCGATGTGATGATGCCCGGGATGAACGGATTCGACGTCTGCGCCGCCCTGCGCGAGCGAAAATTCGCGCAGCCCATCCTGATGCTGACGACGCGTCAGGAGGTTTCGGACCGCGTGAAGGGGTTGGGCCTCGGCGCGGACGATTACCTCGGCAAACCTTTCGATGCCCGCGAACTGCTGGCCCGCATTCACGCGTTACTCCGTCGCTTTCAACGTGCCAACGCCCAACCGCCCGTGCTCAAGTTCGCCCAGGTAATCGTGGACTTGGGCAAACAAACCGCCACCCGGAAGGATAAACCCCTGCCGCTCACAAAAACGGAATTCGCCATCCTCGAACTGCTCGCCTCAAAACCCGGGGAACCGGTTACCCGCGAGCAATTGCTGGCCAGCGTCTGGGGCTACACATACCTGCCCAACACCCGCACCGTGGACACACATATCTGGCGGCTCCGCAAGAAGCTGGGCGACGACGGCGAAGAGCCGCACTGGATCAAGAGCCTGCCCGGACGCGGTTACGCGCTCTGCGTCTAAAGGCGCGACGGAGTGCCGCGCGGCAGGCCTAGTTGGTGGCAGGCGCGTTCGTGGCTGACGCGGGCACGCAGATGATCCGCGTGGGCTGCGTGGGCAGGTAGGCGTTGCGCGCCGGCAGGTCCGCACGGTTGAACGGCTTGTAGTCCTTGATCGCGCCGACGCGGGCGATGCGAAGTGAGTTGCGGAGCAGACCCTTGCCATTGTTTGAATCGCTGAACTTGCCCTGGCCATATCCGACGCCTTTTGAGCCGGAAAGATTCGAGGAGAAGTATTTCATCCCGACGATCTTGTTCTGCTCATCGCGCAGCCAATCAATGAAGATGACAGCGTGCCCACCAGCAGGCGTGGTGCTATAGCTGAGGAAATCACCTGGCCGCACCTGCTCGAAGTCGGTGATCGCCTTGCCCAGGCCGTAACCCACGATGCCACGCTGCTCGCAGTCGCCCGGGCCTTCGATATACCAAAGCTGAAGCATGTTGAAGAGGTCGCTGAAAGTCATGCCGTTGAAGTCATCGGGGTCGAGCCCTTTTTGCACGTTGCGCAGCTTCATGGCGCGGATGAAGACTTCGAACGTGAACCCGCAGCAGTAGCTGCAACGCGAGCCGTCCGGATACGCCTTGGCCACCACCATGCCCTTGTACCACATATCCTCTGTCACGCCGTTGTAGAGGTCGTATTCGCGGGGCGTCCAACCACAGTGATACGGGTAACTGCCGTCCAGCGGATAGGCAGAGATGACCTTCATGACGTAAGGATTGAGCGAGCTCTCGGCGTCGTCGGCCACCAAGTCTTCGCGGGCGTAAGCTTTCTCCAACGCCTTGCCGACGGGCGAAAACCCACGTTCGTCCACGGGGTAAACCCGCGGCGTGTAGGTGTAGCGTTTGGCGAGCGGTTTGTTCGTCTTGGCGCCTGGAGCCGTCACGGCCGCGGCAGTAATGGAGGGATCGTATTGCGCGGCCTTGGGACAGCACGCCGTTTGCGGCTGCTGGCAACCGGCGAGGACGAGCGTTCCGGCACCGAGCGCGATGAGTTGGCGCAGCGGTGTCGCACCGAAGCGGGAAAGCAACTGGTTAGAGTTCACGGCTGAATGCTAACAGGCTGCCAACCGGTTTCAATGCTTTCAGGGGTGGCAGCTGGGCGGCTCTGGCCCGCATTGATGGCGTGACAAATGATCGCCGGGCGTCATCCTGTAGCCGAAATACACCCATGCAAACCGATGTCCGCCACCCCAAGTTGCGAAAGCTCGTTCACTGGACGTTTCGCCTGGCCGCATTGGGATTGGTCCTGGCCATGGTGCTGGCGTTCGTCTGGCTGCGCGGCGCGCTCTACAACCGGTTCGTGCGCTACCCACAAGAGGCTGCTGTCTGGCAGGCACTCCGTGCACAACGGCAACCCGTGATTGAGGATGTGGGCTGGAAAGAGTACCGCGGCATCCTACACAGTCACTCGGAGCATTCCCATGACTGCGAAGTCCCTTTCGAGGAAATCTTGCGCGTGCTCAAGGTCACCGGACTGGACTTCATCTGCCTCAGCGACCATTGCGTGAACGGGCGCGCGGATTTCGACCTGCAGTGGCGCGGGCTTCACGACGGCAAGCTGTTTGTCCCGGGCTTCGAAATGCGGGATGGGTTTATGCCATTCGGTGTCAAACCTAGCGTGGTGCTCAGCAACACGACGGATTCCGCGACGTTGGCGCGGCAAATCGTGGAGAACGGCGGCGTGTTGTTCTATGCACACCCGGAAGGGCAGCGCGACTGGGAGAGACCGGAACTCACCGGCATGGAGATCTACAACCTTCATGTCGATTTCAAACGCCAGCGGGGCGGATTGCGGGCGGTACTACCGGACGTCATCGTGAATCTGCGCCGTTACCCGGACCACATCTACCATCGGATGTTCACTCGGCCCACCGAGTTCCTCCAGCGGTGGGACGAGTTGAACCGAACCCGCCACATTACCGGCATCGCCGCCAATGATTGTCATCAAAACGTGGGTGTTCGGGGTTTCTATACCGAGTCGGACACGATCCGCGTGGAAGATACCAGTCCCAAAACGCTGAAGGAAGTCCGCCTGAACTGGCTCACACGTCCGCTGGCCCGGTTGGTTTTCGGGCCGCTGGAGCCTGGACGGAAGCTCTTCCATGTGCAGCTCGATCCTTACGAGCGCTCGGCGCGGTTTGTGAACACGCACGTTCTCGCCCGTGAGTTGAGCGAGGCGGCCATCGTGGACTCCTTGCGTGTAGGGCGGGCGTATATCGGTTTTGACGTTGTCGCGGACAGTACTGGTTTTCGCTGGTTCGCAACAAATACCAGCACATCAACCGTGATGGGTGAGTCATCTGCTTTCTCCACAAGCAGTACGCTGCACGCCCGGTCACCTTTGCCGTGCCGGTTCTCGATTGTCAAAGACGGCGAAGCGGTGACCCAGTCTGAGGGCCGACTGCTGGATTGGACGCCCTCTGGTCCGGGCAAGTATCGCGTGGAAGCCGAGCTCAAGCTCATGGACGAGTGGGTGCCGTGGGTTTACGCCAACCCGATTGACCTGCGGTAAGCGGCTGGCCAAGTGGCTCACTCGAAGCGGGCGAACCTGGGCAAACATCTTGCCCGTTGAATCCCGGTCCGCCTGCATGTAGCATTTGAGCATGCCCAAGCGATTGAGACATCAGTCCGGGGTAGCGGCTGCGTGGGTGCAGTCGTCCTGCAGCCTGTTTCGGGAGGGGAGGCGTCGGATCGAAATCAATTCACTCAAGCCCATGAGTCGTCATTCCTGTCACGCGCCGTCGCGGTTGACCCGCCACGGATTCACCTTGATCGAACTGCTCGTGGTCATTGCCATCATTGCGATCTTGGCGGGCATGCTTTTGCCGGCGCTGTCCCGGGCCAAGGAGAAGGCCAAGCGCGCGCAGTGCATCGGCAACCTCAAACAGATTCTCGTGGCCACTCACATGTACGTCCACGATTTCGGGGATACGTTGCCCTACACTTCGTGGAGTTCAGACACCTACAACGTGCCCAACTGGTGTTATAGCCGAACCAGCAATCCCACGAACAAGGACAACGTCGAGTTGGGGCAGCTCTGGGCCTACCACAAATCGCGCGCGCTCTACCGGTGTCCCATCGAGAATACAAACAACATCTTCTTCAAGCAGCGCGACATGCAGGTTTGCAGTTACACAATGAACGGATCGGTATCCGGCTTTAAGACCAGCCCGACCGGCAAACCGTACGTCAGCTACAAAATGACCCAGTTCCGGTCGCACTTCATGATCTACTGGGAGCCGGATGAAAAACAGCCGTCCTACTACGACAACGTGGCCAGTGAGCCCGACGAGGGCGTCAGCGTCCGCCACAACGGCGGGATTGTGATGGGAATGTTCGGCGGACAGACCGAGTTCATCAAATACCGGATGTACTTTGGCGAACTCAGCCAACATCCGGGCCGCTTGTGGTGCAATCCAGGGAGCTTGACGGGCATGTAACGCGTCGCCGCAATGATGGCAGGCCGAATCCACTCTAGCGCCATGAAACGTGTGAACCTCCATTTCCTTACCTTAGTGACGGTGTTGGCCGCCCTGGCCGGCGGTTGCAGCAAGTCCACCGACTCGGCCGCGATACCGAGTGCCACGCCGCCCAAACCACGTGAGGCCGCTTCCCAGTTACACCAAGCGTTCGCCGCGGCGCCGGTCGAGGTCAGGCAATCTGCTCAGGCCGCATCGGAGGCGCTGCAAACCGCCAATTACGAACAAGCCATCCAGACGTTGCAGCGGTTGAGAATGCGAACAGAATTGACCCCCGAGCAAGGCATGGCGATCCACAGTTCCGAACGATCGCTGGAGGCCGGCCTGATCGCGGCCATGGAGGCGGGCGACCCGAAAGCGAAGCAGGCGTATGAGCTCTTGAAGAAGAGCCATCGGAATTGAAGCCTCCCCGGCGCTACTCGTCCCGCTGCTCACGGAAAGCGACGCGACGACAATAACTCACCCTGCGGACGACCGGTTTTCCGCTGGCGTCTCTCCTGCTCTATTCGATGCTAGCGCGGGTTGCACATGGAAATGAAGCGTTGGGTGAGGATCGTTGTCCTATTTCTGGGGTTGGGTGTCCTGCCCGGCGTTTCCGAGCGCATCAATCACGAAGGGCGGATTCTTGGCCCGCTCCCCGCCGTCACCACCCCCACCCTCTTCAACACGACGAATGCCGACACCGTTCTGGCTGCCATGCAAGTGCTGCCGGCCACCAATCCTTGGAACGAAGACATCTCGCGCCTCCCGTTGCTGCCGAACTCCGACGCCATGATCGCCCAGATCAGCGCCGACCTGTCCTCCAGCCGGCGCACGCTGCGGCTATTCAAGGAAATGAACTTCGCGCTGGTGCCGGATTCGCAGCCGGTTGTTCCGATCACGTTCACCGATTACCCGGACGAATCCGATCCCAGCCCGTATCCGATCCCGTCGAGTCTACCGATCGAGACGTGGCCTTCCGAGACTGGCGACATGGCGCTCAGCGACTGGCAGCAAACCGACGATGGCAGCGACCGGCATTCGATCATTGTGCAGCCGGGCACGGGCGGGCTTTGGGAAACGTGGCGCACCGTGCGTTCGAGCACGAACTGGTTCGCTGCCAACGGTGCGAGGTTCAACCTGAACACGAACGCCCTGCGCCCGGCAGGCTGGACCTCCGGCGACGCCGCAGGCCTGCCCATGTTCCCGGCGCTAGTGCGCTACGACGAGTGCGAGCGCGGCTTGGTGGAGCATGCCATGCGAATCGTGGTCAAGCGCACGCGGCGCGAATACCTGTACCCCGCCACGCATTACGCCTCGACCACGGCTGCCGCGCAAACGAACGTGCCCGCGATGGGCCAGCGGCTGCGACTCAAGTCCTCCTTCGCCATCCCGGTCAACTGGACGAAGCAAGAGAAGGCGGTCTTGCTCGGCTTGAAGAAGTACGGCGCACTCGTCGCCGACAACGGCGGGTTCTTCTCCATCTCCATCACGCCGGACGACCGCTGGCCCGCGGGTTGTTTCGATCACCTCTCGAACATCGGCATTACCAACTTCGAGGTGATTCAAACGACCGGCCCGACGGAAGGCCCGCGTTCGCCCGGCGCGCCCGTGGCCAATGCCGGACCCGACACAACCGCGCTCGTCGGTGTGCCGGTGACACTGTCAGGCGCAGTGACGTTCAGCAACACACCTCCCGCGATCCAGTGGAAGTACTACTCCGGCCCCGGCAGCGTAACCTTCGGCAACAACACCCAGCCCATTGCCACCGCGATCTTCAGCGCTCCCGGCGTTTACACGCTCCTGCTGAGCGCCAGCAACGGAGTGCATGCCGTCGCCTATGACGCAGTCGTGGTCACGGTCGCGCAAGCCATCATTACGACGGTCTCGCGTTCCGGCACCAATCTGAGTCTGACTTGGGCGGGCGGCACGTCGCCGTTCGTGGTGGAGCGCAGCGACAACCTGCCCGCGACGGCCTGGAGCGGAGTTCTTACAACCACCGTTTACAGTGCGAGCGTCCCGGTTTCAGTCGGGAAGGCGTTCTATCGGGTGAGGGGAAAGTAACCCCAGACGCAGTTACCGCGGCGCGGAGGCGACTCGGCAACACGGCCATCTTCGCCAACGCGTATCTTCACGCCGGGTCCAGCGCTGTGAAGCAACGTCGCCAGCGCGGCAGCCAGTAATTGCTCCGGTCGAAGGATAACGCCACTGCTGTCGCGCGACCGATGATCTGCTTACGCGTCACCGCGCCCCAGAAGCGGGAGTCAAAGCTGTTGTCGCGGTTGTCGCCCATCATGAAGTAATGGCCTTCGGGCACGCGCACCGGCTCGAAGGTGCGCTTGGCCGGCAAGGCAGGCAGGGCCATGACCGCATGGGCGCGCTCTGGAAGTAGTTCGGTGGCAAACCGGCCACGGGTGCGTTCCGCCGCCGGCAACTGGGCCGGAACAGTGGCATCAAGGGCCGCGTACCTCACTGGTTTTCCATTCAGGAAGAGCTGCTCATCACGTAGTTCGATCTCGTCGCCCGGCAGGCCGATCACGCGCTTGACGAGGCGCGTGCCATCGTGCGGCGAGTAGAACACCACAACATCCCCGCGCCGCGGGTTACCCCACTCGGCGAGATGCCAGGTGGTGAACGGCACTTTGAGGTCGTAGGCGAGCTTGTTCACGAAGACACGGTCGCCTTCGAGGATGGTGGGCTTCATCGAGCCGGTGGGAACGTCATTCCAATCCGCCAGCGAGGAGCGCACAGCGAAGACGACAAGCGCGATGACGAGGAGCGGGCGGATTTCAGTCTGCCACCAGTAGTGGGCGCGAGCACGAACGGTCTTCCAGTTCATGCCCATTCGACCGCCCCGGGCCGGCGGCGTTCAACGTGGCTGGTCCAGCGGCAACTTGTGGCTCGGGATCGGGCACTCGGGCGGCTGGCCGACGGGCTTGATCGAGTACTCACCCCGTCCCGGGCAACGGGGAAACTGCTGCTCCGGCAAGTACGGAAGCAAGTCGGCCTTCGTGGGGACTTCAGAGACTGCCTTTTGGTTCTCGGCGGCCCATTTCTGCTTGGCGGTCTGAATAACCTGCAGGTTGTTGGTGCAACCGTTCCGCATGGCCGCCTCACGCGCTTTCACTTGTTTGGGAATTGAATCCAGCACGAGCAAAGGGACGATGATGGTCACCGCGATCCCAAGATAGCCCGTGACCAACCCGCCCATCGCCAGACCTTTGCCCGTGAGCTTGCCTCCGGAGTTCTCAATGCGCCTGCGCGCCATGTGCCCGCAGATCACCGCCGGAATTCCGGTGATGACGAAAAGGCAGGCCGGGCTCAGAATGCCCAGCACAAGACTCCAGATGGCGAGGGCGCTATGTTTCGGAAGCTCCGAGAGGATGGGTGGTAAGGTCTTATTCATGGTGATCCCGCGCGCATCGTAATGCTCGTTTCCTTCAATACCCCGATAGTGCCCCGTGAGTTTCAGAAAGCAACGACGTTCTTAGGTCCGGGTTTCCATCATGGCTTACGGTGCGTACTGTGCCGCGCCGACGCAGGGTGGCTGACTCGCCGAGACCGGATTGCCAAAAAAGTCCCGCCCCCCATTGTCGGGCACGAGGCGACCCGGCAAGCAGGCGTCCGCAGCGCGGAGCTTGTAGCCTTTCAGCGAGCCGAAACCATCGCTGCCACTGCCGGGTTTCAGAAGGACCGGTTGGCTGGCGACTGTGCGAGAGTCCGTCGGTGGCCGGACATGATTACCGACGAACGCGTTGCTTTCAAAAACCGTGTTCGTGCTCTTCCCGAAGTCGTACGTCACGCGGCCGTCCACAACAAAGAGGTTGTTGTAGAAGAACGTGTCCACAGCGCTGCCGCCGTCCCAGTCGGTGAACAGGAGCAGCGGCAGGTCCTGCTTCGGGCCGACATAGATCGTGTTGTTGTAGATACGCGTGTTCCGCGCGCCACTGATGTGAAAGACGCGCGCCGAGTTGACGCCATCGTTCTGGCTGATGTTGTAGCGGATCACCGTGTCCTCGCAGTAGGAATGGCCCGGCGCGCAGATCAGGAAGAAACCACCTTCGTTGTCGTGGCTGTAGTTGTATTGGAACACCGAGCGGCGGCAGCGGAAGTCGGAGTCGAAGCCCTGGCCGTCTTTGGTGCCTTTCATACCGGAAACCTCATTGAACTGGATGAGCGCGTCGTCACAGTCGAATGGCCAGATGCCCGCCGCGTAATCGTCGCAGCGCATGCGCCCCCCGCGCAGCACGTTGTGCTCGATCAATCCGCCGTTGCTGCCCCAAAGCTTGATCCCGTCGCCGCCGATATCTTCGAGCAGGTTTCCCCGGATTACCACCCGCAGGCTGCGGGCGCGACTACCATTGCGCTGGCAGATGCCGTTGCGATCCGTGCGGACGACACGGCAATTCTCAATTAGCAGGTCGTCGAAATGGGATTCATCACGGCCGCGGCTCTCGAAGTAAATCCCGCACCCCTCGCGATCTTTGCTCAAGTCGCCGTTGACGTCGTGTACGAATAGGTTGCGCAGGTGGATATGCCGCATCTTGCCGAAACCGTCGGTGGCGACGCGGACGCCGGTCCGCCAAGGCTCGCGATTCGTACCGAGATTCGTGATCTCCAGATCACTGACTTCCCAGAACTCGACGTTTCGGAGCAGAAGCGTGTCGAGCACCTTGCCTTCGCCGTCAATTCGCGGCAGCTCTCCGCCGCCGTACTTGCCGAGAGTGATGGGCACGACTTTGTCGCCGTCCAGTCTGCCTGAGCCTTGCGGACGAAGTTGTCCAGTGAACCGCGAGCCCGCCTTCAACCGCAGTTGATCCCCGGGCAGGAAGACGTGCGCATTGACATGCTCCAAGGTTTTCCATGCTGCCCCGGCTGCCGTGCCGCTTCGCGAATCATCGCCAAACTGGCTATCCACGTAATACGTAACCGCAGCGGCATTGAGCGAGCACCACAGCGCCAGGACGATTGAGGCCGTCCATAGAGAGCGGCTGGATGGGGACGGACTGAGGTGTTGCGGCTGGACGAATCGGCGTTTCATGCGGTGGCGACCAGTAAGCCACCTCGCTCGCCGGAAGAAAGAGAAAACTCACAGCCGTGAGGTCGGCAGGTGGGGCGGCGGTCTCCCACCGTCACCGGCTTTCCGACAAGGCTCTTTCACATGCTTCCGACAACCGCACTCAGCCTTTTTCAGTTCCGTCTACCTCCTGCAACCATTGCCTACCCGCCGGGGGGCGGGCGGAAACAATTTCCCACCAAGAGGTTGAATCCCCTGTTTTTGGCCTGTTTTTCGCGCTGGCACTGCCACTGCTCAGCAGAGCGCGGAAAAGTCTGCATGATAGACGCACTGTTCAGCACGCCGAACTACGTCACCGCCAAAAAGGCGTTGGACGGCATTGCCTTACGGCAGCAGGCCATCGCCAGCAATCTGGCGAACCTCGAAACGCCGGGTTACAAGCGGTTGGATATCTCCCCATCCTTCAATGCGGAACTGGATCGCGCGGTGGCCTCCCAAGACCCTCAGCAGATCGCCAACCTCCAGCCCACGCTTGCGCCAGACCCGAACGCCGGCCCCGGCGGCAGCGACGGCAACAACGTCAACCTCGAGCAGGAAATGCTCGCCTTGAACCAAAACGCCCTCGCCCACGCCATGGAAACGCAGCTTCTTACCGGGGCACTACAGAAACTCAAGCTCGCCGTCACCGGCAAATCCTGATTTCCGCCATGATTGACCTCCTCAACGGCATCCAAAGCACCCGCGCCGCCCTCACCGCTGAGCGTTTCCGGCTCGACATTATTTCGCAGAACATCGCCAACGCCCAAACCACGCGGGGTCCTGATGGCAAACCCTATCAGCGCCAGTCCGTTGTCTTCGAAGACAGCCTCCAGCAGGCCGTCGGGGACAAATCTCAGTCGCCCATTCCCCGGATCGCCCGCATTGAGAAAGATACCCGGCCGGGTCAGCAAGTTTACAACCCCACTCACCCGGATGCCGACGCCCGCGGCATCGTCACTTTGCCGAACATCAACATCCACGAGGAGATGGCCGACATGATCAGCGCCAGCCGCGCCTATGAAGCCAACCTCGCTGTGGTCCGCAACGCCCGCACCATGGCCCTGCAAACCCTTGCCATCGGCAAACGCTAAGCCATCCGGACTTGAAACTGCGCACCTGACCTCATGATCCCCCTCGGCGCCATAGCCCCCACCCTCGCCAGCGCGAATCTCATGCCCCGCATGGACGCGTTGGCCGAGCAGATGCCGGGGCTGAAAGTGCCCGATCTCAAGGATCTGCCGGCGGTCAGCCGGCCCGCGGCCATCACCCCCGGTCAATCCGGGGAAGGCTCCTTCGGCGGACTGCTCGGCCGGATGGTCCAGGAAGCCAACGCCCGCCAAGTGGCCGCCGGCGATGCTGTGCGCGGACTCCAGGCCGGCAACAACGCTTCCCTCCATCAGGCGGTCATCGCCATGGAAGAAGCCAGCGTCTCTTTCCACCTCATGGTCGAAGTGCGGAATAAGCTCCTTGAAGCTTACCAAGAATTGATGCGGATGCAGATTTGAAGGGTCTCACTAAATGAATCAAAACCTAGCCAAGCTCCTGAATCAGTTGCACGAGATTTGGAAGCAACTCGGCGTGAGCCAACGCGTCAGCGTCATCGGCGCCACCGTGGTCCTCCTCGGTGGCTTCGTCGGCCTGAGCATGTGGTCCTCCCGACCGGCCTACAGCCTCCTTTACGGCAAACTGCCCGATACCGAATCCGCCAAAGTCATCCAGGCCCTGGACGACGCCAAGGTTCCCTACAAGATCGGCTCCGGCGGCAGCGCCATCCTGGTCCCGGCCGACAAAGTCCACGTCATGCGCATGCAACTCGCCAGCCGCGGCATCCCGCGCGGCGACGGCGTCGGCTTTGAGATCTTCGACAAGCCCAACTTCGGCATTTCTGACTTTGTGCAGCGCGCCAACTACGTCCGCGCCGTCCAAGGCGAATTGGCCCGCACCATCGGCCAGATAGACGAGGTCGAATCCGCGCGCGTGATGATCGTCCTGCCCGAGAACCGCCTGCTGCTGGACAAGGACAAGCACCCGACCGCCTCCGTATTCGTACGTGTGCGCGGCACTTCGCAGCTCCAACCCCAATCCATCAACTCCATTCGTTTCCTCGTCGCCAACGCGGTGGAAGGCCTGAAACCGAATTTCGTGAGCGTGGTGGACAACTTGGGCAATGTCCTCTCCGAGAACTCCGAAAATGACTCCCTCACCGGTTTGTCCAACTCACAACTCGTCGCCCGCCGCAACCTCGAGCAATACCTGGGCAAGAAGGCGCAGGACCTATTGGAAAAAGTCGTCGGACCGGGACAGGCCCTCGTCCGCGTCGCCGCCGACATCAATTTCGATTCTTCCACCCGCACCGAGGAAAAATACGACCCGGACAACCAAGTCCTTCGCACCCAGACCAAGGATGAGGAGAACAACGATACTACGACCACCGCCGCCTCCAGCAGCGCCCCCGCCGCCGGCTTGAGCGCCAACACGTCCACCGACACCAATGCCACGCAGGCGGCGACCGGCCCCATCAGCAACACGCGGAACCGCAAGAACACAACCAGCGTCACCTATGAACTCAGCAAGGTGACGAGCAACCTGATGCAAGCCGCTGGCAGCATCCGCCGCTTGTCCGCCGCGGTCACGATCGCGGCGCGGTTCGAAGGCGAAGGCGCGGAGCGCAAGATGGTCACACGCCCGAAGGAAGAGATTGAAAAGCTGAAGCGCATCGTGCAGAGCGCCGTGGGCATCCAAAACGGGGCCGATGGCCTGCGCAACGACGAAATCACGCTCGAGGAACTGCCATTCAACGACCAGTTCGCCAACGACCTCACACGCGAACTGGATCAGCAAAAACGCCATGAGTTCTGGTGGGAAATCGCCCGCACCGTCGCCTACCCGGCGCTCGGACTGGCCGCCCTCGTCACGCTGGTGTTGATCTTCAAACGCACCCCCGTGCAGGAGATTCCCCTGGGCGTGCCGGTGGGTCGCCTCATGCATGCGCGCAACGGTAACGGCAACGGCAACAAGCTGGCTCACCCGGATTGGAGCCGTGAACTGCGACCGGACGTCGTCACGGTGGACGTGCTGAACCGGTTAGTGAAAGAAAACCCGGCAAACATGACGCAAGCTATCCGGGACTGGATGAACAAGAGCCGCGCCGCGGAACAATAATCGCCCATGCCCGCCTCCCCTGAAACTACGGCCGCGCCTGACGCCAATGGCGTCGAGAACGGCGTCCTCGCGTTGACCAAAACGCAAAAGCTGGCCGCCTTGCTGGTCATGCTCGGGCCGGACAGCGCCGCCGAAATTCTCAGGGCGTTCCCGCCCTCGGAAATCGAAACGATCTCGCGCGACATGTCGCGCTTCAACCTGATTTCACGGGAACAGCAGGAGGAAATCCTCGAAGAGTTCTCCGCCATCGCCGTCGAAGCCAGCACCTCCATCGCCGCCGGCGTGGACGTGACCCGCGCCACACTAGAGAAGGCGGTCGGCAGCTTTAAGGCCAGCGACATCCTCGGGCGGGTATTGCCCACCCGCCAGCCGTCAGGCGGCGCCATGCAGGCCATCGCGGACATGGATTCGCGCCACATCTTCAATCTCGTCCGGGACGAACAACCACAGACCGTCGCGTTTGTGGTCAGCCACCTGGCTCCGGAGAAGGCTGCGCAAGTGCTCGGCCTGCTGCGGCTGGAGCAACGCGATGCCATTATCGAACGCCTCGCCACACTGGCGCCCACGCCGGTGGAAGTGACGGAGAAAGTCGTGGAGGTCCTCAACGCTAAGCTCGGCGTAAAGCAGACCCGCGCCCTTTCGCAGACCGGGGGTCTGACCAGCGCGGCCGACATCCTCAACGCCATGGACAAGGGCGTTACGCGCACGATGCTGGCCACCATGGAGGAGCGCAATCCCGATCTCTGCCAGGCCATCCGCAAGAAGATGTTCACCTTCGAGGATCTCCTCGGCCTCAGCGGTCAGTCGATCCAGCGCATCATGCGCGAGACCGACATGCGCGATCTTTCGATTGCGCTGAAGAAGGCCAGCGAACCACTCAAGAAACTGCTCCTCTCGAACATTTCCCGCCGTGCGGCCGAAGCCGTGCAGGACGAAATGAACTTCATGGGCCACGTCAAACTGCGCGACGTCGAGGCCGCCCAGTTCCGCATCATTGACGCGGTTCGCAAACTCGAGGCGGAAGGCGAGATCGACCTCGACGAAGCGCGGGCCAACGAATATGAACTGGTCTGAAACCCTCACGCTGCCGCAGCCGCTGCGCGATGTCCGGCCCCTGACGCCCATCCCGGCCCTCGAAGCCGAACACCGGATGCGCGAGGCGGAAGCCAACGCTTACGAGCGGGGCCGGCGCGACGCCGAAAAGGCGTTGCGCGAACAACTCCTGCAGCAACGCTCCGAACTGCTGGAGATGCACCAAGGCGTGGTGGATTCACTTCGCCGCGCGGTGTCACAGGTGGTTACCGAAACCGAGGACGCCCTGCTAAACTTGGCCCTCGAAGCCGCCCAGCGGTTGATTGCCGGGATGCCGGTATCTCCGGAGATGCTCGAAGCCGTCGTCCGCGAGGCCCTCAGCCACGTCGAAGACAACACCGAGATCACCGTCCATCTCCACGCTGAAGATTTGGCCCTACTGCGCAAGCACGATTCACCGTTGCTCCGCAGTTCGCCGGAATCCGGGGCGTTGCGTTTCGTCGGTTCCGCCGAAATCGCTCGCGGCGATTGCCTCGTCCAAACCCGATTCGGCCTGCTGGACGCCCGCCGTGAAACCAAGCTCCAACAGCTCCGCGACTCCATGAAAGCATGACGCCAACCCCACGATTCTCCGTCCGGCGGTTCGAGACCGCCTTGCAGCGCGTGCGCCAAGCCCGCGTGACGGAAACGTGCGGTCGGGTGGTGCAGGTCATCGGCTTGGTGATTGAATCGGAAGGACCGGTGGCCGCTGTGGGTGAGGTTTGCCGCATCCAGTCGATGCACCACAACGAAACCACGCTGGCCGAGGTCGTCGGTTTCCGCGACCATCATTTGCTGCTCATGCCCCTGGGTGAACTGCATGGCATCCACCCTGGCAGCGAGGTCATTGCCACCGGCGCGCCCATGCGCCTGGGTGTGGGTAACGGCCTCAAGGGACGCGTGCTCGACGGCGTTGGCAAGCCGATTGATGATCTTGGCCCCATCGTCACCGATCACAGCGTTGGGCTGAATCTGCTCCCGCCGCATCCCCTCAAGCGTCAGCGCATCCACGACGTGTTCCAGACGGGCATCAAGGCGATTGACACCTTCACCCCCTGCGGTCGCGGCCAGCGCATGGGCATCTTTGCCGGCAGCGGCGTGGGCAAGTCCACGTTGCTGGGCATGATGGCCTCGCATGCCGAAGCCGACGTGAACGTGATCGCGCTCATTGGCGAGCGCGGCCGCGAGGTGCGCGAGTTCCTGGAGCGGGATTTGGACGCCGCCGGCCGCGCCAAGTCCGTGGTGGTTGTTGCCACGTCGAATGAGCCCGCGTTGCACCGCGTCAAGGGCGCGTTTCTCGCCATGGCGATTGCGGAATACTTCCGCGATCTGGGCTTGAACGTCCTGCTCATGATGGATTCGGTAACGCGCCTGGCCATGGCCCAGCGCGAGATTGGCCTGGCGGTAGGCGAGCCGCCCACGACGCGGGGCTACACCCCTTCCGTGTTTTCGATGTTGCCGCAGTTGCTCGAACGCGCGGGCACCAGCGACGCTGGCACCATCACGGGTTTGTTCACCGTGCTCGTGGAGGCCGACGACATGAATGATCCCATCGCGGATGCGGTGCGTTCGATTCTTGACGGACACATCGTGCTCAGCCGCGAGTTGGCCACCCAGAACCATTACCCGGCCATTGACGTTCTGGGCAGTGTGAGCCGGTTGAATCGCGATCTGCTCACTCCCGAGCAGTTGGCCATCACGGCCGCCGCCCGCGAACACCTGGCCATCTACCGGAAGAACCAGGACCTCATCAACATCGGCGCCTATCCCATGGGCAGCAATCCGGTGATTGACCAGGCCATTAACCTGCACGACCCGCTTAATCGTTTCCTGCGCCAAGGCGTCACGGAGGGCTTGGAGGCTGGGCGAAGCTGGTTGGCTCTCAAGGACGTGCTCGCCACTCCGGCCAAAACACCCCCCGCGTCCACCAAAGCGCCCCCGTCACCCGCGAGAAAGTAATCCCCTTTTGACCTATGAAACCGTTTCACTTCCCTCTGCAACCGATCCGGGTGCTTCGCGAACAAAAGGAGCAGGAGGCACAGCAGAATTATGTGCATGCCTTGCGCGCCTGTGAAGACGCCGCCGCCCGCGTGCGGGCCGCCGGCGAAGAACTCTCGAGCTGCTGGACGCTGCTGGGCGACGAACTCACCCGGGGCGCCGAGGCCACCGAGGTCTTGCGCACCCGCGCGTGGTGCAATGTGCTGGAACTGCGGCTCAAGGAGCGCACGGGCGACCTCGAGGAAGCCCGGCACAACGTGGACGCCGTCTGGCGCGACATGATGCTGGCGACGCGCGACCGCGAGACGATTGACCATTACCACGACAAGCAGCGCCTCGCGTACGATCGGGACGTGCAACGATCGGAGCAGAAGGAACTCGATGAGCTGGCGCTGCGGAGCAGTCGGATGCCGGGCATCTTCAAAGTTCCACAAGCGGTCCGCTAACCATGATCTCGCTCCTTCAATCCTCCTGGATGGTCGCACTGGTGGGCGGCCTGCTCTACCTCGGCACGACGTTCGCCCTGCTCAAACCGGCGCATTTCGCCGGGGTGCAGGCACATCGAGAGCCGGTGAAGTACAAACCCGGCGAGGACCCGTCCTGGAAGTTCAGCAACCCGGAATTTGATCAACTCGTGAATGAACTGAAACGCGAGCGAGACGCCTTGGCGGTGCGCACACAGGAGTTGCAGGAGCTGCAGTCCCGGCTGGCCACCGAGCGACAGGAGCTCAGCTCCATCACCCAAGCGGTGCATCAATTGCAGATCGAGTTCGACCGCAGCGTGATCCGGTTCAAGGCGCAGGAAGCGGAGAATTCTAAAAAGCAGCTCAAGGTGGTGGTGGGGATGTCGCCCGAGGGGGCAGCGGCAATGCTTGGGGAAATGCCCGATGAGGACGTGGTGAAGCTGATGTCGTTGATGAAGCCGGATGAGGCGGGCGCGATCTTGGACGCGATGAGCCGCTCCGGAGGTCCCGGCGCCAAACGCGCCGCCATGCTCACTGATCGCATGCGCCGGGTGTTGCCCGCCACGCCGGGGACAAAAGCACCTGCAGCCTCTTAATATCCATGTTGAACCCGATTCGGTCCGCGGCAGATTCCCCCGCCGCGCGCGAGCCCGCGCGAACGCGCGTGGGAACAGACTCACCAAACGCAGACTTCTCCAACTGGATTGACCAGGCGGTGGCAGCGACCGGCTCGAACTCGTCAGATGAGCCAGATTGCGCATCGGCCCACCCGCACACGCCAAACCCACGAGGCGAACAGGCGCACGACAAGCGAGGCAGGGACGACGTGCTCGCCGCGGGCGTTGTCGCGGTGGTGACATTGCCAGCCTTGGAACCCCGAGTCGCTCCCACTGCCTGTGTGAGCGGGCAATACCCGCCTTCAGCCGAAGCCGCCGATTTCTCCTCTCCCCCGGAAACGTGCGAATCCCCGCGGTCTTCCGAAAACATACAATCAACTGCGGCAGCCAAGGTGGAGCAAGAGGACAAGCCGGGTACAGATTCGGGCTTGGCGAAACAATTGGCGTCCGCCCGGCGTGAAGCGCCGGCTGACCCGGCGAAATTTGCCGAGGGCATGCCGTCGGCAGCCTCAGTAAAGGGCAGCTCGAGCGAGCTGGCGACGGAAAACCACGCTGAAGCGAAAGATGACCCCGGCATCACCCAAACCGCGACGGTCCAAGCAAAGGCTGCCGATGCCAAGGACCCGTCCGCGGAAAAGGATGAGGCAGGAAGCCCGGACAACCTCAGTCGTGGCATTGGTGCTGCTAAACACCACGCGGACATGCAAAAGGCAGCCGATATGCAACAATATTCCGGGTCAAAAGAGCAACAATTGCCGGGCAACTCTGTTCCTTCTGCAGCGCTGGCCACGGCTCAAGGGCTTGATAATCACTCCAATGCTTCGGTGACCGACGCGGTCGGGCCAGCCCTGCTCGCCGCGAGCGGGATGCCCGCGTTGTCGCGAGCCGAGACCAGCGCCACCGAAGCGGTCGTCACCGCGCCGCCCGTAGGTGCGTCCCGGTCGCTGGAACGGACGCATGATCTGGTTTCCCTGCACGCGCTGCGGTTGCGCGATTCGAGCGAGGATTCGTTGCGCGTGATGATCCGGCCCGGCCCGGGCATGCAGTTGTCGCTGGACTTGCAGATGCGCGATGGCGGCGTGGAGGTGCATGCGTTGCTCAACCGGGGCGATTACGAGTTTCTGAATTCCCACTGGGCCGAACTACAACACCAGCTTGAACCCCGGGGCGTGCGATTGTCCGCCCTGTCCCACTCCGAATCCTCGGCAAGCGGGCAAAGCTTTGAGCACCCGCGCCGGCGTCAGGAGCAAGGCGAGCCGCAGGAGGTGCTGAGCCCCCTGCCATTCGTGGAAGCCGCGGCAGCCTCCAAAGCCGAACTCCCCGTGCGCCCGACCACCCGGGGCTGGAATTACTGGGCTTGATTATTCAACACTATGGCCACCGACGCCGCATCTTCCGTCGCCTCCAAGCAGACCACCAATTGGCTGGACAGCTCGGACACCGCATCCCGGATCCCGCAACGGACCTTGGACCAGGATGATTTTCTCAAGCTGCTCGTCGCCCAAATGACGTCGCAGGACCCGATGAATCCGCAGGCGGACCTGGATTCCATCGCGCAAATGGCGCAATTCAGCGCGCTGGAGCAAAGCAAGTCCATGCAGTCTGACCTGGCCGCCCTGCGCAGCGACCAGCAGCTCCTGCAAGCCAACAGCCTGCTCGGCCGCACCGTCACACTGCAGGCGGATTCCGAAACCACCGTCGCCGGCACCGTGGACGCCGTGCAAATCAAGGCAGGGACGCCGCTCATTCTCGTAAACGGGCAGACCTACGACTTGAGCCAGTTGATTACCGTCACACCCACCGTCCCCCAATCCTGATTCCCTATGCTTCAATCCCTCAATTCCGGCGTCAGTGGCCTCCAACAGTTCCAAGGCCGCATGGATGTCATCGGCAACAACATCGCGAACGTCAACACTACCGGGTTCAAGACCGGGCGCGTGGATTTTGCCGAGCAGTTCAGCCAGCTCGTGCAAGAAGGCGGTGACGCAGGCGCCATGCAAGTCGGCATGGGTGTCACCACCAGTTCCATCAGCAACCAGTTCACCCAGGGCTCCCTCACCAGCACCGGCCTGGACACGGACGTGGCCATCTCCGGCAACGGTTTCTTCGTCGCCCGCGAATCGGCGACGGGCAGCGAGTACCTGACCCGCGCCGGCGACTTCAAACTGGACACCAATGGCTACCTCACCACGAACGGCGGTCTTCGCGTGCAGGGATTCTCGGATTCCGGGCTTTCTACACGTGGAGATATTCAGATTGACGGCACCGGCTCCGGCGCCGCCACCGGCGCGACCGTCAAGTCTTGGTCCATTGATGAAGCCGGCAAGATCAACGTCCGCATGAGCGACGGCACCGAATTCGTGCGCGGCCAAGTGCTCCTACAATCGGTGCGCGCGCCCCAGATGTTGATCAAGGAAGGGAACAACCTCTACTCGAACATCGCCGCCGCCGGTCCGCTCTCGGAAACTGCCGCGCCCGGCTCCAGCAATCTCGGCGACCTTGTCGGCCGCGCCCTCGAACTATCCAATGTGGACCTCTCCACCGAGATGTCCTCCCTCATCACCAACCAGCGTGCTTTCCAGGCCAACGCCCGCATTATTGTCACGAGTGACGAAGTGCTGCAGGAGTTGGTCAACCTCAAGCGCTAATTCCCATGGCAGCGAATCGCATTGAACCCACCCAGGGCACGCCGGAGGCCTCCGCGGAAGCAGCCGCGCAGGCCAAGTCGCCCGCCGCGGCTGGCGGCCTCAAGGCCTGGCTGCCACTCATCATCACCGTTCTGCTCATGCCGGCGCTCGCCTATGCCATGACCAGCTTCGTGCTGCTGCCGCGCCTGCAAAAGGGGCTTGGCCTCGCACCGGCCGACGCGACCAGTGGCGGGCATGGCGAAGCCAAAGACGGCAAGAAGGGGGCCAACGAAAAGCGCGAAACGGTCACCATGACAAAGCTGCTGGTGAACGTCGCCGGGACCATGGGCGCTCGTTATCTGCTCGTCAGCATCACCGTCGTCGGCGCCGGGGATGGCTTCGCGTCCAAGATGGCCGAACTGGACCCGCAGTTGCGCGACATGGCGCAAGGCGCCCTCCGCAGCAAGACGCTTGCAGATTTGGAAAAGCCCGGTGCGGTCAATCTCATCCGCACCGAACTGATCTCCGGCTTCAACGGCATCCTCGGCGGCCCGCTCGTCAAGGAAATCTACGTCACCGAATTCGCGATCCAGTAAGCGGCCATGGACTCCGCCCCGCCCCAACCTCCTGTGCCCGAGAATGCGACCGCCGCTGCCGGCGTCTCGGTGCTGACCTCCCGCGGGGTGCGCGAGATGCGTCCGGCTGCCGATATCCGGCATGTAGATTTCCGGCAATCAGGCTTTCTCGCGCCGAGTGAACTGCGCCGCATCCGCCTGCGGCACGAACAGCTCGTGCGTTCGATGGCGGCCCGGCTGGCCATCTTTCTCCGCCTCGAATTCACCGTGCAGTTGGGCAAGCTACAAATTGTCGGATATCAGAAGTTCCTCGAAGGGCTGCCCAGCCCCACGCACATCACCCTCTTCAAGACCGACCCGCTGAAAGGCGTGGGCCTGCTGGTTGTTCCCCCGCGTCTCGGGCTCACCTTGGTGGACCGGCTTCTCGGCGGACCCGGACAGATGTCCGACCAGAACCGTGACCTCAGTGAACTGGAAACCGCCCTCTGCGATCAGGCCGCCATGATTGTGTTGAGTGAGTGGTGCGGTCATTGGCACGAGATGCGCGACCTGCGCCCCTCCATCTTGGGCCACGAAAACAACAGTCGCTTTCTCCAAACCGCCCCCGCCGACACCGCGATGCTGGTCATCACCCTGAACGCAGGTCTGGGCGAGCAGCTCCAGCCGGTTCACCTCGCCTTTCCCTACGCAACGGTGGAACCTCTCGTTCGCCTGTTGTGCCCGGCCGGCCTGCCGCGCGACGACGCCGCCCCCGCCGCTGCAGCACGCCCGAGGTGGAATCCCGAATTCGACACTGTGCCGGTGCCGCTCACGGCGGAGTGGAAGGGGCTGCAACTTTCGGCTGGCGACATCACGCGCCTCAAGCAAGGCGACGTGCTTATGCTCGACCCCGCCTGCGCCGCCCAGGTGGAATTGCGTCTCAGCCAACGCACCAAGTTTCTCGGCCGCCCCGGCACCCGCGGCGGCCGTTGGGCCGTCCAACTGACCGCGCCCATTTCCGCGTAACCCTTTGCCATGAACGCCACGCTCGAACCCCCTGCCAACCTGAATCTCGTCCTCGATGTGCCGGTCAGCCTGACCATCGAACTGGGCAGTTGCCAGATGCCGATGCGCGAAGTCCTGCAACTCAACGTTGGCTCAGTGGTTCAGCTCGACAAACCCGCCGACGCTCCCGTGGAGCTTAGCGTCAATGGCAAGCTCATCGCCCGCGGCGAAGTCGTCGTCATCGAAGACCGCTTCGGGGTGAAAATCACTGAAGTCATTGGCGGAACCCTGCCCGCGTAACCGCGCAGCTTCCCACCTGCCGCCCATGAAACCGCGCCCTGCTCAGAGCTGGTTCTGGACGCTGCCCTTGTGGACGGGGTTGACCGCCCGGGCCAGCGCGGCGCTGGAGGCCGGCACCAATGCGGTCGCCCTCCCAGCAAACCTGCCGGATGTGGGCGCGTCCTTGATCCGTGTTTTCGGCGCACTGGCGCTGGTTATTGCCTTGTTCCTCGGCGGCGTCTGGCTGGTGCGCAACTGGCAGCGCCTCGCGGCGCGGGGCGGCGCGGCGCCCCGGCTCAACGTGTTGGAAGTTAGATCACTGGGCGGTCGCCACGCGCTCTATGTCGTCGGCTACGAACAACAACGCTTTCTCCTCGCTTCCTCGCCGACGGGCGTCAATTTCCTGAGCCACCTCCCGGCCGCTGACGAAGCTGAACCCAGTCGCGCCCCCGAACCCGCCGCTCCGGCGTTTACCGAGGCGCTCACGCAAGTCCTCCGAGGCAAGCGATGACAGCGACCGCCAACACCCAACATCGAAGCTCAGAGCCCGAACGCCCGAGACACGCCGGGCGATCGTCTGTCGATGTTGGGCGTTGGCTGTTGCTCGTCCTCCTGTGCCTCGGGTTGGTGGGTGCGGCTTCGGCGCAAACCACGAATCTGACCACCGGTTTCGGACCGGTGCAACTCACGCTGGGGGGACAGCAGGGAACACAGGACGTGGACACTGCCATCAAGGTCCTGGTGGTCATCACGCTGCTGTCGCTCGCGCCGGCGATTCTCCTGCTAATGACCTGCTTCACGCGGATCGTTATCGTGCTGTCGTTCGTTCGGACGGCGCTGCAGTTGCAGGGCACGCCTGCCAACCAGATCATCGTGGGCTTGTCCTTGTTCATCACTTACTTCGTGATGGCACCGGTTTACGAAAACATCCACCGCGAGGCGCTCGTCCCGTACCAGGCCCAGCAGATCAACAGCACGGAGGCCATGGACCGCGCGGCAGCCCAAATCCGCGCCTTCATGCTGCGCCAGGCCCGACCCCGCGACATCGAGTTGTTCGTGGCCATGGCCAAGATGCCGCCCACCCGCCCGGAGGAACTCCCCCTGCGGGTCGTGATCCCCGGCTTTGTCATCAGCGAACTGCGGACGGCCTTCCAGATGGGCTTCCTCATCTTCGTGCCGTTCATCCTGATTGATCTCATCGTGGCCACCGTGCTCATGAGCATGGGCATGATGATGATGCCGCCGACCACCTTCTCGCTGCCGCTCAAACTCCTCCTGTTCGTCCTCGTGGACGGCTGGGAGTTGGTTGTGCGCTCACTCGTCCGCAGTTTTGGCATGTAAACTGATAGCACTTACACCCATGAGAACCGTCAAAAACTCATTCGACATCGAAGATCAGACCGGCCACCACGAATTGCGTCGGCATCGTGCAGAGACCCGCGGCTCGGCCCGCCACCAGACGAAGCAGGTCCTGTTGCATCTCACCCGCGCGGCCCGCGGCTGCACGCCGTTCGCCGAGGCGGATGAAGAGGACACGCTGCAATTCGCTGGCGCGCTGCCCGCCGAAGTCACGGTCGAGTAACTTCAAGGCGTGGCCGTTCCGCCCTAGCTTCGCGCGCGCGCCAGCGCGGCACGTTTCTATTGCCATGAATCCTGAATTCGCCATTGAGCTCCTGAAAAACATGATGTATCAGGCCCTCGCCCTAAGCGCGCCCTTCCTGGCGGCGGCGATGACCATCGGCCTGGCCGTGAGTTTGTTCCAGGCGGTAACCTCGATTCACGAGCAAACGCTGACGTTTGTGCCCAAGGCGCTGGGCGTGGTGGGGGTCTTGTTGCTGCTGCTTCCCTGGATTGTGCGCACGCTGGTTGAGTTCACCACAGCGGTTATCGAGAAGATGCCGCAAATGGTGCAATGAGGAAATCACGGGTCAGGGGCGGCGGTTCGCCGCCCCAAGAACGACCAGCGACTGACCACTAACTGGACCAGCATGGAACTGGATCTCTACAACTTCACCCTGGTCTTTCTGCGCATCAGCGCGTTCCTCTACGTGCTCCCGTTCTTCTCGGCGACGAACTTTCCCCACATCCTGCGCGTGGCCCTCGGCGCGCTGACCGCGATGCTCCTCTCGCCCATCCTGCCGCCGCTCGCGCTGGGCAAGCTCACCCTGCTCAGCCTGATCGGTTTGATGGCGCAGGAGGTCAGCATCGGTTTGTTGCTGGGCTTCGTCTCACGCATGGTGTTCTACGCCGCCGATCTGGCGGGCGGCATCATCGCCACGGAAATCGGGCTGAACATGGGCACGATCATGAATCCGCTCGGCGCGGGCGCGTCGCCGATTCCGGGCGCCATCCTGTTCTTTCTGGCCGCCATCGTCATGCTCACGCTGGATCTGCATCACTGGATTCTGGCGGGCTTCCAGCAGACCTATCTGGTTCTGCCGGTGGGCGGGGCGCACTTGAACGAGACCCTGTTCAACACGGTCATGACACATACCAGCCGCATCTTCATCGTCGGGCTGCAAATCACCGCCCCCGTGCTGGCCGTGTCGTTCGTCGTTACGCTGGTGTTCGCGGTGCTCAGCCGCGCCGTGCCGCAGATGAACGTGTTCATTCTAAGCTTCTCGTTTCGCATCGCGGGCGGGCTGGCCGTGTTCGGCTTCACGCTGAACCTCACGGCCCAGCACGTGATGAACTACCTGCGCCGCCTGCCGGAAGACATGATGGGCCTGGCCCAAATCCTGGGCGGGGCCTGAGCTGACCTTGCTACCATGAGCGAGCAAACGGGCGAGAAAACCGAACAACCGACACCGCGTCGGCTGGAGGAGGCGCTCAGCAAGGGCCAGATCGCGCGCAGCGCCGAGGTGCAGACGGCCTTTGTGCTGCTGGGTGGTTTGGGAGCACTGACCTTCAGCGGTCGCGAGACGTGGGATTTGTTGGTCGCAGCCACAACGACCTCGCTCGCCCACCTTCATGACACGCCGGTTTCGAGCGACATGCTTCAAGGTTATGCCGCGAGTGGTTTCTTGCTCGCGGCAAAATGTGCCGGGCCGGTGGTGCTGGCCACGTGTCTCGCCGGACTGCTCGCCGGCGCCATTCAGAACCGCTTTAATACCGCTTCCGAGGCGTTGACGCCGAACTGGAATCGACTCAACCCCGTCGAAGGTTTCAAGCGACTGTTCTCCGTGCGCATGGTCGCACCCACGGCCCTTTCCATGGTCAAGCTGGCCGTCATCATCGCGCTCACGTATTCGGAAGTCCGCAGCATCCTCGAAGACCCGATCTTCCGCACATCCGTGGACGTGGGCCGCATGGCGGGCTTCCTGGCGGGCGCGAGCCTGACCATCTTCCTACGCGTGGGCCTGGCGTTGCTTGTCGTGGCCGCCGCCGACTATGGCTACCAATGGTGGCGCACGAAGCAGGACATGATGATGACGAAGGAGGAGCTGAAGGAGGAATTGAAAAGCTCCGAAGGTAATCCTCAGGTCAAGGCCGCCCAACGCCGTCGCAAACGCTCCAACCGCAAAGCTCGTGAGCTGGCCGACGTGCCCAAAGCCGATGTGGTGGTCACCAACCCCACCCACATCGCCATCGCGCTACGCTATGACCGCAAGACCATGCGCGCCCCGCAAATCGTGGCGAAGGGAATCCGGTTGAATGCGCAGCGCATCCGCGAGATCGCCCAGCAGCACCAGGTGCCGATCATGGAGAACAAGCCCCTGGCACGCATGCTCTTCAAACATGGTCGTGTCGGCGGCGAAATCCCCGCGCAACTCTACGCCGCCGTGGCCGAGATTCTCGCCTGGGTCTATCGCGTCAACCGCTACCGCTACTACGCGGAACGGAACCAGGCCTGACGGGCGATCTTCGTCAGCTTTCAACGGGATAGGGCTTGTTTCCCAAGGCGTCCATCGTTTAGCGTTTGCAGCGCAACGCCAGAAACGAGTTATGGACGAACTGCTGAAAATCCTGGAAGGCAACGCGCTCGAATCGCACGAGGCCATTGCGAAGATGTTGAACACGACGGTCGCCGACGTGGACGCGCGCATCGCCGCGTACGAGAAGGCCGGCGTCATCCGTGGCTATCAGGCGTTGCTCAACGAAGACCAGCTTGATCTCGACAAGGTCACGGCGGTCATCGAGGTCAAGGTCACGCCGCAGCGCGAGGGCGGGTTCAATACCATCGCCGAGCGGATCAGCCGGTTTCCCGAAGTGCGTTCTGCTTACCTGATGAGCGGCACGTTCGATTTGCTGCTGTTCGTCGAAGGGCGCAACCTCCACCAAGTCGCGTCGTTCGTCAGCGAACGGCTTTCGCCGCTGGAGGGCGTCATTTCCACTTCCACCCATTTCATGCTCAAGACTTACAAGCGTCTCGGCGTGTTGATGCATGCGGAGCAAAAAGATGAACGGCTCAGTGTCGCTCCGTAGACGGCTCCAAAATGCGCTTTGCCCAAGTTGAACCGGCGCACTAGCTTTTGACTGTCATGAGCACGTTGGTTGAAATCCAAGATGCCGTTTCCCAGCTCCCCAGCGGCGAGCGAAAAGCCTTGCAGGTCTGGCTCAACTCCCAAGCTGAGCCCGAGATGACGGCTCAGGAGGAAGCACGGTTGTTACGTTCCCTGGATGACGCGATGCGCGACATTGACACAGGCAAGGGCGTTTCCATGGACGAAGTGCGCAGGCTGGTTGGCTCATGGGCTGCAAGGTAATCTTCTCACCGCAAGCCATCGCGGATTTGGAGTCCGCCGTCCGCTTCATCGCCGCGGACAACCCCGAGGCTGCCGTGCGCGTGGGCAATGCGCTGGTTGACCGGGTGGCGATCCTGGCGGATTTCCCCTTGCTCGGCTCGCCCTATCCCAAACGCCCCGGTGTGCGCAGACTGATCTCGCGTCCTTACGTCATTTACTATCGCCCGAGGTTGGAGGACCACTGCGTGGACATCTTGCGATACTGGCACGGCGCGCGAGGTGAACCAGAACTCTGACGCAAACCCGCAAAGCCCTGCGGAGCTTGTGCTCTCCATTCCTGCTCGACGCGCACAAGCCGGCCAACTACCGTTCGCACCACTTTTCGGAAAAAAATGCAAGACAACAGTCCAGTGTCGCTCCGTAACCGGCTCGCGCACCAGGTGCGGGACATCCCGCGCTCGGGCATCCGCGATTTCTTCGACATCGTCAGCACGATGAAGGACGTGATCAGTCTGGGCATTGGCGAGCCCGACTTCGACACGCCCTGGCACGTGCGCGAATCCACCGTGTTCTCGCTCGAACGCGGCGCGACGCATTACACCAGCAACCTTGGCTATCTCGAACTGCGCAAGGCGTTGAGCAAATACGTCCGCAAAGGGTTCGGCGCGGAATACAATCCCGAGAACGAGATCCTCGTTACGGTCGGCGTGAGCGAGGCGCTGGACATCGCGTTGCGGGCGCTGATCAATCCGGGCGACGAAGTCCTGTTCCACGAGCCGTGCTACGTGTCGTATCGCGCCACGATCGTCTTTGCTCACGGCGTGCCGCTGGCGGTCGAGACCAAGGCGGAGAACGGTTTCCGGCTCACGCGCGCCATGTTGGAGGCGAAGGTCACGCCCAAGACGAAAGTCTTGATGCTGAACTTCCCGAACAATCCCACCGGCGCGATCATGAGCCGGCAGGATTTGGAGGACATCGCCGC
>CAZWJC010000057.1:0-28778 GCA_964634255.1 uncultured Verrucomicrobiota bacterium | reverse complement strand
TTCTTGCCATCAATGTTCCTGCCTCTTGGCTTCGCAGTCCGATTGTGATTTCGGTCTTCCGCCTTCGGACTGCTCTCGGCTTTCGGCATTCGGATTTCGGGTTTACGGCTTGGGCAGCTTGCTCATCGCCACGTCGAGCAGATGATACACCTGCTCCAAGTCGTCGAACGAGCGATGCACCCATCGGCTGCCCCAGTAGAAGTTGCAGCTCGTTTCAGCCGTCAGCAAATGATCGTAGGCTCGGATGATCAACTGGCGCACTTCCTCGGGATCGCCTGCCGCAGCGCCACGCTCATCGAAAGCGCGCTTCACCCGCCGGTAGTATTCGCTTGCCCGCGCCATTTCCTCGAAGCCGCGTCTTTGCAGGAGCGATCCCGTCCATTGCGTGAAGTCGCCGCCCCAATGATGTTCCGTGTTCCAGGCGCCGCGATGCACCTCGACCTCTTCCGTCGGCGGGAAGCGGCGGAGGTACTCGCTGATGTGTATGGGCGTGAAGCCCAGCGTGCCGGCGCGGAAGCGATCCAAGATCGGGCGATAAAAGAAGCCCCAGAAGCCGCCCTCGACCTGCGCGGTGCGGAACCAGCCCCCGTTCTCGCCGTCGGTCCAGGTCGTGACGAGGGCCGGGAAGTCGCACCATTTCGTGCGTTCCAGGACTTCGTGTTGAAACCAGCCGGGGTCGAGGCCCGAGAGCTGCGCGTTGGACAACTCGCGGTCGCGCGGCACGACGACGATTTCCGCGCCGCCGTAGCGCGCCAGGTAAGGCCGGTAACGCGTTTCCTCCCAGCGCATCTCGCGCTTGGGCTTGAGGTACATCGAATCCACCAGCACGTAGCGGTATCCGTGGCGCGCAAGCATGGGGATCATCTCCATGCAGAAGCCCATTTCCGGCGGCCAGAAACCGGCGAAGCTCTCGCGCCCGAGCAGATGCCGGCCCAGCCCCTGCCACCATTCCGTCTGCGCATCCCAATCGCCGGGCGGGATCAGCGGATAGACCGGGTGATAAAGCCCGCTGCCGACGAACTCGATGTTCGAGCAGCGATAGCGGTGCATGAAATCCGCGATGTCCACCGTGTCGGCGAAGGTTTCGCGCACGCCGGGGTCTTCGAGCTGCTTGAGCAACGTGCCAGAGAAGCTCATATGCAGCCGCGCCACGTCCCAATGCTGATCGAGCATCCGCGTGACGCGGTCGTAGCACCAGAGAATCTGCCTGGCCTCCCAGCGTTCGCCGGAATTGTGCAGCGCCACCAGATTCCCCGGCGGCTGGTGCATGTGCAGCCCGAGCGCGTGATAGACTTCAGCCATAGGTCAAACCAAGGTTAGTCGGAGTCTTTCGGCCACATCCAACCTCTCCCGTTGCAGAGTGGGCACACAGCCTTGCCATCCTTCTTCTTTCCTGTTCCGCGACAAATCCCGCACTCCAACTCACCCGCACGTATCAACCATCGGTCACCGGTAGGCCGCAAATGATAGCGCACGCGCCATCGGCGTTCGCCAGTGCCAAGCCCGCTTGTAACCACCAGAACTTCGCCATCGTCGGAATTTGAGACTCCCAGAATCTGTTCCGCCTCGCTCTGCTCCACCGCTCCTTGCTGGCTGTCGAAGTAACAATCGCTCGTGTAAAACTTCTGACGAAATGGGTTACGTCGGACCATCTCGCATCGAATTCGCTCGGTTCGCTCGTGGAAATACTCCCGCATGAACTCTTCGGGTTGCATACGCCGCCTGACAGATGATTCAGTGCGCTTCCTCCGCTGGTTTGGCTTCCGCCGGCGTAGGCACGGCTTCTACCCGTTCCGGCTTGAACGCGGTAGCGTCTTGGACTGCGGCGGCCTTCCGCCGCTTTGGCGTTTGCTCAAGCCCGAAAGCGCCAGAGAGCTGGCGCACTCCAAAACCTCGCGGCGAATTGGAATTGTGCAGCGCCACCAGATTCCCCGGCGGCCGGTGCAGGTCGAGCCCGAGTCCGTGATATACGTCTGGCACAGCGCAACTCCTGCCTTGCTTCGGGTCAAAGCGCAAGCTCGAAAAAACGTTTGGCGAGGCCGCGTGCCAACGCTCTCCGGCCAAATGACAATACTGGCTGCAGCATGTCACCGGAGCCGCTGCACAACCGCAGATGAACGCCTTCGGCCAGAGCAAGGACGCCTCGTTTGGAATCCGCGAAGCCATTGTCCAGTCACATCCACCGTCTGGCCATTCAGAAGCGTACGCCCTGAAGCCCGACAGACTCGGAGCTCCAGCAGCGCAGGCACCGCGCGGTCAGAAACTCAGCAGCAGTTGCCAGATATACATGTTGCCCAACGCGTCCACGTTCTCCCAAACCTTGCGGACGAGGTCCTGGTCGCCGGTGATCTCGGGCAACTCTTGCGCTTTCTGTTCCCACGGGAAACAGATGCCCGGCTTCACGCGCGGCGCGGGCCGGCCTGCCAGGCCGGTGAGTTTCGACACATCCGCACCATCGCACGGCCGGGAGGGATTAAGCGTGGCCGGGGCTGCGCTTCCGGAATAGACGCCGTATTCGCGCGTGAAATCCGTCAGCGCCCGCAGGTTTTCGATGCTGGTGTCGTCCTGCATGATCGCGCCGGCGTCCATGATGTAGCCGCCGTCCTTCGCCACGCCGTCAATGACCTTCTTGCAGTGGGCGCGGACTTCATCGGGCTTGCCGTAGCTGAGCAGGACGTTCGGGATGCCGCCGCTGAGCGCGAACTTGTGATGGAGCTTCTGGTGCGCGAGGAAAATGTCGCCCTGGTCCACGTGATACAGAATGCTCCGCTCCGGCAGCGTGGCGAAATCGTCCAAATGGAAGTCCCACTTGCCCTCGGCGTAGAACATGGTCTGGTGGCCATGTTTCCAGAACTCCTCGATGCACGGTTTGAGGGTGGGCCAATAGTGCGACGCGAACTGCTTGGGCGTGATGAACGGCACGCACCCGCGATGCATCCAGAAGCCGATGGGCACTTGCTTCGACGCGTCCGCGCTGGTGAGACCGACATGCGTGAGATGCGGTGCGAGGGCTTCGCAAGCCTTGAGCACCTTGTCTGGCTGAGTATGCATGTCCATCGTCAGGCCCACGAACCCGCGCAACTTGTCGCCGATGATGTCAAACGGCGCTTTGAAGATGCCAGCAATGGCGGACGGCATGGCGCATTCGTGGCGCAGACGCGCGACCTGCGGTCCGAAGGCGTAGAAATACGTCAGCATGGCCATGCTGCTCTTCACCAGCGCGAGGTTGTTCCGGTAGGTCGCCGGCTGGCCGATGCGCGCGACCTCGGTCGAGACGCGCGGCAGCCAGACGTTGTAGAGAAAGCCCGTGGGGTCATCAATCAGTGCGTCATACTCGTCTTCGCGCATGAAGGCCTGCTCCTCCGGCGGTTCAATGTAGTTGAAGCCGACCGTATGCGGGATGCCGATGCCGGGGATGCCGTAATAGCGCAGCCCCGCCGCCTGGGCCAGACCGGTCCAGACATAGACCATGTTGGCGACCACCGCGTCCCAATCGAATTCCTTCGCGCACTTCACCGCCGCCTCGAAGGCAAAGTTGTAGTCGTGGCACACCTGCTGGCAGGTCATGCCGGCGTATTTGGCGGTGAACTCCGCGACGAACGGCCGGATGGGAATCTTGTCGGGCTTTTCGTTACGCAGGGCCGTGAGGTAGCGGTTGAGTCGTTCCTGGTAGAGTTGTTCTGAGTTCATTGTGCGCTCTCGTGCGGCAGATGGTGAAGGCGACACGCGGCGCGGTCAAATCTTCTGTGCATGGGCGAGACGATTGTAAGCGGGCGGAACGACTGGACTCCCGGCCAGATGAATCAAATGCCAGATCGGCAGCGCGCCTTGAGGAAACGAGACATCGTCTTCCGCCACGCCACCGATCTTCCCGAACCGCTTCGCAGCAACCGCCGCTGATTGAGAGTGTTTATGCTTGGCGCCGGTCGGGGGGAGATGGGGATAATACGCAATGGGAATTGTGGTACAAACGTTAGGGTTTATCTCGGCTGGGTTTCTGGCAGTGGGCAGCGCGCCTTCAGCAATTGCGGCGGTTGATTACGGCGACGCCCCCTCTCCCTATCCCACCCTGTTGGCTGACGATGGCGCCCGCCATACCATCACCGGCCTCTACTTGGGTTCGCGAGTTGACGCTGAGGCAGATGGGCAGCCCGGCGGAAACTCTACAGATAACGATGGGGTGGTGTTCGTGACGGCCCTCTTCGCGGGGCAGCTCGCCCAGGTGAACGTGACCGTCGCTGGCGGAGCCGGCTTCCTCAATGCGTGGATCGATTTCGACGGGAACGGCGTCTGGAGCGAGACCGGCGAGAAGATCCTTACCGACCATTTGGTAAATGCCGGGGTGAACACCATTTATTTCTCGGTGCCCGCTGGCGCCGCAGCATCAGGCGACACGTGGGCCCGGTTCCGCTTGGCGCCGAACGCGGGTCCCCTTTCCTACACAGGGCTTGTCGAAGGTGGCGAGGTCGAGGACTACAGCGTCACTCTGGGAGACGTTGTCGTCCCAGAACCCGTCAACTTGGCGTTGGCAGGGTTTGGTATTCTGGGGCTCACCGCGCGGCTTCTGAAGGCGCGGGCGCGTCGGTAAAGCTGGAGGATCCTACAGGGTCGTCCGCCGCTTGCGCCTCGGCGGACAGTAACGGTTGTCAGGATCCATTTCCGGATAGGTAGGGCTCGCAATCTTTGCGAGCCGTGACGTGCGCGGAGTGCGTGCCCCACCTAGCGCGGTTGGACGTCTTCAGGGACAACTCACCGCTCTTCCAGCAACGCCAGGTCAATGAACTGCCCGCCGCCGGTCTGATGCGTGTGGACTGCCAGCGTGTTCTTCCCGGGCTTAAGCGCCTGCTTGAGCGCGGACGTAATGTCGTAAATGTCGTAGTGGGTGAGGAAACCCTGGCCGCCCCAAACCCGCTTGCCATTCACGAACACCTCGCTGTCTTCGTCGTGGAAGATGACCAGGGCGGCGCTCTTCAAATTACCGCCGGCCCAATCAAAGGTCCGGCGCATCCAGATGTCGCTGGTGTTCCAGTCCGCGCGTACGTTCGGAAGATCGTGGCCGAACGGCGCGCGCCCGGTGGACCAGGCAGTGTCGTCAAAGGATTCCGTGCTCCACGCATCCGCGGGCTTCGTCGTCGTGAAGCGGTAGGGAGCGCACAGATTGCCATCGGGCGCGGCGCCGACGAGCACCTTCCAGTCAGGTTGCTTGGTCGGTTTCGGCTGGGGCGTGGTCGGACCCGTGGTTTCATAGGCCGCCTTGCGCGACGTGGCGGTGTGGAGACGCTTCAGATCGAACTTGGGCCGGCGGTCGTAGTAGTAAAGCCCGTTGTGTTCCTGCTCCACATCGGTCAACTGCGTGTAGCAGAAGCCAAACATGTCCGGGTTGTCGAGCAGCGCGCTGACCAGACCTTCGTAGCGGGTGTAGAACTCTTCGAGGTTCTTTGGACCATTGCCATACCCCCAACCGCCTTTGTCATCGCCCCAGCCCGTGCCGCCAAATTCGCTCACCATGAAGGGAACCCCCAGGTCGCGGTTGCCGGCGGAGCCGCTGCCATAGCGCGCGGGCATTCCGAGGCGGGGCGTGTTGGCGAAGAATTCCATCCACCGCTGCTTGAAGCTGGCGGGAGTTTGGTTGTAGTCATGGTCGTCGCGCACCTCGGCGTGCTGGATGCCGTGCGACCAACCGCTGGTTTCCAACACGGGTCGCGTCGGGTCAATGGCCTTGGTTTCGTTCCAGATGATGTTCTGAATTTCGCACGCCTCGCCCGGCGTTTCGTTGAACGGACACCAACCCACGATCGCCGGATGGTTCCGGTCGCGAAGGAGAATCTCGGTCCACTCATTGATGTAGTTGGCGTAGTTCGTCGCCCGATAGTTGAATCCCCAATTCGGGAATTCGCCCCAGACGAGGTAGCCCAGCTTGTCGGCCCAATAGAGGAAGCGTGGCTCGAAGACCTTTTGGTGCAGGCGCGCGCCGTTGTAGCCAGCGGCCATCGAACGCTCGATGTCTTTGCGCAACTCATCGTCCGTGGGCGCGGTCCAGATGCCATCCGGATAGAAACCTTGATCCAGAATCAGGCGCTGGAACACGCGCTGGTCGTTGATGAGGATGGCGCGGCCGGCGATGGAAACCTTGCGCAGCCCGAAGTAGCTCGTGACCTCGTCCACGGTTTTGCCCTTACGGGTCAGCTTGAACTTCAAGTCGTAGAGAAACGGCTTGCCGGGCTCCCAGAGCTGTTTCTTTTTGAGGTCCACCACGAGCCGGTTGTCCCGCCACGAAGCGGCACAGGAATCCTTGCCCACAGACTTGCCGTTGGCGAATGCCTCCGCGGTGAGCTGCAAATCCTGGCCTTCGCCGTTGACGGTCGCCTCAATCAGGACGCGTGAACGGTCGGGATCCGGCACGATGGAAAAGCCCTCGACAAACGACGGGCCGACGGCTTCGAGCCAGACGGGTTGCCAGATGCCCGTGGTGCGCGTATAGACGCAACCTTCACTCACGCTGTGGGTCTGCTTGCCGGTGGGCTGTTTCCCGCTGGCAGTGTCGTCGAAAACGCGGACAACGAGTTCGTTGCGGCCGTCACGCAGAAACTTCGTGATGTCGAAGCTAAAGCCGACGCTCCCGCCGACATGCGATCCGGCGAGTTGGCCGTTGACCCAAACCCACGCCTGGTAATCCACGGCGCCGAATTGCAGGCGCACGCGTTTGCTTTTCATGCTCGCCGGCACGTCGAACAGTCGCCGATACCACGTGTGCTTCATGAAATCATAGTGGCCGATCCCGGACAACTTGCTCTCCGGGCAGAACGGCACGACGATTTTTTGGGCCAGGTCTTTTCCGGAAACCAACCCCCGCGCCTCGCCGTCGCCCTGCTCATCCATCTCGAATTGCCACTCGCCGTTGAGCGTGGTCCAGTTTTCGCGGAAAGCATCCGGGCGCGGATGTTCGGCGCGCGGCACGACGGCCTGCACATGCAGCGCCGCCCCGAGGACGAGGAGCGCCAAAGGAAGACGTAGGAGGTTTGTTTGTCTTTTCATAGAGGGGTTCAATGTCAGTTCAAGGTTGGACCGGGGTGACAATGCGATAGAAAGCGCTGTCCGTTGTTGATTGATCCAGCGTGACGATTCGATTGGTCGCCGCCGCGGATACATCGGCGGCCTTGAACCAGATCTCCGCGTCCGGCGTCGGCGCGGAGAGAATTGTGTAAGTGCGGTTCGACACGGCGGTGAACTGGAGCGTGACCGAGCCTGCTCCCAGAACAACATCGCCGAACTTCAAGTAGCTGTTCGCGTCCAGCGGATCCGTTCCCGCCAGCCATTCCGCCAAGCCATCGAAACCGTCGCCGTCCAAATCCGCGTCCGCATCGGCCACGAAGGGATCGCTGCCGTGGAGCATTTCCAAAGTGTCGGGGACGCCGTCGCCGTCCATGTCCGCCGAGGTTTGTGCCGAGAGCGTGCCGGGCGTCGCTGTGGTTGCGAACCAGTTGATTGGATCGTTGGCGTAGGCGAGCAAGACGGCGCGCTGGAGCGATTGTCCCGTGCCGGTGGCGCCCGTTGGCCACGGCGACGTCGGTTTATAGGCGACCTTCTCCACCATGACGTAGGGCACGGAGCCGTCCACTTCCGGTTGATCCGGGAACTTGAGTTCGATGCTCTCGCCGGCGTTGTCCAGTCGCCCCGACCACGGCCCGTAGATCGGCACGTTCGTTCCAATGCCATAGGTGGAACGGAAAGTCACTAGCGCGCTCGCATTCGTAGCTGGATCGAAACTGACCACCAGCAATCGCCCGTCAGGCGGCACCACAACGTTTGTTGGGAAATAGAAATCCACCGCGTTGCCCAGCCGCCAGGTGTTCGTCGGGAAATCCAGCGCGTAGAGCGGAACGTTCGTGGCCATCACATTCTGCAACTCGATGAACTCGGCGGCGTAATTCTCGTTCGTGCCGTTCGGCAGCGGCTGGAACATGATTTCGGAAATCACCACCGGGCCTACCAGCGGGCGCGCGTTGTTCGTGCCCAGCGTCAGCGCCGACAGCGCGACGAAATCTTCGTCGCCGAGGCTGTTCACGTAGCGACCGAAGCTGACTCCGTTTTCGGAGGCACCGAAGGTAGCGCCATGCGCGTATCCGGTCAGGTTGGTGGTCGCGTCGCCTGAGAAGAGATACGCTTCGTCACCCAGACTGCTTAGGGCGAAAGCCGTGGCTCCAGCGTCAAAGTCCGTTTGCTCGAACACGCGGTAGCCGCCGGCGGGAATCGTCGTCCCGGTCGGGATACGGAATTTCATTGGCACGGCTACGTCATCAGTGAGGAACCAGCCCCCAATATCTGCGGCATTGGCGGTCGGATTGGACAACTCGATGGAGTCCACTTGCGGCGGATCCGTGTGCGTGAGCAACTCGTTGATGAGAACTCCCGGAACCGCGCTGGCGACCTCATCCTTACCCGGCGATCCGCCCGCCGCGGCGCTCATGCGATAGGTCCCGGATACGACGTCATCAAGCACCAGCGACCAGCCCAAGCCATCCGCCGTCACGGGCCAAGGCAGCGAATCGTCGTAGCTGACTTCGAGAATGGTGACGCCCGTGGGCGTCTGCAGCCGGATGGCTTCGCCCGAGTTGTCGAGCTTGCCCGTGTAAATGCCATGAACGGCCAGTCCGGGATACTTCGTCTGCAACGCACTGACATTGCGGGCCAGCAAGAAGGTCTGGCCCGCCGCCAGCGTCGTCCCGTTGGTGAACGTGAAGGTGATGCCGCTGAAAACCAAGCCGCTCAGGTCCAACGCCGTGCTGCCAATGTTCTTGAGCTCGAGGAACTCCAAATCATCACCGCTATATACGCCATACGTCGGCGGGTTATACATGATCTCCGAGAACCGCAGCCCCTCGCGCAGCAACGCGGTGGTGTCAGCGGCCGTCACACTAAACTGCACCGGCGCAGACCATTTGCTCCAGCGACCGGTGTTGTCCAGATGCCGCACGCGAGCGCGATAGACCTTGTTCGTTTCGGTATAGATGCCCGGGATGGTGGTGCGGTTGCTCCAGGTGGTGAGTACCCCGGAAGTCCAGACGGCATCCCATTCCAGCGGCGGGATGACACGCCGGTCAGCGGCAGCGACGTTCGTGTTCTGCACTTCCGCCAGCCGCCATTGCATCCCGGCGAACGTGCTCGCGCCTTGCGGATCGGCGAATGGCAGACACTCGAACGTCAGCGAGTTCATCGGGTAGTTCGTCTGGCCGACGTAATAAATCGTTGGCTGACTGGGAATGGCTGCATCCGCCGCCACGGAGTCCAACCGCGTGATCCAACCGCCGGCACCGATGGTCTGCCGATCCACCCACCAAGCACGCGTACCGCCAGCGAACATGAAGGCCTTGAGATCGTTCACGTAACCGGCCAACCCCTGCGTCAAGCCCGGCCCCGGCGTGCCGAGGCTGGAATACGATGCCCCGGATGGCGTGGCGTTCGACCATCGCGCCAAATCCGCGGGGGCAATCGGTGCGAGCCGCGCGGCTACGGCGTCAATCAGCGGTTTGACCTGGTCCGGTTGAAAGAGCAGGTCGCGCATCTCGCGCATCGTGTTGCGGTAGTCACGCTGCATGTTCGTGTGGATGGCTGCCGTCGAGCCCCACATGCCGTTCCACGCGAGGTCCTGTCCCGCGTTCCACGTCGGCCCCCAAGAGTCGGTCCAGTCCCACGGCAACGTCCAGAACCGCCCGTTGAAGCCGTTGGCCGAGGTGTAATTCGTGTCGAAATACCACGCGGCATTCTTGTTCGCGCTGGGCCACATGTCGTAATTGCGCACGGCCTCCTGGATGGCGTGGTAGGCGTACCAGTTGGTGTAGTTCACGTTGGCGTGCAACCACGCGTCAGTTTGCGACGTGTTGGGGCTAAGCAGCACGTTTTCAATCCGCACCGCGTCGCCGCCGTTGGTTACTGCGAACGGTCCCTGATAGCGCTGCTGCTGGACCATGTCCTGATAGGCATCAGACGCCCGCCGGGCGTTGATGAGCTTGTAGAGATTGCCCTTGGGCAGGTTGTGCGATTCAAGAAACGCCGCGTCGTATTCCTCCTGCGCCCAGGAGAAACCGTAGAAATCGCCGCCGTAGGCACTCGGCGCTTCCAGCGGTCCCCGAACGATCCGCCAATGGAAGTAGTGCGAACACGGCGACGGCACGCCCACTTTGTTGAGCAGAAGGTAGTTCAGGTATTCGTTGAGTGAAAACGTCAACGTCTCACGATTGCTCTGGCCCTTGGCGGTGTTCAGCGACGACCACTTACGAGCGTAAGGTTGGCCAAACTCATCCTTCGCAGCAAAGAACCGGCCTTCGTTGAACCGAAAGCGGAAGCTGCGCTTGCCCGGTTGATAACGACCGTTCGCTCCCCGCAGCCGGTACCGGACGTGATCGTAGACCTCGCCGTCATAGATGAATGCGCCGGGCCAGTTGAAAACAAACCGGGCTTCGTTGGCCAGTCCGTTGACTTCCTGCGGAATCTGGTCGCTGGTGTAGGCGGTGCAGGCGTCCAAGTCGGCGCTCCGCGTGACGAAGAAATACACCGGCAACGTTGCCAGATTTGTCGCCGCCACACCGCCATAGGCCGGCAGACCGTCGTAAACGAAGTATGCGAAATTCAGGGAGGGATCGTCCGCAAACGGCGCGCGCCGGCGCGCGCCCAACGTGTCCGTGCAAGTGATGCGATAGCGGACCAGGGAGCGATTTGACCGCACCGGCAGGACCACGGAGTAAATGTCGTCACCCGCTTCCGCGTCCCCGTTCAAGCCATCGTCGTGCATCTCTGCTGACGCCCAGTTCGTGGAGGCTTCGAAGGCGGGATTGGCTGGAGGTAGGGCGGCGGGATTCGCGTTCAGCTCGGCCACAGTCAGCGGGATGTAGGAAGGAATGAAACTGCCCGGAGCGACGACCTGATAATCCAAGATCACCAACGCGACGCCCTGCGGGTCAGTCACCTTTGCCGTCACTGTCACTTGGTTGGTCGAGGTGGGTAGCTTCGGTGAATGGCTCACCTGCCGGATGTTCGGTGCAACGCTCGCGGCAAAGACGCGGTTCGTTGCCCCCGGCGAAGGGGTTGCCGGGTCGAGCGAGCTGGCCCACGAACTGCCCAGATCGTTGTCGAGCGCCGGGTTGATCAACTCCATCGAAGGCCCGCCTCCATTCGCCGCGATCGGCCACGAAAATTCCGAGGCATAATCCACCTCGTCCACGACGTTGTCCGCGGGATCCCGCAAGGTCACGCGCTCGCCATCGCTACTGAGATTGCCCGCCCACGGGCCGAACGCCGTCACGCCATAGCGAGCCTTCAGCGTGGCCGGATCAGACGCCACGACCACGAAGCCGCCCGCAGGTATGCTGACGCCATTGGTGAACACACAATCCACCCCGCCGCGCAGCCGCCACAACGACAGGTTCACCGGTGCGCTGCTCGGGTTGAACACTTCGATAAACTCTTCGCGAATTGTGTTCTCCGCCGGGTTGTAGTGGATTTCGTTGATCACAACGGTCCGCTCCGTGGGCTCGGCCTTGATGCGAAAGGCGCGCTCCAAAGAAAGCCCCGTCGAATCCGTTGCACGCACGCGAATCCAGAGGTTGGTGTCCGCGTAAGTGGGAAAGCCGGGGCCGGCCAGCAAGCGGCTGCCGCTAATGCTGAACATACCGTTGTTCGTCGAACCGGGCCCACCAACCAGCGCAAAGGTGTGTATGTCGAGCCGATTGGTGTCCACCGCACGGAGCGCCGCGAGGAAGTCTCCCGCAGCAGCGGTGGAATCAACGGTGGTTGTGTTCAGGAAGATGCCGTGCGGTGGCCGTGCCACATCGTCCACGAACAACTCAACTGTCGCCGGCGACGAGTCGTACGTGCCGTCGTTCACCGTGAACGTGAAGTAATCCGCCCCGACATAGTCTGCGAACGGGGCATAACTGACGCTTGGAGGCGTGCCGGTCAACGCGCCATGGGCCGGGAATTGTGCGATGGCGAATGTCAGCGGCGCGCCCTGCGGATCGCGCCCCGTCAAAGTGATGGCCTTGGCGGAGTTCTTTGTGACCGACACCGACTGGCCCTCAGCCACTGGAACGCCGGGGTCCACCGTGACCGTTGTCTGGGCGGTCCGCACACCCGCGAGGTTGCTTGCCGTCAGCGTGTACGTCGCCGAAACGACTGGCATCACCTGCAAACTTCCGGTGGCGGATTGTGCGCCCAACCCGTTGTCTAGCGTGACTAGCGTTGCGTTGGAGACGGCCCACGACAACGTCACCGGTGCACCCTGCAAGACCCAATTCGTGCTCGCCGCAAAAGACAGGATCTTCGGTGTTGGCAGGGTGAGGTAGTAAGCCGAAAGTTGCGTGACCAGATTCGTCGCCTCCGCACCCGTAAGCGCCGTGTTGTAGAACTGCACCTCGGCCAGGTCGCCGACGAACTGGCGCGTGGCCTCCCCTGTATTTAGACCACCGAATGACATCCCGACGTTGCCACGCGATGCGGTCGAGCCGCTGCCCGTTTTGACCGGCAGATTATCCAAGTACATCGCCTGGCTGCCGCCGCCCCATGTGCAAACGACCACGTGATACCGGCCATCCACGACCGAGGGGTATCTAGGCTCCGACAAGTCGTCGAGATACACCGTTTGATCCGAGCCGCCGAGCGTGCCGGTGCCAAAGCAAACAAAACTGGTGTCGCGCACCACGAAGCCCCAGTCGTTCGCCACGCCACTTTGGTTGGCGTCCACGATGCCGCTCTTGGTAGACCATCCGCTGCCCTCGTCCACGCCCGGTTGATCCACCTTGAAGACCACCGCCATGGAAATTGAGTTCATTCCCGCCACCGGACTGCTGGCGATGGTCATCCGGTTGAAATCGAAATGGACGGCGGGTTCTCCGGTCGGCGTGGAGTTTTTTTTAAAGAGAGGTTCGTCCCCTACCGGCGCAGTGGCGATGCGGTTGCTCCGGCTGGTCCAAGCGCCCACCGAATCCCGGTCATCCAGAACGCTCAAGTCAGCTGCCCGCCAAACGTCCACCAATGCGGCTTGGGCGACCGCACCAGCCGCGATAAGGAAGAAAGCGGCAAACCCGTTTCTGGCCACCCCGATCGTGGTCCAGAAATCGCCCCTCCCGCTGCACTCATGCCCGTGAGGCCGCCGCCACAAAGCCCAGGCCATTACGGATCAATTCTGGATTCGATTGCGGGGTCCACCGTCCAGAAGCCGAACTCGATGTGCGGATTGTTGTCGCTGTTCCAGCGGGCACGCCAGAGGTTGTTCCTGGGATTGATCACATCCGCACGTTTGGCCGCCTCGCCGTGCCCATCGCAGAACATCAGAACGGTCCGCCGGTTATGTCGGTTGGAAGGCCATTGATCTGACTCCTTGGGATCAACGTTCCCGTCAAAACTACCATCCGGCTTGCTGTCGCCCAACATGATCATCTCTGTCGGTTTGATCACTGCGCTCTCTTTGACCTCCCCTACGACGTTCACATCGCCGCCCAATCCGAGCTGCGGCGAGCCTGGATTCTTCAGCCCCCAATCATTGTAACCGTAGGAGAAGCGAGTGCTGGAACTGATACCGTAGATGTCGCGCGTGCCGCTCGGCGTCGTCGCCCCGAGACTCTTATTCAGGTTCGTGTCCCAAGCGCTGTTAGGGTTGGCGGCCGGACAGTAGAACACGGCGCGGTTGGTGCCCAACTGGCTGAACAAGCGCACCGGCCAGACGTAGTAAAAACCCGAGTTCAGCCACAGGCAGCCAGGGTACTTCTGGTGCTCTTGAAGATACATGACCGTGGCGATGCCGATCTGGCGCATGTTGTTCAGACAGGCAACCTGCTTGCCTTTGGCCTTCGCCTTCGCCAACGCGGGCAGGAGCATCCCCGCCAGAATAGCGATGATGGCAATGACCACCAGCAATTCGATCAGAGTGAAAGCGCCCCGGCGATTCCCCCCATGGGCATTGGTTACGCGGCGGGCACTCTCCCCGCCTTGGTCATGGTCTGTTGAGCTCATTGTCAGTTTGGCTTGGACTGGTGGCCGCAATTCGGCCGCGAGAAACGCGTGCGCAGGCACAGGCCGTACCGTGTTCACGGCGGGTTGGACACCACCTCTCAGCCTGCTTGCCGCTTCCGGCGCTCGAGTCGGGTCCGGCTGCATCTGGTGGCCGTTCACACCTCGGAACACAGCGCCACATTACCAGCTTCCGCAGCCGACCGTCATGTGGCATGAAGTGGCCACAAAGCGCCGGAACGCACAGTCTGCCCGCCTCCCAGGCAGTTCCTGCAGGCACCTCGCGATTCAAACCTCCACTCTACTCCCGAAAAACGGTGACAGACCGGCTGGCGCTCACTTTCCCGTACAGTTCCAATGTGTCGTAGAGCACCTGGACGGTGAAAGTCTCTTCCTTGCCGTTCAACTTGAGGTCATTCGGTACTCGCCATGAGTACCCGCACGTGCCGTCTCACCCAAAGGGCATCACGCCCTCGGCCATCCTCTCACCGTTCGCCCGGGTGATCAGCACGGTCGGATCAAGCGACAGATTCCGTTCGTAGCCCAGCGCTTTGCCGTGGGCGTCCTTGGTTTGCTTGCGCGTGGTGTCATCCAGGTTGTGGATCATGATGTCGAGCTTCGTATCCACCAGAACCGCCTTCACTCCAAGCTCATCGCCCAGCTTCAGCCGCTGATCCTTCACGGGAGACGCAAACAGCACCTCCGGCTTGTCCGCAAAATCCAGCACGAAGGGCTTGTCCTTCTGAATCTGGAAGCCATAAACCAATGGACGCCCGGCGCGGTCGCGCGCCTTGCCGTCGGAATGGTAGTTCTGCGACACCGCAATCCGTAGGCGGCCGAACCGGATCGAGAGATGACTGGGTAAGTAGTCGCCCACGGGCACCTCGCAGCGGCGTGCGCCCTCCCAAATCCCTTTCCACTCGTAGTCGTCGGTCCCTGCGCCCACCGGCACAGCGCGGTCCCGGGCCGTCAACGAACCGGAGACTGTCAACTGATCAAGCGTCCGTCCGCCCGGCCCAAGCTCGAATGCGCCCAAGTCCCCTCGATACGGGTGTACTGTCAATTCATCACCAGTGGGAGAAGCCGCGAAGGTGTAAAACTGGCCGCCAATCTTGTGCGCCGCCATCAAGCGGTCGCCAGCCACCCAAGTCGGCCCCCACACATTCGGACGATTGAGGACTAACGCCACCACCGGCGCGTCGAGACGACCCGAGATGAAGTAGTCATTGCCCAACCTGGCCTTGAACGGCTGGCTACCGATTCGGATGTCGCCCTCGTAATAGCGCGTGCGGACGAACCTCATACCCTTGCGTTCTTCGCCGTCACGTTCCGACACCACCAGCGAGGGCCGTATCTCTACCGGACGCCGGCCAGCATCCCCCATGTCAAAAGGTACCTTCAAGAGACCAAACATGATCTCTTGCCGACTGCGAGCCTTGCCCACTTTGGCGGGGACCGAAGCTGGCGAACGCCGGACGATTACGTCGTCGTTTCGCAAATCGAGGTCCTGATCCAGGTCAAAGAAGAGGCGGTCGTAGCCCCGTCCCGCACCCTGACTCTCATCCACTGCAAAATGGAACACGGAACCGGAGTCCGGTTCGGTGGGTTGCCATCCAAATCGCACCATGCCATACACCGGCCGACTTGACCGGAGATCGGGGTAGGCCTTCACCGCTGCATGAGGCTGGTCGCTGCACTCTGCCATCTGCCCGGCATCGAAATTGAGCGGCGCAGAAACCTCCCGGAGCTTGAACACGCCATCCGCACCGGACACCGGTGCTGGCTCCCGACGGCAGGCTGAAGATCCCAACGCCACTACGAGCAACCCCCACCCTGCGGCCCATCGCTGAACACGATGCCACGTCCATAACAATACCAAACCAATCATGATGTTGGAGTTCATCATTTCCCTCGCATCGAATGACACCAGTGCCGACTTCTGCTTCTGCCAGATCAGACAATGCGAACGCGCGTCCGTCACGCACGGGTCGGCTTGTAATGCTGAGCCCGAGCGAGGCTCTCTTGGTAAAACATTTTGACCGGCGCGCCGCCCATGGCGATGGCACACCACGCCACCTCGTCCAACTCCGCTTGCGTAATCCCCATCTCCCGCGCCTTTTCGAAGTGCGCATCAAAGCAAGGATGGCAGCGGCTCTGCACGACCAGACTGAAAAGAACCAGCTCCTTGGCCTTCGCGTCCAGGGCGCCGGCAGCTTGGACCGAGCGCATCAACGCGCCAAAGGCCTTTTGCGATTCCGCCACCGAGCTGGCGGCGCCGGTGGCGCTGCCAAACACGTCCGCACAACAACCGAGTTCGTGGGATTCGGGATTCGGAGTGGCGCTCGTGGCTGGTGCTTCATCTGCCCGTCGAAGTGGTTGGGCTGCTCCTGCCGGGATAGCGTCCGCCATTGCTGAGACGACGATTCGCCCGCTGGATTCACCGGTGATTCGTCCGATGACAAAGCCGCGCACGCCCCGGGCCATTAGGCTTTGCTGAAGTACCGGCAACCGTTCCGGTGCAATTGCGATCAACAAACCGCCGGACGTCTGGGCGTCGAAACCCAAGTTCATACGCGCCGCATCTGCGCCCGCCTCCACTTCCAAGTCAGTCCCCACGAACTCGCGATTCCGCTCCAGCGCGCCGGGAATCACGTCCGTTCGTAACAACTCCAGCACGCCGTCGAACGCAGGGAGCGCGTCTGCAAATACACGGGCGGTGAGCTGGCGCTGCCGCATCATGCGCACGAGATGTCCGAACAGGCCGAAGCCCGTGATGTCCGTGCAGGCCGAAGTGCCGGCCTCGCGCATGGCCTCGGCGGCGGCCTGGTTCAACGTCGCCATGGATTCCGCTGCGGCGGCAAAACCGTTGGCATGACCGCGCCCAACTTGTTGCGCGAACGCGAGCACACCCGTGCCCAGCGGTTTGGTCAACACCAGCACATCGCCGACGCGTGGCTTGTCCAGCGCCTCGGCGACCGCCGGATCAATGACGCCCGTGATCGCGAAGCCCAGCTTGATCTCGTTGTCCTTGATGCTGTGCCCGCCGACCAACGCCACGCCGGCTTGGGCCAGCGTTTCCATCGCGCCCGCCAGCATGCGATACATCACCTCGCCGTGCATTGTCTCCGACGGAAACGCCAGGATGCTAAGCGCGGTGCGCGGATCGCCACCCATCGCGTAGATGTCCGACAGGCAATTCGCGGCGCAGATGCGACCAAAGAGCTGCGGATCGTCCACGCAAGGCGTGAAGACGTCCACCGTCTGCACGAGGCAGAGGTTGTCGGCAACACGGTAGATCGCGGCGTCGTCCGCAGCGGCCAAGCCCGAGATGACAGCAGGATCGTTGACGGGCGGCAACCGCTTGAGCACGGCTTCCAAATCGGCGGGCGCGATCTTCGACGCGCACCCGGCGTTCTTGACCAGCGACGTGAGTTTGATCTGGGAAACGTCCACCGGCTCGGGCCGCTCACCCGCGCACGGGCAAATGCCTTGGTTGCGGAACACGTCGCACGGGCACGGCCGGCGCGGTTCGCAGATGCAGTGGCCCAAGCGCATCGAGCGCTCCATCACCTGGCGGCGTTTGGCGAGGTCAATTTTCATGGTTTCGGTCGGCGCGCGGCTGTCCCAGCCGCAGCGATGTGAAGTGGAGCATAGCTGCAGAGCGACCCGGTGCGCCCGACGAGGTCACGTTGCTGCGGCTGGGACAGCCGCGCGCCGGTCGCGATGAATACCTCGGGCACGCAATCATGCCAGCAGCTTCTTCGCCTCCACACCCGGCGTGCGGTTGTTGCCAGAGCGGACGGTGAAACGGACACGGTCCAGGTGATCCAGCAACGGCACGGCGAACTTGCGGCTCACGCCCAACGCGTCGCGGAAATCCATCGTCGTGAAGGCTGGGCGTTGCTTGAAGAGACGGAGGGCAACCTGCTTCCCGGCTTCAATGGCGTCGCGGTGCATGGCCACGCGGTCGTCGAGGCGCACGAGCACGCCGCGATCTTGCAGCAGTCGCGTCAACTTGGCGATGCGGTCAGGCGGAACGCGCAGTGCCGCGGCGAGTTCCTCGGTCGCCGGCGGCGTCCAACCTGCCTTCTGGAACGCGGCAGCAACTTGCTCGCTCAACTGCTGCTCGGGATCAGAGATGCGCGGCTTCCAGCCCGGCATGGCGAACACCGCGCCGTTGAAATCGAGCCTTCCCCCCTTGCGCAGCGTTTCGATGGCGAGGTTGAAGGACTCCGCATTGCCGCCAACGATCGCCAACAGCGCGTCGCGTGCGATGCCGGCATGCTGCGGCTGCGCCGTGTGGAACGCCTGAACCGCACTCAGGATCTTTGCCGCCAGTTCTTCGATAACCGCTGGGTGCGCGAAGCCGGCAGGCGTCTGGAGGATGCGGCCCGACGAGCGAAGCTCCGCAAACAACGTCGTGGCTTCCTCAGCGCGCAGCAGACAGCGGCATTGCAGTTCGGCTGGCGGGAGCGGGGCGGGGCTTTCTCGGACCATCAATTCGGCCCAGCGCGCGGGATGGTCCAAGGCATCACGCCGCGCGGTGAGGCTGCGAATTGTCCACTCCTTCTGCCGGCGCAGCCGCATGTTACTCGTGCCAAGCACGCGTCCGCCGCCGATCGTCGTCAGTTCGCTATGACCTTCGGCGGACACATTTGCGCGCAGGACGAAGCGCTCGCCCGGAACGAGCGCGAGCGGCTCGAGCGGACGCAGTTGGATCATTTGCTTCTCGCCCGCCGCCATGTGCCGGCCTTCCAGCATCGCCAGTCGCGCCAGCACCGAAGCCGTGCCGACGTGCAAGTGGACTTCTGTCCCGTCTTTGATTGGCGCAGCCAGGGCATCGAGCATGCGCAACTCCGCCTCGAACATCGTCACCGGCTCGACGACGTCCGACTCGCACAGCACCATGCCGCGGCGGACGGTTTCGTGATCGAGTTCCGGCACGTTCAACGCCACGCATTCGCCGGCGCGGCCCTCGGTGGCGTCCTCTCCATAGACCTGCATCTTGCGCACACGGCCGGCTTGACCCGGCGGCAGAAGCTTCACCGAACTGCCCGCGCGCACCACGCCGCTGGTGGGAATACCGGTGACGACCGTGCCCGAACCGCGAATCGTGAACACGTCCTCCACCCAGACACGGAACAGGCCATTGCACGAACGGCCTTCGCAGGCCGCGACGACATCGTTCAACGTGTCGAAGAAGCCGTCGAAACCTTCGCCGGTAATGTTCGAGATCGGGCAGATCGGGGCGTCGGCGAGGAACGTGCCCGCGAGGAGGCGGCGCAAATCCTGGATGACGAACGCGCGGCGGCTTTCGTCCACGAGGTCCACCTTGGTCAGCGCGACCAGGCCGTGCTTCAAGCCCATGAGCGTGAGGATGTGCAGGTGCTCGTGGGTTTGCGGCATGATGCCGTCGTCAGCGGCGACCACGAAGATCACCACATCAATGCCGTGCGCGCCGGCGACCATGTTGCGGATGAAATCCACGTGGCCCGGCACGTCCACCACACCGACGACGCGTTTGTCCGAGAGCCGGCAGGGCGCGAAACCGATGTCAATGGTCAGCCCGCGCTGTTTTTCCTCGGCGAGGGTGTCCGTCTCGCAACCGGTGAGCAGCTTGACGAGGGCCGTCTTGCCGTGGTCCACGTGCCCGGCCGTGCCGAGCATGATGTTCTTGCGTGTGTCAGCCATGAAACGTCAGCCCTCTTTGATCTGTGCAAACCGTGCCCGGGCCAGTAAGAAGGCTTGGTGCAACTTCCGTTCGAGTTCCCTTTTCGGGAGCAGCTTGGTCAGATAGCTGGCGACGTGAATGCCGCTCTGTTCCACCTCGAGGAGTTCGACATGTTGCTGGCGCTTGCCGGCGCAAAGGATGATGCCGAGCGGTTCGGCTTCGTCCGGGCCTTGCTCGTGCCGCTTGAGCCACTTCAGATACAGCTCCATCTGGCCTTTGTCCGCGGCTTCGAAGGCGCCGAGCTTCAGGTCCATCGCTACGAGGCGGCGGAGCTGGCGATGGTAGAAGAGGAGGTCGAGGTAGTAATCCCGGTCGTCAATCTGCATCCGCTTCTGCCGCGCGACGAAGCAGAAGCCGACGCCCAGTTCCAAGATGAACGCCTCGATCTCGCGCAAGATGGCGGCTTCAACGTCCTTCTCGCTGTGGGCGTCTTTCAAGCCGAGGAAATCCAAAATGTACGGGTCACGGAACACGAGGTCGGGCGTAACGCGGTCTTCGGCGCGGAGCTTCTTGATTTCGGCTTCGATGAGTTTCGCAGGCTTCTTGGAGACGGCCGTCCGCTCGAACAGCATCGAGCCGATCTTTTTCTCCAGCGTGCGCGTGGTCCATTGTTCGATGCGGCACATCTCGGCGTAGAAGTCACGCTGGAGCGGGTCGTCGAGTTGAATGAGATGCACGAAGTGGGTCCAACTCAATTGTGCAATCAGCGATTGCACAATCTTCCAATCCGGAAAGGCTTCCGCGAAGCGGATCATGTGAAACAGGTTCCTGCGGGAGAAACCACGGCCAAATTCCAATTCCAGCCGCGCCGCCAGTTTTCCGATGATCCGCTCGCCATAGTCGGCGCGTTGTTGCCGCAAGATGTCCTGCCGAATACGCCGCCCAATCTGCCAGTGCAACGTGACCAGCGCTGCGTTGACGCCGCGCGCGACCGTCTGCCGTGTCGCGAGAATCAACTCCCGTAAGTCGGCGAGCAACGCTCTCGGATTCGCGCCGGGCTTCGCGAGAGCCGTCGAAGTCGTTCGTCTCGGTTTCATGGTTGCTGATCGTGGGATGTCACCCGCCCGAATGCCGCCGCCAGTGTGGCCACCTGACCGTCCGTAATCGTTCGCATGTCAAGCCGCAGCTTGTCTGCCTCAATGCGGCCGAACACCTGCGCCTCGTCGGTGCGCAGCCGACGCGCTAGTTCCTCCGCGCTCACGCCAGCTACGGTGACTGTCACCATCACGCTTGGGATCGCTTCCGCGGGCAGCGAGCCGCTGCCCAAATACGCCACGCTGTCGGCGGCCTCCGCCTGAATCTTGGCGGCTGTTTTAGACAGCGCTTCAACGAGCGCGTTGGCTCGCCCACGTAGCGTCTCAATCGGCGTTGAGATCATCCGATACGTCGGGTGCTCCTGCTTCAACCGTTCCGGATCGCGGAACAAGTGCAGCGTCCGCTCCAGCACCATGAGGCAGGTCTTGTCCACGCGCATCGCCCGCATCAGCGGGTGCTTCCGGATGCGCTGGATCAGTTCCTTTCGCCCGAGAATGACGCCCGCCTGGCTGGCGCCGATGAGCTTGTCGCCGCTGAACAGGACGATGTCCGCGCCGGCTTCGATGGATTCGCGCGCCGTCGGTTCGTGCGGCAGACCGAATTGCTCCAGCGGCAGTAGCGCGCCGGCGCCGAGGTCATCAATCACCAGCAGCCCCTTGCCCTGCGCCAGTTCGACCAGTTCGCGCGTCCCAACTTCGCTGGTGAAGCCGATAACTCGGTAGTTGCTCGGATGCACCCGCATCAGCGCCGCCGTCTCCGGTGTGATGGCGTTGCGATAGTCCTTGAGATGCGTCCGGTTGGTAGCGCCGACCTCGACCATCCGCGCGCCGCTTTGCGCCATGACCTCCGGCAGGCGGAACGAGCCGCCGATCTCGATGAGTTGCCCACGCGAGACGACGACTTCCTTGCCCGCGGTCAGCGCCGCCAGCACCAGCAACGTGGCGGCGGCGTTGTTGTTCACCACCGTCGCGGCTTCAGCGCCCGTGAGTTCGCACAGGATCGGCTCGACCAGTTCATCGCGCTCAATGCGCTCGCCGGTAGCCGGATCCGTGGCCAGCGTGCAGTAGCCCTTGAGCGCAGACCGGATGGAATCCACCACCGCCTCAGGAAATACCGCGCGCCCGAGCCCGGTGTGCAGGATGATGCCGGTGGCGTTGATCGCCTCGCGGACGCGTGGCGTGGTGGCTTCGTGCAGCTTGGATTCGGCGAGCTCGAGCACGGACTCGACGGTGGCCGGCTGCCGGGAACTTCCCGAGAGCGTTTCCTGTCGCGCCCGCGCCACCGCCGCGCGCAGACACTCGGTCACGAGCGCCGCCGGGAACGTCGCCTGCCAGCGTTCCACTTCGGGACGTTTCAGCAATTCGGTCATCGAGGGGAGCCGCTGGAGCAACTCCTGTTTCTCATTCACCGCCATGGTGCCAGCCTTTCATGCGAACCCGCTTCGTCTGCTCTGAACACGGCGAGCATGGCGAACCGGGTCGGGCGGGTCAACTGCGCTTGCTCGACGCGTTGTGAACGTTCGTCTGCGTCGCGCTTGACAGAAGTCTCCGGGGCGCTCAAGCTCGCCGGGCAACCAACGAAAGGACAGGTATGCGAAAAACCGGCTGGATCCCGATCCTCGCCCTCTGCGCCGCCTCGGCGACGCTGCCCGCAAAGGAATTTCCTCTCACGTTCAAGACCCTCACGGTGGACGAAGCGTTCTCCCTACCCGTGGGTCCTGGCACTCTCGGTAATCTGCGCGTCGCCAAACCGCCCGCTGTCAAGAACCAACCGAAGACCGTCTCCAAGCATCCGCTGTACGGTGAATTGGGCTTCAGCCGCCTTGATAAGGGCTTCACTTTCCGGCTGGATGAGTCCACGGGCGACGGGAAGGGCTATGACCAACTTCTGATGGATCTGAATCAGAACGGTGATCTCACGGACGATCCGGTCGTGAAGCTGGCGGGCACACCCCGTATCAGCAAGCTGGCTTCGGAGACGCGCGAGTTATCCCGCTTCGGGCCGATTGAAGCTCCTGCGACTAAGTCCATCGGCAAAATCCGGCCCGTTTACTTCGCCGAGCTGAATCATTACCGCCGCCCCAATGGCGCCAACGATCCGGATCCCTATCTCGGTTACTTGCGCCTGCGGGCCGGCAGCTACTTCGGCACGACGGTCGAGTTGGATGGCATTCATCAAGAAGTCGGCGTGACCGACGGCAACGCGAACTTCCAATTTGGGGACGAAGCCCAATCCCGGACCTACCAAAGCAGCGGGACCGAGAATTGGTCGTTCGCGCCCGCCGACTTCTTCCTGCGCGACGCCGATGGCTCGGGCAAGTTCGAGGGCCGCCCCGGTGATCCGGAGTCCAGTCCGTTTGGCCCGATCCTCTACCTGGGAGCAACGCCGTATCACGTCACGCTGGCTAAAGATTGCACGTCCCTTTCCGTTGAGCCGTGGAAAGAGCCACTTGCCACGGTATCCGTCGCGCCCACCGGCAAGCAAGTTCGCGAGGTGCTGGTTGGATGGGAACACAAGCCGAAGGAGTGGCGACTCCTCAAAGCCGGCGTCGCACAAGGTCAAGCCAAGTTGCCGCCCGGCAAGCTCCGTCTGACGGGCTGCGTGCTCGAAGCCAAAACCGCGGACGGCCAATCGCTCGTGCTCTCCGGCTCCTATCGCAAGACCGACAAGGCCATTGAGGCCCGCGTTGGCAAAGAAGCCGTCCTCCGCTGCGGCGCACCGCTCGAAGTCAAGATGACCGCCGAGAAGCGAGCGACCGCCGCGGGCGGCGCGATGTACGAGGCCGACACCACCGCCACTCCCGGTGCGGCCGCGATCCGCATTCAAGCCGAGATTCTGGGCGCCGGGGGCGAAACCTACGCCACGTTTGCCCGGGGCAAGGACTTGGCGGGTGAGCCGCCGAAGCCGCAGTTTACCATCAAGACTGCGGATGGGAAGCAGGTGGGTTCGGGCAACTTGGAGTTTGGGTGAGGCGGCATCTGTTCGCACTCATGGCGAGTGCCCAAAGACCTCACCGGCAAGCGCGTTACCGTCAGTGTGTCTTTCGATCTCAGCCCTATAGAGGTCAAGACCAAGCCGGTGGACGTGCAACTCTGAACCCAGGCTGATGAACATGGAGACGCCTCCGGTCCTCGAGCCCAATCCTAGCGACGGCCTGCCGCCGGCCCCCTCGGCGAACCTGGCGCAGGCCGGTCTGTATCTGTCACTGGTCGCCCCGCTGGTGGTGCTGGCGATGGTGCTGATCCAGCCTGGGTGAGGGTCACCCGTTTCAGCCCTTGGCGGGCTGGCTTGCGTGGCGGCGCCGCCACTTGCGTTCATCGTGAGCCTGATCGCGCTGCTCCGTGGGCAGAATCGCCGCATGGCGATTGCAGGAATGACGCTCAGCGGCTTGTGCGCGGTCGTCATCTTCGGCATTCCGATCGTTGGCATGCTGTGCCGGTAGCTTGGCGTAGCGCGGATTCGGAAGAGCGCCGCACGAGAACGACAAGGTGGCCAAATCAGCGACGTGCCCCCCCGATCCACAGCAGGGAGGTTCACGTCACCTGATGCCGCAGCTTTCCCGGTTGACGGGAATCCGAGCACTCCCTATAAAATCGGCACATGACAAGGCGCGTAAGGACTTTCCCGGTTTGGCCACTAGCATTCAATAACAGGTGCTTTCCTGCCAATTAACTTGTTCGGCGGCAAAGCATCACCTGCTATGAGCGAGACCATTTACTGCCTTGTGAGCCGATTGCCTAAACCCATCGTGACGGCGAACGGCGAGGTTGAGATGAATAGGCTTGGGGTTATTGCCTGCACGGTTTCAAATGAAGACCGTCAGCTGTTTATTGGACAGGGATGGCACGGACACGAGCCGGGTGGTGTTACGACGGCAGCCAACATTGTAGCCCGCGAGCGAGAAAGATATCGAAGCGTTTTGAAAGATGGGAAGATTCGTTACGAACCGGAGCCATCAGGGTGGTTTGATCGCCAATGCGATTTGCTGGACTGTCCGTGGTTTCCTGCGTTTGTGCGGCGCATGGCCTCCGGTGAGACGGTAACTTTTCGAGAGATCCAGGACGCCTATCGCAGTCATACCAAGGGTGACGAGATTCCGATAGGGACTTGGGCGCAGCTGCGATTTAACGCCTGCGGATATTAGGCCCAAGAGCAAATGAGGACTCAGAACAAGATCAGTGGGCACAACGCCGGATCGCCGTCGCAATTCCGCTTCGCGGGCCACGGCTTTTGGTCCGGCGTGTGTGGGTTGTGCCGGCATCGCGCGTTATGAGCTTTCCACGAGTTACCAAGCGCCGGGTGTTGCTTGTGAGTGTTCTGATTCTGCTCTACAGCCTCGGCTACGCATGGGTGCGCTCGCAGCAACTCTTGGTTCACGGCGTAGCATTCGAAACCACAGCTTCAGGCAAGCGATACCATCATTCTGTTCGCGTTGGTGACTTCGGGCCGAGCCTAGCATATTTGAGTGGTCACACTCCAGACCGGCGGTTGTTGTTTGCCGATGCGTGCTACTGGGCCTTTGGACCTTTACGCTTCGTTGAGTCCTGTTTTTGGCGCACAATCCCACGAAAATACGGGGTTTGAGAAATGCCGCCTAACGGCCAAATGATCGGAATGGATTGAGGCGCGGAGGGGACGTCCTCTGGTGTGAGCGCGCCGAACGTCCGGTCCATCCGTGGTTGAACCCGCCTGAGTGAGCCTGGGATTGTGCCGTGTCCTCGCGGTCGTCTTGCTTTCTGTTCTTCCGCGCGGTGGCGCCAAGCGCCGGTGGTCAAGGGCCACAACCCTTCGCACCCGCTCCGCCCACCGCTCGGCCCCGGCGACCAATCCAACGCAACCAAGGCGCGACCGCAAACCGCCGGCAGAGTAACGCAGTCTTACCGCTCGCGCCGTAAGGCTTGAATCTCGCGGATTGGGACTCCCCGACGCCAGGCATCCCGATACAGTCCGATCTCCGCAAATGGAATTCGCGTGAGGTCAGCTTGTTTGACCTGACGTGCGCTCTTCTTCAGTGAGAAGTCGCCACGTGCCGCATCCGCAAAGCCCGGGTTGTTTGTCGTCACCAGGTTATCGAACCCCCGCGCGCCGCCGCCGTTGCGGTGCAAGAACGCCCCGCAGTCAAAGACCGTGTTGCGCCAAAGCCAGTTCCGATCCGGCTCGTTGTCGAGCTGCGCGAACGCCGGATAGCGCACAGCGTAGAGCGCGGGATTGATCGCCGGCGACTGGCGCGGCCCGCGGATGAATTCCTTCCAGCGCGCCGACCCCCACGGGCTGAAGCTCACCGCCCAGCGGCAATCCGCAAACAGGTTGCCGTCAATGATGTTGTCCTTGCCGCCGTGAATCTGCACGCCGCCGAAGCCCAGCTTGCCCGCGCCGCACCGGAAGAACACGTTGCCGTAGATCAGCACGCCGGAGATGGCGTCGTCAAGCCGGATGCCCGCCTGCCCGCAGTCGGGCGCTTTCTCCGGCTCGCGCCAGTTGCCGATGTGATGGAAATAATTGTGCCGATACACGTTGCCGAGGAGCGTCGGATCGCCCCACATGTCCACGCCACCCTGGTCGTCGGATTCCAGCACGACGTGGTTGATCTCGTTCAACTCGATGACGTGGTCGTTCCCGCCGACGCGCAACGCGCTGCTGGGGACGTGGTGCAGCCAGTTGTGCGCGATGCGCTGGCCGACGCCCGAGCACAGCACCGCCGGCGTGTAGGTGTGGTCAATGCGCGAGAGATCGTGAATGTGGCAGTTCTCGACGACGTGCCCGCCGGGCGTCAGCGTCTTGCGGTCGCCGCCGGACACCACCACGCCACCACGTCCCAAGGTGTGAATGTCGCAGGAGAGCAGACCGTGCCCCGAACCGTCGGAAATCTCGACGCCGTTTCCAGCGAAGCGGCGAATCGTGCAACCAGCCAGGCGACATTCCTTGCCACCGCGCACCAGCACACCGTCCACGCAACCCAGTTCCCAGGTCAAGCCGGCCAGCGTGACATGCGAAACGTCCTTCAACTCAACGAACGGGAAATCCGCCACGGACAGTTCCACCACGGCGCGATCGGGATTCGACGGCGGCCACAGGTAGATGGCGTGCCGGGCACGATCCAGATACCACTCGCCGGGCCGATCCAGCTCGCTGAGGGCATTCACCGCGTAGAACGGTTGGCCAGTGCGATAGCCATAGCCGTGATACGGCGGCGCGAGCGTGACCTCGCGTTTCGCGGGGTCAATCGCCGTCACGCGCTCATACGAGTCGGCCCAGCCCCAGAACCAGTAGCCGTAAAGCCACAACTCTGCTTCGTCCTGCCACCGCGCGGGCAGGTCGCCCGCGTAGGTGAACCGGCCCAACTTGCTACCTTTCAATCCGTGAATCTGAACGGGGTCGGCATCCGTGACGCCGGCAATCCGAACGAAACCGTCCTCCGGTCCGTGCGCCAGCGGCAGCGACTGGCCGTCGAAGAAAAGCTCCATTACCGGATGCGACTTGAACCCGCGTCCGCTGGAAAATCCGCCGAGGATCAGCGGCCAGACATTCGTCACGCCGTTCGCCGTGAGGTCCGTTTGCACCACCTTGCCGCGCGCGACCTCTGGCAACCGCGCCAGAACGCCGGCATCGTTCACTGAATTGAAGCCTTTGAGCCGCATGCCACCGCTGAAGACCGCCGGCTTGCCTGCGCACCGATAAACGATAGGCGCGGCTTCCGTACCGGAATCACGTGCGTCCAACGCGAAGGTGCTCGTGACGCGGTAGGTTCCTCCATGCACCGCGACCTGCACCCCGCCGGCTGGCAAACCGCCGCGCTGTTTCACCTCGCGAATCTCGTCGCGTGCGCGTTCCACCGAGGCAAACGGATGCCGCCGCGAACCGTCGTTGGCATCCGAGCCGTCCGGCGCGACGTGCAGAGTCATGCCCGGTTTGGCCAGCGGCGGAAATTCCGAACGCGCACCTGCCGCAACGCGAGCCCGCTTGCCTGCGCCGTCTGATTCGAGCGCCTGCATCCCCTGCTCCGCTTCCTGGCGCAGGTGCGTCGGCGCGTCCGTCATCGCCGCCACGCTCGCATACGCTGCGAGGGCCGCCGCAAGATCGCGTCCACCCCGGCAAGCCTCGGCCAGATGCAACTGGAGCATCGCGCGGTGCGCCGGAGGCAGATTCGTCCGCCCAATCAACGTCGTGTAGGCTTGGCGCGCCTTTTCCCAATCGCCCTGCGCGAGCAGCGCCCGGCCCACAGCCACAGGATTGTCGCTCGTCGCGGGATCATCCGCGCCCATAGCCGATACAACCACTGCCAGCCCCGCCGCAATAGCCGCAAGCGTAATCGAGATTGTTTTCATGCGTGTTCCTTCGGCGCAATTCCACCACGCCTCCGCCGGCGCTGTCGAGCCTTGATGCGGGCGCGATTGGAAATGACGGGCGTCTCCTCCTGGGAGCGCGGCTGTCCCAGCCGCAGAAATGTCTCCGTAGATCGGGTGATAGAAGTGCTCCCGCGTTTCTCGATGGCGGCCTTGCTGCGGGTGAGACACCCGCGCTCCGCCCGATGACTGCCACTTGCAGTCGCAGACCTTGAGGCGCTGGATTCACTCGTCAGAACGGCGACGGAATGGAGTTGTCGCTGCGGGGCGAAATTGCTCAAATGCGCCGGGCACCGCGAAGCGCCCGATTACAAAGGAACTGCATGACGGGGAATTGCGACCAGAACACGAGAACAACCGCGACCTGCCGCACGCCAGCGTGCGGCGGGAAACCGGAGGCGAATTCCCCCCCTCAAGCGCCCACGCCCACGAACACCGCTCTCGCCGCAGCGCTCGCGCATTTCGGAGGCATGATTGATCGCTGCTATGATTACGCGGAAGCGGCGAAGGCTGCGGGAAGACCCGTCGTCGGGATCATGTGCGAGTTCACGCCGCGTGAGCTCATCCTGGCCGCGGGCGGCGTGCCGGTGTGCCTGTGCGGTGGTTCAGCCGCCACAATTCCAGCCGCGGAGCAGACGCTGCCCTCCAACCTCTGCCCGCTCATCAAG
>CAZWJC010000056.1:0-29262 GCA_964634255.1 uncultured Verrucomicrobiota bacterium | reverse complement strand
CTTTGGCGCTTCGGCGGCATTGGTCTGCACTTCGAACCGCGCGCCGGTGATCTGGTTTAAGTGCGCAACCAGTTCGGTGACGGCATGCTGTTCCGGCGCTGTGGCCCCGGCCTGCTGGATGACGACGCAGCGTGGCTTGCCGCCACTTGTGAAAGTAAGGCTGGCGTTCGCGGTCGGCGCACACACAGAAATGCTGGCGCAGAGGGTGAGAGACTGCAGGATCGTCGTCTTCATAAATGTCAATGCGGCACGCTGGCTCGATTGCCTGATGTTCAAACCTTCGGCAGCTCCCACGGCTTGCGGCGCGGGCGATCAAGCAGCGTGTTTGCCTCGTCGTCGCCGATGAACTGCTCCTGCTCGGGAGACCACTTGAGCTTGCGGCCTGTCTTGATGGCGATGTTGGCGAGGTGGCAGACCGTCGAGACACGATGGCCGATGTCCACCGGGAAGTACGGGTCTTTGCGGCTCTTCACGCACAGGAGGAAATCGTCGTGCTCGCCGTTCGGGTTCGTGTAGAGGTGCAATTCCTCCGGGCTGATCTTGGATTCGAGGGTTTTCGGCGAGCTGGCCTGAACCGGGCCGCGCCAGCCGGTGTTGCCCACCCAGCCGTCCGTGCCGATGAACTTGATGCTCGGGTTGCCGGGCTTGCAGGTCATTACCACGCCGTTCGCGTAGCGATAGGTGACATCGTAGTCCTTGACCGTGTTGTAAAGCCCGCCCTCCCAATACGTGCCCGTGCCCTCGATCTCCACCGGCCCGCTGCGCTCGGTGTCGTTCGCCCATTGCGCGGTGTCGAACAGGTGCGCGCCCCAATCGCAAATGATCCCACCGGAGTAATCCTGAATCCACCGGAAGTTGAAGTGAACGCGATCGCGCGTGTAGGGCGCGAACGGCGCCGGGCCGAGCCACATTTCGTAATCCAATTCCGGCGGCACGGGTTGCGGCGTCGGATCGCCGGGCTTGTCTGGCTGCTTCGGCAGGATCACCTCGATGCGCTGGAGCTTGCCGATGCGGCCGTTGCGGACAAGCTCCGCCATCCGATGATACTCGGGCACGGCGCGATCCTCGGTGCTCGTCTGGAACACCTTCTTGTGCTTGCGCACGGCCTGGATGAGGAGCTTGCCTTCGTTGATCGTGAGCGTGGGCTTCTCGCATTGCACGTCCTTACCCGCCTGAATCGCCATGAGGCTGATCAACGTGTGCCAGTGGTCCGGCGTGGAGATCATCACCGCATCAATGTCCTTTCGCGCCAGCACCTCGCGGAAATCGTTGGTCGTGAAACAGTCCTCGTTCTTGTAACGGTCGTTGATCGTCTCCGAGGCGCGGAAGAGGTGGTTTCTGTCCACGTCGCACGCCGCCACCACTTGTGCGTCCTTGTGGCGGAGATAAGGCCCGAGATTCCACCCCACGCCGTGACTGCCCGTGCCGATGAAACCGACGGTTATGCGATTGCTTGGCGCAGTCTGTCCGTCGAGACCGAGGACCGACGAAGGGATGACTTGCGGGGCGACGGCAACGGCGAGCGCGGTGGAGGTGCGTTTGAGGAACAGACGCCGGGAAAGCGGAGTTGAAGTGTTCATCGTGATTTCGGTTGTCGACGGCGACTCCACCGTAAGCAGGCCGCGTGACGCCGTCAATCCGTGGCGATGAGGGGGGCGAAAGGAAGTGGCGGTCAGGAGGAGCGCGCCCGGTCCTCGGGCGCAACGACAAACCCTGTCAATCCCGGCGGGAACTGCACCTCATCCGGTGGCTTCCCCGCGCTGCGGACAGGGACTGTCCGCGGTCCGATGCCTGGGCTGTGTGTGGACTTCGTTCGCCTGCGACCTCGGCAAAGCAGCCGGCGTCGTGTAGGCTGCTGGCGTGAATGCCGATCGAGAAATTCGAGGCGCCGCGGACGGCGAGTTGGTATAGCCATGCCTCACACCAGCACCCATCGTGGCGCGGCGCCGGAAGACGAGCGACTGTTCGCGCCGGGGACGCTGCCTGCATTGCGGGCAGCAGTGAGCGATCTCTCGTGGCTGCTGAGCCGTGGCTACGCGATCCAATCGTCGCTGGAGTTGGTGGGCAACCGCTACGCGCTCCGTGACCGGCAGCGGCTTGCCGTGGGCCGCTGCGCGTGCGCTGACGAATTACTGGCTCGCCGCGGGGAGCGGTGTGTATCGCCCGAGAAGCTGCACGGCGAGGAACTCTGGCTCGATGGCTACAACGTGCTCATGGTGCTGGAAGCGGCGCTCGGTGGTGGCGTGGTTTTGGTGGGCCGCGATGGTTGTTGCCGGGACGTGCTGGGGATCCACGGCAGCTATCACCGCGTGCACGAGACCGAACCCGCACTGCGACTCATCGGCGAACTGACTCAGGAATTAGGTGTCCCAAGTTGTCACTGGTGGCTGGATCAACCGGTTTCCAACAGCGGCCGGTTGAAGACGCTGATCCTGGAAGTCGCATCGGCGAACGGCTGGAACTGGCAGGTGGATTTGGCGATGAATCCTGACGAGGTCCTGTCAAAAGCGGACCACGTGATCGTCTCGGCAGACAGCGCCATTTTGGATCGCTGCCAGCGCTGGACGAACCTGACGCGTGCGATCGTCGAACGGAATATTCCCAGTGCGAGATGGGTGGACTTGTCGAGCGTCGAAGTTCCCGCCAGAATGCAGCTCCAATGAAAACGGCCCACAGTGTTCGGTTCCACCGGCTCACGAAGTTCGCAATCTGGAGCGTTCTCCTCGGCGTGGCTCTCGTGGTCGCGCCCGCAGCGCTGCCCGCTGCCGACGACCTCCTCATCGCCGACTTCGAAGGTCCAGACTACGGCAACTGGAAAGTAACTGGCGAAGCCTTCGGCCCCGGCCCGGCGCGCGGCACGTTGCCGAACCAAATGCAAGTGGACGGCTTCAAGGGCGAAGGCCTGGTGAATTCGTTCTACAAGGGAGATGGCACAACGGGTACGCTCACGTCGCCGGAATTCAAGATCGAGCGCCGATTCATCGGCTTCCTCATTGGTGGGGGTAAGGACGCCCAGAGGACCTGCATGAGCCTGCTGGTGGACGGCAAAGTGGTCCGCAATGCCACCGGCCCAAATGACAAGCCCGGGGGCACCGAGGCCCTCGCGCCGGAGTCGTGGGATGTGAGCGAGTTCGCCGGCAAGACCGCTGTTCTTCAGATCGTGGACGAGGCCACGGGCGGCTGGGGCCACATCAATGTAGACCACATTGTCCAGACGGACCGCAAGCCGCCGGGCCATCTCTCGGACGCGAGGCGTGAATTTCAGATTGAGAAACGCTACCTCAATCTTCCGATCAAGAATGACGCGCCCAAGCGAGTCGTCTCGACGATCGTTGAAGGGCGTGTCGTCGTGCGGAACGACATCGAGCTGGCCAATGCGGAGGCCGATTGGTGGGCGCCGATGGACGTGAGCGCGTGGCATGGAAAGACAGTCACTCTGCAGGTGGACAAGTTGCCCGAGGAGTCCACGGCGCTGAGTTTGATCGAGCAGAGCGACCGGATCAAGGGTGCGGATGACGTCTACCGCGAACCGCTACGCGGGCAGTTTCATTTCTCACCGCGCCGCGGTTGGAACAACGACCCGAATGGACTGGTCTTCTTCAAGGGCGAGTACCACCTTTTCTTCCAGCACAATCCCTACGGCTGGCCGTGGGGCAACATGCACTGGGGCCACGCGGTCAGCCGTGACCTGGTTCATTGGCAAGAACTCGGCGACAAGCTGGCTCCGGACGAAATAGGCCCGATGTTCAGCGGCAGCGCGGTAGTGGATTGGAAGAACACGAGCGGCTTTGGCAAAGCGGGTCAGCCCGCACAAGTGCTGATTTACACGGCTGCTGGAGAACCTGCGGTGCAATGCCTTGCACACAGCACCGATGGCCGAACGTTCACCAAATTCAGCGGGAATCCGGTCGTGAAGCAATTCACGCCCGGCAATCGCGATCCCAAAGTGATCTGGTACGAGCCAACGAAGCAATGGGTCATGACGCTCTACGTCGAGACCAACAAGGTTCACACGATCTTCTTTCTTACCTCGCCAAACCTCAAAGACTGGACGCTGACAAGCCGGACAGACGGCCTCTTTGAGTGTCCGGATTTCTTCGAGTTACCCGTGGATGGCGACACCGCGAAAAAGAAATGGGTGCTCACGGCGGCGAGTAGCGAGTATCTGGTCGGCACATTTGACGGAAAGCAGTTTACGCCCGAGACGCCGAAGCTGCCGGGCCACCGCGGGAAGGGTTTCTATGCAGCACAGACTTTCAGTGACATTCCGGCAAACGACGGTCGCCGCATCCAGATCGGCTGGTTTCAAACCGAGACGAAAGGGATGCCGTTTAACCAGTCCATGACCATCCCGCTGGAACTCAAGCTCGCGGCCACCGCCGAAGGCCTGCGCCTGACTTGGACTCCGGTCAAGGAGCTTTCCGTGCTTAGGGAAAAGACGCACCGCTTTGAGGGCCTGACGCTCACGACCGGTGGCTCCAACCCGCTGGCCGGCATCAACGCCGAGTTACTGGAGCTGCGAACGGAGTTCGAGTCGGGTGACGCCAGCGAAGTGGTCTTCACTGTGCGCGGTGCTGAGATCGTGTATGACACGAAGAAGCAGGAGTTGGCGATCAACGGACATCGTGCGCCGGCGCCGCTGCGCGCCGGCAAACAGCGCCTGATTGTCTATTGCGATCGGACGGGGCTGGAGGTTTTCGCCAGCGACGGCCTGACCTATGTGCCCATGCCGTTCCAGCCGAAGCCTGACGATGTGTCACTGGCAGTCGAGACGCGGGGCGGCGGCGCGAAGCTCAGATCGTTGCAGGTTCATGAACTCAAGTCTGCGTGGATTGCGGAATAGCTGTCGCCGAAGTTTTGGATGCGGCGTCCGCGCGCGATCCCGGAAGACCCGAGTCAAGCACGCCAAACCCCTGGTGAATTCGTGACAACTCAGGATCGTGAAATTCCAGTCGGATCGTCGGTGACCGAAGAGAGGTGATTTCCCCTGCGATAATCCTTGATGGAAATTGGCGGCTCAGTTTTGATGGGGCCATGGGAACAGAAGAAATTGGACAACTCTATCGTGCGTGCTACCACGTACACTTTTTCGGCTAAGAATGTTGTTTTGCATGAAGATGAGCACCCTTCATTCTCCAATCCTCTGGCTAGCGATTACGGCATTCGCCATTACCCTGGTATTCTTCGTGGCGAAGAATCGCAATCGTTCACATCGGGGGTTCAAAGATCTTGTGAAGAATCCGGGGTACTGGGCTGGCGTCAACCAAGCCCAAGGAGAGGTGGAGTCCGCAGTGAAAGCCGCAAAGAGTTGGGATGACGGTAAGGTTGCGTCCTTGACCAAACGGTTTGTCCTTGAGGCAACTTCGAGTCGGGACGCCTCCGACCAAGCCCGGATACTCAGAGCGTTGGGCGAGAGAACCCATCCGACAGTGCTTGGTCTTCTTCGCGATTCCTCCCTCTACAGCCGGCTCGTCAAGCCAACCGGCAAGGACATCCTGCCAGAGGCACCATTCAATCGAGCGTGTGATCTACTGGGCGACTCCCCGGAGGCTGAGGCTGTCGAGGCTCTGTCACCCTTTTTGAGCGATCCGTCTGAGGAGATTCGGAAGGATGCGGCATTGGCCATCGCCAAGACAGGCGCGGTCACGATCACGCCCTTCATTAGGCAGGCATTCTCGGATCAGGACGAGTATGTTCGTTCTTACGCGTTGATGGGCTTGGAGTGTGCCCTGGATCGGTCAGGACTTTCTGATAGCGTGCAAGCGGGATTGTTCCCTGAGGTGTTGGGACTTCTTCGCGGAGGTCGAAATGCGGCGCAAGCAGCGGAAACCCTCTACCGTTTCAATTCCGCAAAAGCGATGGACTACTTCTTATCCCAAGAGGTGTTCACAGCAGAGTCTCCAGTCATTCACGAGGTTCTGAGGGTGTTGGCCAACTCGAAGGCCTCTGTCCCGCGCAACAGCCTCAAATCGCTGATCGCCTCTCTGGAGATGGAGGAATTGGAATATCCGAAGACCTACGCTCTCGGCGAGGCTCTGCGGTTGCTCGGGCAGCAGCAACGAGAAGAAGACAGGGACTTCATTCGAAGCCATGCGACGCACCCAGAGGAGCAGGTAGCTCGGGGTGCTGCTGCAGGGCTCCTCTGCTCCTTCGGGTTGGAAGGATTCGAGCAAAGAGTCTGGGATGCCGAGAAGCGATCAGGGTATGAGTCACTCACCGATCAGCAGCGGCTGTACAGCGCCGTCTTCATGTGCGATGCAGAGGTCAACAACGGCGGTCTAGCCCAGTACTTCGTGAATTCCAGCGGAGACCGCTGGCACGATGCATTGGCTGGTTTTAAAGCGATGGGATTTCAGGAGCGTCTCACGATTCTCAACGAGGCAGTCGCGAAGTTCGGAGTCACCGGGCCATCAACGGATCGGAATATGAGGCAAGATCAACTCAGCAAGCTTTACAAGCGTGACGATTCCATATTCGACGCACTGGACAGCCGCTATTTCAAGAGTTCGGAAGTGGTTGAGGTCTTCACCTCCCGATTTGCACTGGAGAATCCCGAAGGTTTCAGATGAACAAGGCAAGCTCAGAACTGCTTTAGCGGACCCCATCTCATATGGTTGGCTGGACGATCCGGCGCGCTGACTCCCCGCCTGCCCCCTCCCGGACTCTTGGTGTCCTTGGATCACAGAATGTCGCCGCCGGATTCCGCCTTTACCGCGGCGGCGAAAGTCACAACACTGCACCGCACCAACACCCATGAGAAGACTCAGCCTTTTCATCTTGCTCATTGAATTGTCGGTCGGTTTCAGCGGCCACGCCGAATCCGTGCCCGTCATGCGTTTCCGAGCCAGCTCACCAACAGACGCCCGAGTCTGGCAGCGCGCGGCTCGCGAGAAGCTGTTTGCCTTGATGATGGGTGGAAGAGACCCGGCGCGCGGACCGCTGGATCCGCAGGTCATTCGTCGCATCGAAGTTCCAGTGGGCGGTTACGTGTTGGAGGAACTCTCGCTCCAGACGTTGCCGGATCGCCGTGCCCATGTCTGGCTGGCCCGTCCCACGCAGCCCAAGGGCAAGGTCGGGGCTGTTCTTGCCATCAACGGCCATGGCGGCAGCGGCGAAGAGATCGTGCGGGGGGCCGGCCTGTACTGGTACGGCCGCGCCCTGGCCGAGATGGGGGATGTGGTCATCGCACCGGACGTGGGCCAACACACGCTGCAACACACGAACTGGTCGCTGATGGGCGAGCGCACTTGGGACGCGCTCCGGTGCGTCGATTATCTCGTCACGCTGTCGGAAGTGGACGCAAATCGGCTGGCGGTGGCGGGATTGTCGCTTGGCGGCGAGACGACCATGTACGTGGCCGCGCTGGACGAGCGTTTGCAGATCGCGTGCAGCAGCGGGTGGCTGACCACCGTGGCGAACATGAAGAAAGGCCATTGCCCGTGCTTCAACTTTCCTGGTTTGGAAGAGAACTTCGATTTCGCCGACATCTTCGCCTGTGTGGCCCCGCGAAATCTGGTGTGCGAACTGGGCGAACAAGAGCGCGCGCCGGGCGGGTTTCCCGTGAGCATTGGCCGGCAGGCACTGGAGGCCATCCGCCCCGCCTACCGCGTCTTCAACGCGGAGTCGAACCTTACGCTCACGGTCCATCCCGGCCCGCACGTCTTCACCGGTCGGGATTTCTTCCCGAAACTCCGCATCGCACTCGGCGACAGCCGCCCGCCGCTTCCCGACGACGCGGCTGCAAGGGCATGGGTTCGCTTCGCCGATGGACCGGAGTCACTGGACGGCACGCCCTATCATTGGCTCGGACGCACCGGGCTGAAGGTGTCGTTCGACGTCTCTCCCCGTCCGGGCGATGCTCTGGAACTCGGCTGGGGGGCGAAAGGGGATGAACGCGAGGCCATTCTTCTGATCAACGGCCAAAGTGTCACCGTGCGCGATGGCGGGCACTGGGGATTTCGCTGGATTCGCGTGCCGATTCCCGCGGGCGTCAAGGGCGAGCGCTGCGAAATCGAAATCCGGCGGGGCAAGCCGCAGTTCGCTTTCTTGAGCGAAGTTCGGCTTGTCGGTTCTGGCACTGGCGAGAGCCGTCCTGACCTCAGAGAGCCAAATCATAAAGGAAGAGTTGCGTTGGCCTCGGCTCAGTCACCGGCCCCGGTCGAAGCCTTCCCGGAGATGCGCAAGGTGTGGGATCGTGCGACGCCGTTGCCGCCTGACCTGGCCAAGGATGAGCGCACTGCGGCACTACTCCGCCAAGCCGAGCAGCACGCGCGGCAAGCCAATGAGGCGTTCTTCCGCAGCCGTCGTTACGTGGACGGCTGGCTGGCCAAGGCCGATCCGAACACCGGCTTGATTCCGCGCAACCTCACCAACAGCCGGGATTTCTGGAATGGCCGCGATTCCGCTGCCGACAATTACCCGTTCATGGTGCTGACCGCCGCCATGACCGATCCCGCGCTGATGCAGGGTCGCCTGCTCGACATGTTGCGCACCGAGACGCGCCTGACCGGCCGCCTGGGCCGCCTGCCGGATGATTACTCGTTCTCCAAGAAAGGTTGGCGGCGCGAGGAACTCGACCTGGACGCCCTCATCTTTGAGGGTGCGGAGTATGTGAAAGACGGGTTGCTGCCGATCACGGAATGGTTGGGGAACAGCCCCTGGTCCGAACGCATGGTGGGGATTATCGATGACATTTGGAAGCACGCGCCGATTGAAACGCCGTTCGGCAAGATTCCGACGCGCAATTTCGAGGTCAATGGCGACCTGCTCCAGGCCTGTTCGCGGCTCTACTGGTTTACCGCCGAGCGCAAATATCTCGACTGGGCCATCCGCCTCGGCGACTACTACCTGCTCGGCACGAATCATCCGACGCGCGATCTTCCGGATCTCCAGTTGGGCGACCACTCCTGCGAAGTGATCAACGGCCTCTCCGAGTTGTATGTGGCTTGCGCCCACGCGGCGCCGGCGAAGCGCGAGGCTTACCGCCAGCCGCTCCATGAACTCTACGACCGCCTCCTGGAGATCGCCCGCAACGAACACGGGCTGATTTATCTGCGGGTAAACAACCGCACCGGCGAACACAGCCAGGAGTTGACCGACAACTGGGGCTACAACCTTGATGGCATTTACACCCTGTGGCTGCTCGACGAGTCTCCGGCTTATCGCGACGCCGTCCGCAAGGCGCTGGGCAGTTTGAAGGAACATTACACCGGCAGAGGCGGCATGTGCCAAAGCAACACCGCGGACGGTTATGCCGACTCGTTCGAGGGCGCCATTACGCTCTTCAACCGCGAGCCCGTTTCCTCCGCGGTCGAGTGGATGGACGGCGAGATCAAGACGATGTGGAGCAAGCAGCAGCCGGACGGGGTCATCGAAGGCTGGCACGGCGATGGCAACTTTGCGCGCACGTCGCTGATGTATGCGTTGTGGAAGACGCAGGGCGTGACCGTGCAACCGTGGCGGGCCGACGTGCGTTTTGGCGCGGTACACGAAGGCGGCACGCTGCATCTCCTTCTCACGGCCGACCAACCATGGGAAGGGCGGATTGTCTTTGACCGCCCTCGGCACAAGCTTCACATGCGTCTCCCGCTCGACTACCCGCGCATCAACCAGTTCCCGGAATGGTTCACGGCAGAGCCCGCCGCGCGCTACGAAATAAAGCTGAGTCAAGGCCGGACGCGGGAAGGGAATGGCAATCAACTGGCCGAAGGGATTCCGGTGCAAGTCAGGGCGGGCGAGACTCTCTGCGTAGCGGTGCGCCAGCCTTAAGGGGTTGCGGCTTCGTCACTCCACCAACCGGGCGCGGTAGTAACGGGTGGGAGAGTTCGGGGCGTCATCATCGAGGAAGGCCGTCACGCCGTTGGTGTGCATGACGGTGCCCAGCTCAAACCAATCTGCGAGGTTGGTGGTGGCTTCGATCGCGTAGAGATAGTTCGTCGGTCCAAGCAGCCACGACACCAGTTCGCCGTCTTCCGTGAAGCCGGGCGTCAGCAACGCCGGGGCTTCCAGCACGGTGAGCATGGCCGGGTCGCTCCAAGCCCAGCCGGCGTGGTTCGTGACGGCCAGGAGGTAGGTGCCGGAGTCCGATGCCTGTGCGGGATCGAGAACTAGAGTTGGATTCGTAGCCCCAGTGAGGTTCGCGCCATTGAAGCGCCATTGGTAGGTCAGGGGCGCGTCGCCGGTGGCGCTGCCGACAAGCGTGACGCGGCTGCCGATCGCCGCGAAGCCGCCGCGCGGATGGGCCGAAATCACCGGCGGGGCTTGCACGGTCAACATGGCCACCACGCTCGTGGCGGCGCCGGCGACGTTGGTGACAATGACGCAATACGAACCGGCGTCCAGCGGGCTGACAGTGGTGAGCGCCAGCGCGTCATCGGTCTGGCCGGCCAAGTGCGCACCGTTGCGCTGCCATTGATAGCTCAACGGCGCCGTGCCGGTGGCGGTGACGGAGAAACTGACGTTCGAGCCGACGTTCACGGTTTGATTCTGCGGTGGCGTGGTGATCTCAGGTGCAATCCAGACGGTGAGCGTGGCGGACGCACTGAGGATTTGGCCAAACGCATTCGTCACGTGTGCGCGATAATCACCCGCATCGGTGGCTTGCACGGGGTTCAAGACGAGGTTCGTGCCGGTACGGCCCGCCAGCGGGGTGTTGTTGAACAGCCACTGATAACTCAGCGGTGCGGTGCCGTCCACGGTAACGCGGAACTCGGCCATGGTGCCCACCACGTTGGTCCGGCTTTGCGGCGGCACGATCACGATGGGCGGTTCGCCGGCGGTCGGACTATTCGTGCGACCGGTGGTGGGTTGATCGGCCTTCCAGTTCAACGGTTCGTTGCCGTAGTCCGAAGGCGCAAGGCGTTGCAGCGAAGCGCCGCCGCCATCTGCTGCCGTGGGCCATGGGGCGAGGTCCGAGTAAACGACGCGGTCCACGAGGAAGTAGGGCACGTAACCGGCGTCGGCGTGCGGCGCGGTTTGCGGCGCGTCGGGCCGCCACAACTCGACGGTGTCTCCGGCGTTATTGAGTCGGCTGGTGTAAGGGCCAACCAGCGTGCCGCTCTTGCCGTAGCGCGCCTGGAAGTTGGCCAGCGCAGCGGCGTTCGTCACCGGATCAAACGGTACGACGAGCAGGTAGCCGCCGGCCGGGATGCTGGTGTTGGTGGGGAACTCGAAGGTCACGGCGCTGGCCAGTCGCCAGCCGTTCGTGGGATGCGCCGGGTCGTACAACGGCACGCTCGCGCCCGTCAGGTTATGCAGCTCGATACACTCTTCGTCCGGGTTCTCCGCCGTGTTCGTCCCCTGCGCCGGGTGATACATGATTTCGTTGAGCACGATCGGCCCGACGCGCGGATACGCGTTGGCCGCGCCGGTGCCGGCGCGGAAGTCGGCCACAGTCGCCGGGGTGTCCACGCCGAAGCTGCGCCGGCTCAGCGCCACGAAGTCCACGCCCACGCTGGTTGCGTAGCGGCCGAACGACACCGCGTTGGTGGAGGCTTCAAAACTCTGTCCGATCCGATAGCCGGTGAGGTTATCGCTCGCATCCGTTTCGGACAAATAGGCCGCGTCGCCATGCGCGGAATTGAAGGTGAAGAGCGGCGGCGTGTCCGTCTCACCATCCGCCGGGCCGAAATCGCCTTGATAGAACACGCGATAGCCGCCGGCCGGAATGCTCGTGCCGTCCGGGATGCGATAGCGCTTCAGGTCGCTCTGGCTGTCACTCAGATACCAGCCGCCAATCGGGACATCACTGGCCGTTGGATTGAAGAGCTCGACGGCGTCTTCGAGCGGCGCATCGGTGTGCGTGAGGACTTCGTTGATGACGACATTGGTGAGCGGCAGGTAGTTCGCCGCTTCGGGCGTCGGCGTGGTCGGGAAGCTGACGATCGTGGCCGCGCCGTCCGGCAGCCGGCCTTGCGAGACGTTGGTGGTTTGCACGCCGAAGTCCACCGCATCCAGCAGCGTGCGGTTGGCCGCGTAGAGCCGGATCGTTTCGCCGAGGTCATCGAGGGCGAAGTTGGCGTGGTTACGACCCGCCGAGCGATTGGCATCGGCGATCCACTTTGCCCAGTCGTGCCCGCCGATGAAGCTTAGCGGTGCGATGGGCGAGTTGGTGAGGCCCGTGGTGCTTGGGTTGTCGGTGAGGAACAAACCGCTCAGCGCCACGGGCAGCGCGCCGGTGTTATAGAGCTCGAACCAGTCGTCGCCGCTGCCCGCTGCCAACCACTCGTTGATCCGCAAGTCGGTCGCCGCGCCGAGCGTCGCGGGCGCATCGTTCGCCGACCCGGGCGTGGGCGACGCCAGCAACTGCCATCCCGCCCCGGCGGGACTCCGCCCGATCGACAGGTCCTGCACTTGGAAGCCGTAGTTCACCCAGTCCACCGGCTGACCGACCGCGTTGAACAACACTACGTCGCCGCTTTGGCCGTCGAGCGCGAAGCCGGTGTTCAGGGAAGCGCTGCTCGTCGTCGAAGCCGCGCGCCCGCCGTCGCACCACACGCGCAGATAACCGCCCGCGCCGATCGTCATGCCCGCCGGGAACACCCAGCGATCATTGTCGTCCACTGCCTGTCCCAGCGCCATGCCGGCCAGGTTTACGTTCGTGCTTGCCGGATTGAACAGTTCGATGAAGTCGGCGTAATTGCCCCACGGCGACACCACCGCGCGCTGGTTGCGCGCCAGCACTTCGTTCAACAACGGCCCGAAGTAGTTCAGCACGTAATTGCTCGCTCCCGGACTCACGCTGCCGCTGAAAGTCGTGATCGCCGTGTTCCCGTCCGGCATCCGGCCCTGCGACACCGCCTCAGCCTGCGCGCCGAAACTCACCTGATCGAGCAACACCGCCGCGTCGCTGTAAAGCGTGAGCGCGTCGCCCGCTGCAGAGAGCTTGAACTCCAAATGCTCGGCGCCCGGCTGTTCATCCGCGAACAACCACGCGTAGCCGCGCGGCGCGAGGAACGACAGCGCCCGCATCTGACACAGCGCGTTGCTCGTGCCGACGTAGAGTCCCTGCAAGGAAACCGGCGCCGTGGCAGAACGGTTGAAGAGCTCCACCCAGTCGTCCCCGCCTGCCGCCGGGTTGGCCAGCCATTCGTTGAGCGCGAGGTTCGTCACGGAAGCCAGCGCCAGCGCCACGTTGTTCGACCCCGGCGTCGGTTGGTTCAACTGCCACACGTCGCTGATCCGGCCCACGCTCCGATCCGCGATCTGCAAGCCAAACGTCAGCGCGTCCATCCGATTCGTGTTCGCGTCGTAGAGGAACACGTTGTCGCCCGCGCGGCTCAACGCGAAGCCCGTGTGCAGCCCCGGCGCGTTGGTCGCGTTGTCGCACCACACCACCAGATAACCGCCCACCGCGAGCGGGGTGTTCGCCGGAAACACAAACTTCCGCGGATTGCTGTCGTCCGAGAGACTCCAGCCCGCCAAGTTCGTCGCGCCCGCGCCGCGATTGCGCAACTCCACCCAGTCCGAGAACGCGCCGCCGTTGGCGATCGTGCTCAGGTTTTCGGCCATGACCTCGTTGAGCACTACGTCGCCCAAGGCCGGCGCTGCGGCGGATGGCAGACCGGGCGTGCCATTGGGCTGGAAGCTCGCGCGCCAGTTCGCCGGCGCATTCGGATCGCCGCGCGGATCAATGATCTCCAGCGAGTAACCCCCGCCATCCGCCGCCTTGGGCCAGCCGTTCTTATCGTCGTAATGCACCGCCGTCACCGTCTGGCCGCTGCGATCCAGGATGGCAAGGCGTTCACCGCCATTGTCGAGCGAGCCACCGAACGTGCCGAACACCGCCACGCTCGGATACCGCGCCGTGAAGGCCGCCAGATTGGCATTGTTGGCCAGCACCGCCACCGCCCCCGACGCCAGCGTCGTGCCATCGGGAATCACGTAGCTGATCCCCGCAAAACTGAATCCGTCCACCCCCAACGGCGTGGCGCCCGTGTTCTGCACCTCGACAAACTCATAGGCATCCCCGCCGACCTGGTTGTAGTTGATCTCGGTGATGCGCAGCGGCGACCCCAATTCGCCGACGGTGAACGCCGCCTCATTCAACGCACTCCACGTGCCGCTGCTAAACACGCGGGCTTTGACGGTGAGCGTGGTGTTCAGCGTCAGAGGAGAGGTGTAGGTCAGGGCCGCGCTGGATACTGTGCCGGCGTAATACACGCGTGGATCGGCGCCGTTGATGGTGAAGTACACAGTGCCGAGGCCACCCGGGTTGCTGATGGCGAGAACCGAGCCAAGCGACACTGAGCTGCCGCTGGTCAGCGGCCCGCTCGCGCTGCCCAGGTGAAACTCGGGTGCAGCGACGGAAGGATACAGCCCTGCCGCGCGGAGCTGGCTCATTACGGTGGCGGGGCGGTTGACGAAGTAGGAGGTCAAGATGCGGTTGTTCTCCGGCAGCCAGTGACTCTCCCGCGTGTAGAGAGGATAGGTGCCTTCGCTGTAAGGATGCACATCCCTGCGATAGTCGCCCCAGCGGCAGGACTCCGCCACGATGGGGCTGTCCATGAGGCTCTGCCAAAACTGCCAGCGGGCGGTGTTTGCCTCGCGGGTCAGCGCGCCACTGGGCGCAACCAGGTGCTTGTGGACGCGGTCCGCGAAATCCAGGCGATACTGGGCGTTGTCCTTGAGCTTCGTGTGCAGGCCGTTGGGGACATCCGTGCTGGCGACGCGGTTGACATCCTCATTAAGCGACTGACACTCCCCGTCCCAAGGGAAGTATTTGAACGTGCCCTCCGGCCCGGCGGTGCGACGGCGCAGCGCATGCCAGTTTTTGACGTTGCCCCAGTCTTGGTGGCCCACGAAGAAGTGCAGGAGGATGTAGTCCGTGTACTCCGGCACGTCGAGGTATTGCTTCATCCGCTCGTAGTTGGCGTTGTCCGCGAGATTGGCGATGGCGAGCATGGCATTGTAGGCGGTGGCGGTGCCGGCCTTCAAAAGGCCCTGATCGTAGGCGTCGTATTCGTCGGGGGTTCCGCCGAAATAATTCGCGCCAAACGCCTTCGTGGGTTGATCACTGAAGTCGTAAGTGCCCCAGTAAAGGCCGTTGATAAAGAGGTGGCAGTAGCGATTGTAGCTGGCCACCTGCCCCATGTCGCGGAAGGTGTGCTTGATCCAGGCATCGCGGGTGCGCGTGCCGCGGCTGCGCTGGAAGGCGCCGGAGCCGTTGTTGGCAACGTCGGACCAGTGCCGCCAACTGCTGTTGAAATCCGGGCGCAGGATCAGGTCGTCGAACTCCGCGGCGGGCGAGTCGGGAAACAGGCGGTAGCGAAGTTCTGTTTCGCCGAAGTCACCAAGGAAATTCAACTTGAAGCCGTGCTTGGGGTTCTTCTCCGGCTGGCGGCTGGCATTGCCGTGGCCGCCGATGCCGCAGTCGGCAGTGAAGCCGGTGGAGCCATCCGGCAGCATCATTTCCACCGAACAGGGTTGGTCCGGGAAAGTCTTGCTGATGACGTTCGGCGAGTAGTACATCCCGGCCGGACCGAAGATGTTCGCGTTGTCCATCACGATGGACACGATCGGCAGCTCGCGCAGGCCAGCCTTGAGCCGCTGGAGTTTCACTGGGTCAATCGCCGTCGCCGGGTTGTTGGGATCGGCGCGCAACGGATCGGCGTCCATTTCATAATCCGCTGGAACGAGGTTGCCGGGAAAACCGTATCCCGAGCGCGTGCCCCAATCGGTGGGGAGACCGAGCGGGAAGTTCGATTGGTTCGGCACCGATTCAAGGAAGATGTAGCTGTGCGTGCGCGTGCGCGAAGGCAGATAGCCTGGAGCGAATGCGGCGGCGCGCAGACAGGTGGTGTCGGCGATGGGGATCAGTCCAGTGTAATCCAAACCGTTCCACTCGCTGGGTTCGGAGCCGTCGGTCGTATAACGAATTGTCGCCCCGGGCAACGCGGTCGTCAGTTGGAGGTCGAAGCGAGTCTCGAACATGCCCCGCTCGACACTGAAGTGCGGTTGCGGCGCAATGCCGACGATGGTGCTGTAGCCGTTGGCCGTGCCAGGTGTGGGCGTCTGGAAGTAGCGCCAGGCGCCGTCGCCATCCAGACCGTAGGAGTAGTTGTTCCGCTGTTCGGGATACTGCGGCGCAAACTCCGACACCGCAACGCGCGGCGACTCACCGTTGAAGAGAGCCAGATACTCGCCAAAGTTGTTCAGTTTGAAATTCGTGTGGTAACGATTGCTGCCCGTGGGCATCCGACGGTCCTTGCCCGAGGCAAACACGACCAGGTATTCGCCCGGAGCGAGCGTGCGTGATGGAAAGACCCACTGGCCCGGGACGTTCGGGTTGTCTGTAAGCGACCAGCCGAGCAGGTTCACGCTGCTCGCGCCGCGATTGCGGATTTCGATCCAATCCTGCGCGGTGCCGTCCTCGTCGAGCAGGCCGCTGAGATTGGCGGCGACGAACTCGTTGATGACCACATCCGCCGGCGCGAGGTTGGTGTTCAGGGTCAAAGTCCAATTGCCACCGGCAAAGGCATTGGGCGCGATGGCGGCGTCAGTGATGCCGTGGCCTGCTGCCCAAGCAAGCTGCACCGTCCCGTTGGCCGGCTGTGGAAACTCGAACAAGTAAGGCCCGGTTTCCGCGCCGACCACGCTGGTGGCGGGTTGGCCATTGATGCGCAAGTCAGACGCGTCCACGCCGAGCACTGGCTCGGTGAAAGTCACTTCCAACTGAGTCAGGCGGCTCACCTGTGCCCCGGCCACCGGTGTGAGCTGACTGATTTGCGGTGCGAGAGTGTCGGCCAGGGTGTAGCTCCAGGTCGCGCCCGGCGACATCGTGTCAAACGTCGCGCCCGAGAGATCCGTGATCCCGTGAATCTCATCCCACGTGAGGCTGACGGCGCCGGCGGCTGGCTGCGTGAAGTAAAACGTGTATTGATTCGTGCCAGCGCCACCGATGATGCTCGTGGCCGGAAGCTCGTTGATCAGAAAATCCGCCGCTTCCACGCCCACCATCGGGCCGTTGAAAGTCACGGTGACCTGGCTGAGCGTCTGGAGGGTCGAGCCGGCGGTGGGGGCGACACTGACAATGGCGGGCGGGACGACCGTGTAAGTCCACGTGGCGCCGGGCGCGGCGGCGTTGAACGGCAGGCCGGCCATGTCGGTAATGCCGTGGCTTGCGTTCCAGGCGATGCTGGCCGAACCGGGTGCGGGCTGAGGGAAGAGGAAGGTATAGCGGTTCGTGCCGCTACCGCCCACGATGCCGGTGGCGGGCACGTTGTTAACCAGCAAGTCCGCCGCCTCCACGCCCTTGACTCGCTCGGAAAACACCACCGTGAGCTGCGTGAGGGCGTTGACCGTGGACCCCGCGGTGGGGGTGACGGAACTCAGGGTCGGCGGAATGAAGTCGGGGATGTTCTTCGTGAGCTGGAGCGAGGCGTCGAAACGAAAATCAGACCCCGTGAGGCTATTGTTCAAGGCCTGAATCGCCAGCACATTCGATCCCGTGGTCAGGTAGTTCGTGGGCGACAGGCTGACCGGGTAGGTGTTGGTGGAGCAGGGCTCGAAGCTCGATCCGGCGGTGGACAGGTAGGTGGGATTCCCAGTGAAGTTGGTTCGAGCCACCTCGAAGCCGTTGATCCAGGCGACGAAGCCGTCGTCGCACGTGGCGGTCAGATTGACTGAGAGGATCTCCGCCACGTTGGTGAGCACGAACGCGCGGCGCAGGAAGATGCCGCGGTGGTTGTTCCGCATGGTCGTCAGAATCGTGCCGGTGGTGATCCCGTCGTCGCCCGTCGCGCCGCTGTTGCCGTAATGAAACGGAGCGGGCCCAACCGGCCAGGCAGAATCGTTGAAGCCATTGGTTCGCCAGGCAGAAGTGGGCGTGGACACCTCGTTCGTCCCCTTACGCCAGAGCCAGGTTGCGCCGAAGGAAACCAGCGTTTCATCCTGCGCCCCTGCAGCAGGCAGGGAGGCAGCGATCAAGACGACCGCTGGAAGAAGAAACGCGCCTGCCACCCGGACGCACCTCGAGTTCATCACCAAAAGCACAAGCAACTTTCTCACGCAATATCTCCAGCAACACGCGGCCACCAAAGAGGGGACGACCGAACGCCCAACCTTAAGAGTGTGCCTTTGCGGAAACCATACGCGGTCCGTGAAACCGTGGCCAGAGTCTTTGCGAGGAAAGGCGACAATTCCGGCGTTGGCCAAAATTGCCACGGACGAAGCGTCAGGCTTCGCCGGGAAGTCTGGTGCCGACGTGCGGCCTAGAACTGTCTCAGGAACCGCACGTCGTTTTCGTAAAAGAGGCGGATGTCGTTGATGCCGTAACGCAGCATGGCAATGCGCTCGATGCCGAAGCCGAATGCCCAGCCGGTCCAGACTTCCGGATCGTAGCCGACGTTTTCGAACACCTGCGGATGGACCATGCCGCAACCGGCGATCTCCAGCCAGTCCTTGCCCATCTTCTTCACGAGGGCGTTCGTGAAATCGATTTCGTAGCTCGGCTCGGTGTAGCTGAAATAGTGCGGACGAAAGCGGATCTTCACGTCTTCGCCCATGAGCTCGCGGAAGACGAATTCCACGGTGCCCTTGAGATCGCCCACGGTGACCCCCTTGTCCACGTAAAGACCTTCGACCTGATGGAACGTGGGATTGTGCGTGGCGTCGGCGTTATCGCGGCGGAACACACGGCCCGGCACGATGATCCGCACAGGCGGTGGTTGGGACTTCATTACACGAATCTGAACGGAGCTGGTATGCGTCCGCAGCAAGCGCTTGTCGGCCGTATCCAGATAGAACGTGTCTTGCGTGTCCCGCGCCGGATGGTCTGCCGGCGTGTTGAGGGCGTCGAAGCAGTGGTAGTCGTCCTCCACCTCTGGCCCGTCCGCCACGACGAAGCCGATCTTGCGGAAGCTGCGCACGATGTCCTCGGTCGCCTGCGTGAGCGGGTGCAGCTTACCGAGCGGGCGACGGCGACCGGGCAGGGTGAAATCGGTGGGCTCCTTGGGCAGCGCTGCCTTGAGCTCCAGGTCTGTGCGGCGATCGGCCAACGCCGCTTCAAGTTCCACCTTTGCGGCATTGATGGCCTTGCCGGCGGCGGGCTTCTCCTCCTTGGGCAGTGTGCCAAGCTGTTTCATCAGCGCTGTGAACTGGCCTTGCGCGCCGATCCACTTGCCTTTGGTCTGTTCCAGCGCCGCGAGATCAGACGCGGCTTGGAACTCGGTCAGCGCGGCCTGCTTGAGCGGTTCGATTTCGTTCAGGAGCGACATACGGCGATGAAGATGGCGGATGGGGGAGGGAAGATGGAAGAAAATAAAACGGGCGACCGTTTCGGGTCGCCCGTGAACAAATCGTCGGCCAGTGGTTACGCCTTCGCCAGCGCAGCGCCGGGCTTCGATTTCAGCGCATTCTTGGCCACGTTCACCAATTCCGCGAACGCGGCGGCGTCCTGCGCGGCGATATCGGAGAGGACCTTGCGGTCCAAGGCACATTTTGCAGCCTTGAGACCTTCCATGAACCGGCTGTAGGTCATGCCTGCGGCGCGGGTGGCGGCGTTGATACGCGCCTGCCACAGGTAGCGGAAGGTGCGCTTCTTGACGCGGCGATCGCGGTAGGCGTACTGCCGGCCGTGGTCTACGGCGTCAGAGGCGTAGCGATAGAGTTTGGACCGCTTCAGGCGGAAGCCTTTGGCGGCGTGAATCATCCGTTTGCGGCGCTTACGGGAGGCGGCGGCGTTGGTTACTCGCATAGGTCGTTAAAGCGTTAAATCGTTGAAGCGTGGCCCGTTGCTCAGCCGCGATGACTGAAGGGCAGGCTGGCCGTGACACGATAGAGATCCGTGGCATCCACGGTGGCGGCCCCGCGGAGGCCGCGGCGGCGCTTCGGGCTCTTGGTTTGCAGCAAGTGGCGGCGGCCGGCGCTTCGGCGCAGGGCCTTGCCCGTGGCAGTGATTTTGAACCGCTTGGCCACGGACTTCTTTGTTTTGATACCTTTCGGGCGTCGCATAAATCCTAATCTCTTTCCAAAAGAGCGCGCAATATAGATAGCCGCCTCCTGCGTCGCAAGCTGGAATTTCAGGCCATGGAATTAAATCACGCCGGCGAACACATCGCCGGGTAGTCTGACTCGATCCTGTTTGGAGAAGACTGCTTGCGAGACGAGCCGCTCGGAGCGGCGGCGTGCAAGAGTTTGGACCTGGTTCGACGCACCCCCGTTGGAAGCAAGTGTGGTGGAATAATCTCGAGCCGCGGGAGCCGGGGCGAGGCGTGCGAAAGTGATAGTTGTGTGTTGTGAGGGGCAACAGATCTGGTTCAGGGGTCGAGACGGACACGGTAGAAGTAAGGGCCGCGACCGGTGGCCTGTGGGTCGGTGAAACCATTGGTTGGCGGCGTGGCGGCGAGGTTGGTCGGTAGCAGCGGGGCGAAGGGTTGCGCCAGGTTCGTTGACCTCAGGAGCGTGTAGTGCTTATTACTCTCGCTGCTCCAACGAATCGTCAGGCCAGGGCCGGAAGCCGGGCTCGCAGGCGCGAGCAGGCGGAAGGCGGAGGCGGCATTGGTCGGGTTCGTGCCGGCCCAATACTCGTGAAGATCAGTAGCGCCGTCGTAATCCGAATCGGAGGTCGCGGTCATGGTGGCCAGGGTGCTGAAGAACGAGAATTCCCAAGCGTCCGGCAAGCCGTCCTCGTCGCTGTCGTTTGCGTTTGCAGCGAGTTCATAGGCGCCCAGGTCCACGCGGATGTCTAGGATGCGCGGCCGTCCATCCAAGTCCGTGGCCGCGGTCATCCAGGTTTGGTTCGTGCCGGCGTTGATGCAGGGTGAGCCGCTGGCCAGGTGGTAGTTGCCGGTGTCCCGGCTGACGAAGGCCGGTTCGTTGGTGAAGTTGCCCGTGCCGCTGACGGCGGGGACGGTGCAGCAACACTGATAGTTCACAGAGCTGCCGGTGTTGGTGTAGTTCCCTCCGGGGGTGTTGTAATAGAGGATGGTGTTCACCAGCTTGGGGCTGGAAGCGCAATACGCTCCACCGCCCGCGACGGCGTCGTTCCCCACCACCGTACAATTCGTCATCGAAAGCAGACCGTTCAGGAACACCCCGCCGCCGTTCCGCTGCGCGGTATTGCCGCTGATGAGACAACTGACGAAGCTCCCGTCCAGGGCGCAAATCCCACCTCCGTCCAGCACGGCGGTGTTGCCTTGGAACGTGCAGCGGGAGACGTTGAGATCGCTCCCGATGACGTAAAGTCCGCCGCCTTGGAGGCTGGACCGGTTGCCGGTGATGAGCGAACTCTCGACGTAATAATCGTCGCTCCCATAACTGTAGTGAAGCCCGCCGCCTTCTAGCGCCGCGGAATTGCTGGCGACGACGCAGGATTGGACATTGGCGTAGTAGCCGCCGCCTCCCCCCTTCTGACAGGTGTTGTTGGTGATCGTGGAATTGACCGTCCAACCGCGGACCACTCCGCCACCGTACCCTTGAGCGACGTTACTGCTGATGATACAGGACCTGGCGACCATGCCGGCAAGCCCACCGCCGTCGTTGTCGGTTTGGTTGTTCCGAATCTCACTGTTCTCGATGGTGGCGAGACAGGCCACATCCGCGGATGCGCCCGCGCCGGAGGAATGTCCCCGGCAGTCGCGAATGATGCAGTTGGAAAGGTAAGCCTGGTCCCGGCAAAAGGCGCCGGCCCCGCGCCCTCCGGCGCCGTCACTGTACGCCGTGCCGCCGCTGGCGAGCGTGACACCCAGAAGCCGCGCATGGTCGCCCAGGTAGACACATCTCACACCCGAGACATTGTTGGCAAAGCCTCGAATGACCGTGGCCGACGGATTCGGGTTGGTAGCTGCAACCGTGATGGGCTTGTCAATGCAGACGCGGTTGGAGGTTCCGCCCATCAGGCGGCTGCCGGAGACATAAGTGCCATCGGCCACCCGCACGGTGCCGCCCGCGATGGGCACGGCGTCCACTGCCGACTGGAGGTCTCGGGCGGCGGTGGCCCAATTCGTGAACGGGGCAATGTGGCCGCCGCTGAGCGAAACGTAGTTGGTGAACCCGGCACTAATCTGAATCAGGAGCGACGCCGAGTTGGTGTGCGTGTTGTTCCAAGCCGTAAGCGTGACGGGGAAACTGCCTGGTGTCCCGAAGGCGTGGCTGGTTTCGAGCACGTCGCTGGCTGTCTGTCCGTCACCAAACTGCCAGAAGAAGCCGGCCGGATTGCCCTGAACCCCGGCTGCAAAGGTGAGCGGGTGATTTACCACCGCGTTGGTCCAAGGTGCGGAGAGGCTCACACTCAATGGCCCGGTCTTCGTGCTCGGGGTCAGCTCCTCGCAACCCAGATCGACTTTCGTGCCTTGGATGCGCACGTTGCCGAAGAGGTCGGTGCTGCCCGGCGCTGAGGCATTGTTGCCTGCATTAATGCACGGGGAGGTGGTGACGAGATGAGGATTGTTGACGGCGGCCAGCCCTGGCTGACTGGTGAAGTTGCCCGTGCCGGCAGGTAGCGGCAGTGTGCAGGTGTAGGTGCAGGCGCTGAGCGAGGAGTAGTTCATCGTCACCCCGCCCACGGTGTTGTAATAGAGGATGCAATTCTGACAGGTCGCAGAGTATGCGCCACCCGCGTCCAGCGTGGCCGTGTTGCCGATGATCGTGCAGTTCTGAAGTGTGCCGCCGGAGCTGCCACCGCCAACGCGGCTGCGATTGCCGGTGATGAGGCAATTCCGCGCTGATCCGCCGGCCCCGAAGTACAGGCCGCCGCCGTACTGGTCGGCTTCGTTGTTGACGATGATGCAGTTCTCCACCACGCCGCCCTGCTCCAGGAGGACACCGCCTCCACAAAACTGCGGCGACGCGCTGCCCTGGGCTAGGCCGTTGGTGATCGTGAAGCCGTGGATCACTGCCGGCGCCAAAAGATGAAAACCGCGGCCCAAGCGCTGCCCGTCCACGATGGTGGCCGCGGCGCCGTGCAGGCTGACCAGGTTGATCCGCCTGCTCACCCTGACGGGTGTGGTCACTGGATAATACCCGTCGCCGACCAGCACCGTGTCATCGTCCTGCGCCGCGTCCACGGCCGCTTGGAGGTTGGTCGCCGCGGTCGCCCAACTGGTGAACGGCGAGGTGTGGCCACCGCTGGGCGAAACGTAGTTGGTTTGGTATCCGGTCACAGTCACGCAATTCTCGCGCAGGAATACCGCCACTTCGCCCGCCTGGTTCGTCACCCTCAATCGCACGGAGTGTGTGCCGATGCCGAAGGTGTTGGTGGCTTGGCGCAAGCCCGGCCCCTGCTCCTCAACCGTCCCATCGTTGTTAAAGTCCCACCCATACGTAATGCCAGTTTGACTGCTGCCGGAGATATTCGCCGTGAACTGTACCGCGACCGAAACCTTGCCCTGGTTCGTGCTGGCCACGAACGTGCAAACCAGTGGCCCGAATTCGTAGGCGCCCAGGTCCGTGGTGCCACCGACGAGTCTGGCGTTGCCGTCCAAGTCCGTCCCGCCGCTCATCCAGGGCTGGTTGGTCCCTTTGTTCAAGCACGGCGAATTAGTCTTGAGATGGAAATCCAAGCCGGCTGGCGCCACGAGTTGCGGGTCGTCCGACAGGTTCCCCGTTCCGGCGATAACTGGAGTAGTGCAGGAATAGGTGAACAGACCGCTACTCAGACTCGTGTCGTAATTGCCGCCGGTGTTGAAGAACACGATCGAGTTCTCGACGAGGCCGGAACTGCTGGACTTGCGGCTGATGCCAACCCAGCGATTGCTCACGACCGTGCAGTTCTGCACCGTGCCGCCGTTGACCAGATACACGCCGCCGCCTTTGTCATTGGCATAGTTGTTCACGACCAGGCAATTTCGAATCATGCCGCCGCCGACCAGGCTCACACCGCCGCCGTTCCCCCGGCTCGTGTTATTCCGGAGGATGCAGTTCAGCAGTGTGCCGTTGGTGGCGATCAGCACGGCCGCCCCGTCGTACCTGGGCCAGGGCACCCCCGTGTTGTAACGGTCCGCCCAGCCGTTCATCAATGTGAAGCCATCCACGACGGCGTTCGGGTGGCTCAGGAAGAAGCAGCGATTGCTGGTCGTGGGATAGTTGCCATCCACTGTCGTCAACCAGGGCCCATTCACGCTGCGGATGGTCACGCCGTTGGTAACAATGAGATGAGTCGAGACGCGATAGGTGCCGTTGGAGACCAGCACCGCGGCGCCGTCCACGGCCTCCGCCAATGCGTTTGCCAGATTGGTAGCAGCGTTGATCCAATTGCCAAAGGGTGGCGCATGCCCGCCGCGTGGTGAGACGTAAACAACGGAGGGATGCACGATGACCCCGTTGGAGCGCACCACGCTCGCTGTCTGCCCCGCAGCGTTCTGGACCATGAGCGCCACAGTGAAGTTGCCGCCCTCGGGGTAGGTATTGGTGATCTGTGTCCACCCCGGCCCGCGGAACTCGACCGAGCCGTCGTTGTCCAGGTCCCACACGTAGTTTGTAATCGAGGTGTTGGTGCCGTCCACCCCGGCGATGAGGATGGAGGTGAGCGGCGAGAGCCCTTCGTCCGGGAAGGCCAGAATGTTGCAGCGAAACGTCTCCGAGTGATACTCGAAGGTTCCGAGGTCCACGATACCATTTCGTACCCGCGGCTGGGCCTCTGCATCTTGGGCGGCAAACATCGCCAAGGACGTTCGCCCTATATCTATGCAGGGTGAAGTGGACTGCAGATGGAAATCGCCGGCCGTTGCATTCACGAACTGAGGATCGGCGCCGAGGCAGCCGTTGTTCGTCAGGCCGGGACTGCAACAAGCGACGAACCGGACCTTGCTGGACGGTTCTGCGTAGTAGTCTGTGCCGGCGCTAGCCGAGTTAAGCGAGATAATTGAGTTGGTGGCGCTGCCACCCTGACCGAAGGCCACGCCCCCGCCGTAGCCGCCGCTGTCGGTTCGATTGCGGACCACGGTCGCATTGACGAGGGCGCCGTTTGTGCTTAAGGATACTCCACCCCCCACGTAATCGGCCCGGTTCGAACAAACCAGACAGCTCTCGATGAGGCCGCCGCCCGAACAGTACACCCCGCCGCCTTGGTAGTCGGCGAAGCAGCCGCTCACAATACAACCGCGCAACGTGCCCTGGCCGTCAATCCACACGCCGCCCCCGCCGGGCATAGTCCCTTGGGAAACAAACCCGTTCACCACGGAGAACCCCTCCACCAACGCATTCGCGTGACGCAGGTAGAAGCACCGGTAGTTGTTCCGACCGTCTACGATCGTTTGTCGGGGACCGCTCGCGCTTCGAACGACGATTCCGTTGGTGAGCGAGACTGTGCTGTAGAGAGGGTAGTAGCCCGCCGCTACCAATACCACGTCGCCGTCGCTCGCCGCGGCCACGGCGCTTTGGAGGTTGGTGGCCGCGGTGCTCCAAGAATCGAACGGTGGCGTGTGTGAGCCGGTCAACGCCACGTAGTTGGTCTTGGCAACCAATGAGCCAGCACCCAACGCTAACACGGCAGCGACTGGGATTGCTCCAGCCAACTCAGTCAAGGTTCGTTTCATAGGGCCGAGTGGTCAGCGTGCTGACAGGAAGGCGGGGCGAACACGCTTGTGCATGAAACGGGATGAACCCTTTTCGCTACGAGTGGCCGCGAAGAAGGTGGATATTGTTGGTTTCCTCGCGTCGCACTCATGGTGACGATCTCAACCCTCCTTGTCTGCTCCTCGTGCTGTTCATGGACGTGGGCGTGCCTTGAGACGGAACCATTTCACCGGTGCGGCGTTTGTGGCACCGACGTCCTCGATGAAATAGTTGATCGCGTCCCGCCAGGGCCCTGCGTCCCACGAGATGCCGTTGGTCGTGAATTCCACAGCGAGCTGGTAGTTGGTGCCGAGGTGGGAAATGTCCGCCTCCATATACGGCTTGGACCGGTACGTGGTCCACCCGACGGACAGGAATTCCAGGGTGCGCGACGTGCCGCGCAGGGCCAGACGCAGGGGGCCGCTGACGGTCGGATGGTAGTTGGTGGTCACCTCGGTCCACACGCCTTCGGGATAGAGAAGCAGTTCGCCTTGCATCACCGAACTGCCATCGGGCAGATTCGTCACGGTGAGCCAGCCGGTCGAGGCCGGGGCGCTCCGGAGACGCACAAAGAAACCGCCTCCGGGATTGCCCTGGTCGTCGTACCCGAGCAGGCTCCAAGAGACCGACTCCACCGTCAGGGCGAACCAGCCATGGGAACGCACCGCCCGCTCGGCCACCCGCACTCGGAAGTGGCCCAACTGGTCATACAACGCCATCTGCCCCTCATCCCACGGGCCAACGCGAAAGACCGGCACCTGCGTTTCCATCGCCGCGTCGAACTCCAGAATCTGGTCGTTGCCGGAGGTGCTGCGGACGATGTTCGTGAACGGCCCGGCCTTGAGGCGCTCCAGTTCGATCCGGCAGGACATATTGGTGCCGTCGATCGGAAACTCGAAATCCCAAACAGCGCGGGCGGGGGGCGGCCAGAGCTCGTACCGCCCCGCGGCAGGGGGCAGGCTGTTCGTGGGCACAATGGCCTCGGGCAGCGCTCCCCGGCCGATTACGGTCGTCGAACAGAAGGCTAGCCCGCCGAGGAGACGGCCAAGTCGTCCGAGGAAGCAAGTGTTCGCATCCATGGTTTCAGAAAGGTCTTAATCTCATCGCGCCCAATTCGAGGCCGGCTCTCCGATTACTGCGTCACACCGCGATAGAAGCGCTGGATGAAACTTTGCGCCGCCGGATCACTGAATTCCCACACACCTTCCGGTGCGACGTTGGTTTCGAGTGAGGTCCACGTGGTCAGGTCGGTGGAGGCATCGCAGCGGAAGGTTTGGCCCGCGGCCCCTTCCATCAGCACGAAGGCTGGCAACTGTGGCGCATAGCTGAGGGCGACCACCGGTGGCGTGGGATGCGTGGCGGCGCGCAGCACCAGCGTTAGGGTGCTGGTCCCGATCACGGGATCATACACCAGGCCGTCGCCCAGGTTGCGGCCGGCGAATACGACGGCGTTGCGCAGGCGCGTGCCTTGGTTAAGCACGGGGAACTGATCCCCGGCATTTAAGCCGCCGGCGTTGACCAACGCAGCCGACAGGACGGCGTGAACTTTGGCCTGGCTGGTGACGTTAACGCGCCCATAGACCGTCGGGCTGGTGAGCCCGAAGATCACCACTCCGCCGATCCGGGTATCATTGCCCGCAAAGGCAAGTGCGCCGTTTTGCGCCTCCATGAGCCCGGTACTGCTGAAAGCCAGTTGCGATGCAAAGCTCGTGCTGCCACTGCCGCCGGTTTTGCGGAGCGTGCCGGCATTGTGGAAGCGGAACGTCAGCGCATATCCCCAATCCTGCAAGCTCAAGGCGGCGTCATTCTGAATGTCAAACAACCCGCCCGCCAGGTTCGTGATCAGCACGCTCTGCTCATAGCCACTGGCCTCGGCCTGGATCACCCCCGTGCCGGCCCATGTCACCGTGCCTGCATTGTTCAACGTGGACCGGAGCAGGGTCTTCTGCGCCGAACCGCTGATCGCCAGCGTCGCGTTGCTCGCCACCGTCAAGACGCTGTCCGCCAGCGTCCCACCCGTCCAGGAGAGGCTCGGCACTGTGCCGTTCAACGTCACTGTCCCGCTTGGAATCACCAGTTGTCCGCCGCCCGTCAACTGGCTCGCTGGCCCGAAGCTGTAATTGCCCCCCGTCAGATTGACCACCATCCCGCTGTGCAAATCGAACGTCCCGTTGTTCACGAAGCCCAGCGGGAACGTTGCCGAGCCGCCAGCCTGTACTGTCAGCGTGCCATCGTTGCGGAAGGTCGGAAAGACGATCGTGCCCTTCTGAATGGTGACGGTCGCCGTGTTTATGAAGGAACTTTGACTGGCGAAAGTCGTCGTGCCCGTGCCGCCGGTCTTGCGGAGCGTGCCGGCGTTATGGAAGCGGAACGTCAGCGCATACCCGTAATCCTGAAGGCTCAAACCGGCGTCGTTTTGAATCTCGAAGAGGCCGCCCGCCAGGTTGGTGATCAGCACGCTTTGCTCAAATCCACTGGCCTCGGCTTGGATCGCCCCCGCGCCAGCCCACGTCACCGTGCCTGCGTTGTTCAGCGTGGACCGCAGCAGCGCCTTGGTCGCCGAACCGCTGATCGCCAGCGTCGCGTTGCTCGCCACCGTGAAGTCGCTCCCCACCAGCGTGCCGGCAGTCCAGCTCAGGCTGGGCACCGTGCCGGTCAACGTCACGTTCCCTCCGTCCACCAACAGCTCGCCCGCCCCCGTCTGCAGACTGCCCATCCCGAAAGCGAATGTGCCGCCATCCAGATGAACGGTTGTGGCGCCTGCGAGATCAAACGTCCCGCTACTGGTGAAGCCGTTGGGAAACTGCAACGCCCCTTGCTGCAAACTCACCGTGCCGATGTTGACAAACTGACATGGCGCGGCAAAAGCCGTTATGCCCGTGCCGCTGGTTTTGCGGAGCGTCCCGGCATTGTGGACGCGGAACGTCAGCGAATAACCCCAATCCTGGAAGCTGAACGGAGTATCGCCTTGGATTTCCCACACCGCCCCCGCCAGGTTTGTGATCAGCACGCTCTGGCCATACCCACTGGCCTCGGCTTGGATCGCGCCAGTGCCAGCCCACGTCACCGTGCCCGCGTTATTCAGCGTGGACCGGAGCAGCGTCTTCTGATTGCTGCCGCTGATCGCCAGTGTCGCGTTGGTCGCCACCGTCAAGACGCTGTCCGCCAGTGTGCCGCCCGTCCAGGAGAGGCTCGGCACGGTGCCATTCAGTGTCACTGTCCCGCTCGGAATCACCAGTTGCCCGCCGCCCGTCAACTGGCTCGCTGGCCCGAAACTGTAATTGCCCCCCGTCATGTTCACCACCATGCCGGCAGCCAAATCAAACACCCCGTTGTTCACAAAGCCCAGCGGAAATCCCGCCGAACCGCCAGTCTGCACCGTCAGCGTGCCATCGTTGCGGAAGGCCGGGAAGACGATCGCGCCTTGCTGAATGGTCATCGTCCCCGTGTTAACGAAGGAACTCTGACTGGCAAAGGTCGTCGTGCCCGTGCCGCCGGTCTTGCGTAACACACCGGCATTGTGGAAGCGCGCGGTTTGGCCATAGCCGTAATCTTGGTAGCTGAGGCTCGCGTCGTTCTGAATCTCGAACACGCCCCCCGCCAGATTCGTCAGCAGCACGCTCTGGCTGAACCCATCCGCCGTCACCAGCAGATCCCCGCTCCCAGCCCACGTCACCGTGCCCGCGTTGTTGAGCATGGACCGCAGTAGCGCCTTCGTCGCCGAACCGCTGATCGCCAGCGTCGCGTTGCTCGCCACCGTGAAGTCGCTCC
>CAZWJC010000055.1:0-29413 GCA_964634255.1 uncultured Verrucomicrobiota bacterium | reverse complement strand
TTCCCTCATACCAGTTCCTCACCAGATTTACCCCCTCATTTTTGGCTTTGCGCCCGGCCAGCAGAGGAGTTCTCTTCGTTGCTTGACAGAGATTGGCCTCCATCCAAAGATCGCCAGCGGATAACTTTGGTGACGCAACTCCACCCCAGATTGCCGGTCACTTAACTGTTCCGCTGTCACGCGTATGGGTCTCGACTGGAATCCAGGACCGAAGCCGAAATCAGGCTGCGAGGATGAGTTTCGTGAGCTGTGGACGAAGCTGCAGGCGAAGTCTTGTTTCTTCCGCGAGCGCAAGGTTCGACGTTTCAGGGAGATTACTACGACAGCGTTCGAGACGCTTGCCACACCACGAGTCGGTATTGATGCAGTTGCGACTGACTGGGCGCGGAATGAGGCATTTCCGAAACGCAAGGACAAGTCACTCACCGAGGAGGTGTTCGTTCAGCGGATGCGGGGTTTCTATGTCCTCGACCTTGTTCCAGCCTGCGACGGCTTGCCCCGTTACACCAACGGCCAAGCCGGAGCTTACGTCGAGCGATATGCTTTCCGAGGCGCGTTCCTCACGGATTGCACAGAGATTATTGGAAATGCTCTGTTGGAGGGTGGCTACGTCTCGAAGTTGCCAGAGGAGACAGCAGCATATGGAGAGAGTCTGCTCGAAGCAGCGTCTCGCTTTGTTGCTGCGCGCGGCATTGATTCCACCAAGCTGCACCTTTCCGAAGATCCTGAGTCCATCGAATTCCGGCTCGACGTAGTTTTCTCCGCTGGACGCTGGTGTCGCTTTTGGGCAGAAAGAGGCCATTGGCTGGAGGCATATTGGTGATCAGACACGACAGGTAGCCGACATGGTGCTCAGGATCAACTGGGTGAGCGTAGCGTGAAGGGCTCTGTCGTCTCAGGTGGCGTGCGAGAGAACTTCACCCGCGTCAAACGACGATGGACAAGCCCGCTCACGTGATTATCTTCCCCGCCGATCATGGCAAACAAACCTGACTCTTTGACGCAGACGCCCGCCGAGCTTGGCTTTTCCATGCCGGCGGAATGGGATCGGCACGAGGCCACCTGGCTGGGCTGGCCGCACAACGAAACCGATTGGCCGGACAAGATTGACACCATCCGCTGGGTCTATGGCGAGATGGTCCGCAAGATTTCCGCGGGCGAACTCGTCCGCATTCTCGTGCGGAACAAGGCCGAGGAAAAGCTGGCCAAGAGCTACTTGCAACGCGCGGCCTGCGACTTGAAGCGCGTCCAGTTCGTCGTCCACCCAACCAACCGTGGCTGGACGCGGGACAGCGGCCCGATCTTCGTCCGGCGTCAACGTGCTGCGGGCGTCCCGCCCGCAGATCACACTTCTAGGAAGAATATGGTTCTGCCGGCGGGACGCCGGCAGCACGCTGTTGAGACGGCCATCGTTCATTTCCACTTCAACGCTTGGGCGAAGTACGACGACTGGCAGAAAGATCGCAAGGTGCCGGAGACGGCGGCGCGGTTGCTCAAGAAGCGGCTGTTCAACGCCGAGTTCAACGGGCGGGATTTCGTCGTCGAGGGCGGCGGCATCGAGGTGAACGGGCGCGGCACGTTGCTGACCACGGAAGAATGTTATCAGCATCCGAAGGTGCAGCTGCGCAATCCAGGCATGACGAAGGCGCAATACGACGAGACGTTCAAGCGTTACCTCGGCGTGAAGAACGTCCTCTGGCTGCTGAATGGCCCGGTGGGCGACGACACGCACGGGCACATTGACGACATCTGCCGGTTCGTGAATCCGCGCACGCTGGTGCTCATCCGGGAGACGAACAAGCGCGACATCAACTACCAGCCGCTCGCCGAAAACTGGGAGCGCGTGCAGGACCTGCGCCTGGAGGACGGCTCGAAGCCGGAGGTCGTGCCGCTGCCGATGCCCGCGCCGCTGCATTACGGCGATTGGCGGCTGCCGGCCAGCTACGCGAACTTCTACATCTCCAACGCCTGCGTGATTGTGCCGACGTTCAACGATCCGAACGACCGGATCGCGCTGGGGACGCTGGGCGATCTGTTCAAGGACCGGCCCGTGGTTGGCATCCACGCGGTGGACCTGGTGCTGGGCTTCGGCTCGCTGCATTGCCTGACGCAGCAGCAGCCGGCGGGATAGGTTACTCAACTAATCTGTCGTCGTCGCTCCCGGAGCCAGCGCGGATGCCGGCGACCGTGATGGACGGCGATCACCCAGACTTCATTACCCCGGATCAGGTAATAAACGCCGTAAAACTTGAACCGCCTCACCGGCGCGCGGCGCACGTCAGCAAAGCGTATGCGGTGAATTTCCGGATTCTCGGCCAAGGCTTGGGCGGCGGCATTCACCTCCGCCAACATCTCGGCGCCCAAGCCCGCCAGTTGTGCCTCATACCACAGCGCCGCCTGCACCGCATCGTCGTCAGCGGGTGTAAGGATTTTGACGGCGTAGCTCATCGAATCGCTGCCACATCCTGGGGTATGCGCTCTCCCACGCTTCCAGCCGTTCGGGATGGGCTAAAGCCTCCTCACGGCGGCGCAGAATTTCCGCCTTCACCTCGGGATGGATCTGGTCGTCGTCCACGCCGACGAACTCGTCTTCGTGCTCGTAGAACCAGTCGGCGAAACGGCGGCGCTCCTCACTCGGAAGTTGTAGCAGAGTTTGTTCGACTTGTTCGGCGCTCATGGCAGAAATTTACCTTCCTGGATCGAGTTTGCGAACTTGAAAACCCGATGGTGGCCCATCACAGCTTCATCCCCGTCAGCCGCTCGTAGGCTTCGAGGTAGGTCGCAGAGGTTTTAGCGACGACCTCGGGCGGCAGGACCGGGCCGGGCGGGGTCTTCTTCCAATCCAGCGTTTCGAGGTAGTCGCGGACAAATTGCTTGTCGAAGCTGGGCTGGCCTTTGCCGGGGGCGTATTGGTCGGCAGGCCAGAAGCGCGAGGAGTCGGGCGTCAGCACCTCGTCAATCAGGATCAGCTTCCCGTCGAACAAGCCGAACTCGAACTTGGTGTCGGCGATGATAATGCCGCGCTGGCGGGCATAAGCGCGAGCCTCGGTGTAGATTTTCAGGCTCAAGGCGCGGGCCTGCTCCGCGATGTCCGCCCCCACGATCTTCGCCGCCTCCGCAAACGAGATGTTCTCGTCGTGACCGGTCTCGGCCTTCGTGGCGGGCGTGAAGATCGGTTCGGGCAATTCGCTGGATTCCTTAAGCCCCGCCGGTAGCTTGATGCCGCAGACGGTTTGCGATTGCTTGTATTCCTTCCAACCGCTGCCCGCCAGGTAGCCGCGCACGACGCATTCGATGGCGAGCGGTTGGGCCTTCTTGACGATCATGCTGCGGCGGGCGAGCTGGGCGGCGAACGGCTGCAACTCCTTCGGCAACGGATCGCCGGCACGGGAGAGCAGGTGGTTGGGCTGGAACGACTCCGTGCGCGCGAACCAGAAATAGGAAATCTGCGTGAGCACCTCGCCCTTGCGCGGGATGCCGTTGGGCATGATCACGTCGAAGGCGGAGATGCGGTCGGTCGCGACGAAGAGCAGGCGGTCGCCGAGGTCGAAAACCTCGCGGACCTTGCCGCTCTTGAGCTTCTGGATACCGGGTAAATCAAGCTGGAGCACCGTGTCGTTTGCCATGCGGCGAAGTATGCGGTCGAACCGGCAAAGTTCAAGGGCCAAGGTTCGGTTTTTGGGTGCCCAGGTGAGTCGGCGAATGGAAGCCGGACGAGGTGCCTTAGAATTCGCCTTGAGCTGAGACCGTTCCGATTGCAGTCTGGCACCAACAGCAGACAAACCAACATGCAAACTCTCACTCTGGGCGTCAGTTCATTGGTCAGCAGCCGGCTGGCGTATGGCTGCTGGCGCGTCGCCGGTTCGTGGAATCCGGCGGAGGTCACGGCGGAAACCCGCGCGGCGGGCCGGCGGGCCATCGCGGCGGCTTACGAGGCCGGTTACACCCTGTTCGACAACGCCGACATCTATTGCCGCGGCGAGGCGGAGCGGATTCTGGGCGAGGCGTTGCGCGAGATCTCCGGCATGCGCGAGCGGGTGCTCATCGCCACGAAATGCGGCGTGCGCTTTCCCGGCAGCCCCAATCCCGATTCACCGCAGCGCTACGACTTTTCCGCCGAGCACATCCTGCGCTCCTGCGATGAGTCGCTCCAGCGCATGGGGATCGAAACGATTGACCTTTACCAACTGCACCGACCGGACTATCTGGCGGATCCGCAGGAAGTGGCGGTCGCGTTCAGCAAGCTGCGGCTGGCCGGCAAGGTGCGTTACTTCGGCGTCAGCAACTGCCGCCCTACGTTGCTGACCGCGCTGCAATGCGCGTGTTCGATGCCGCTCATCGTACAGCAGGTGGAGATCAGCCTGATGCAACGCGAAGCCTTCACCGACGGCACGCTGGACCAATGTCTCATCGAGAACGTCACACCGATGGCGTGGAGTCCGCTGGCCGGCGGGTTGCTGGCCGATGGCGCAAAGCGCCTGCTTCGCTGGCAGGAGAAATACCAGACGGAAGCCACCCTCGCCGCACTCGATGCCATCGCGAAGGCGCGCGGCACCACGCGCATGGTGGTGGCGCTCGCGTGGCTGCTCAAGCATCCGAGCAAGATTGTGCCGATCGTCGGCTCGGCGAATCCGGACCGCATCCGCGAGGCGGTGCAGGCGACCGAGATCGAGCTGAACCGCGAGGAATGGTATCGATTGCTGCTGGCGGCGCGGGGTGAACCGCTGCCGTAAACTCGTCCGGAGTCCGCAGGCCAAAGTCCAGAGTCGGATGGGAATCACGCCGGAGACAACACCCGTTCGCGCGTTCATCGCAATCCCACTCCCGGAAGCCGCGCGCCTGCGAATTGCCGCGTTCCAGCGTGACTGGCAGGGCAGCCTGCGAGGCAACTTCGTCCGCTGGACGCCGCCCGAACAGATCCATCTCACGTTGCGCTTCCTCGGTGATGTCGCCCCGTCTGCGATTCCGGAGCTGGAAACCGCATTGCGCCGCGCGTGCGAAACCGTGGCGGGCTTCGAGTTGGCGGCGACCGGCAGTGGTTGCTTCCCGTCACCCCGCAAGCCGCGCGTGCTGTGGGTCGGGGTGGGCGGCGACCTGGAGGCGTTGGCGCGATTGCAGTGGCGCGTGGCGGACGAGACGCGGGCCTGGGGCGAGATCGAAGCCCGGGACTTTCGCGCGCACCTGACGCTCGGCCGCGTCAAGGATGCCCCCGCGGCTGCCATCCGCCAAGTCGCCGAGCGACTGCAAACGCACTGTTGCGGCGAGTTCGGTCGTTGGCACGCGGGCGAGGTGCGGTTGATGCGCAGCGAGCTGTCGCCGACGGGTGCATGCCACACGACGTTGGTGACGGTCGCCCTCCGTGCATGAGCACAGTGCTTCCGAGCCGGGCAATTTGAGCATCGCGCTTCGCCTCCTGATCCGATATTGATGCGGCTGACGGAACCAAAGCGGGACCGTCAAAGCCGCCATGCGACCAAGAAGTTTTCGTACCTTTGTCACTGCGCTCATGATCGGCCTGATCACCGTCACCGTGGCCGTGGTGATGATGGTCGCCATCCACTTTCAGCGCAGCAGCATCATGGCGCTGGTGGACGACGTTACGGACCAGACCCTGGGGCGCGTGGAATTGCGCGTGCAGCGCGTGTTGGACCAGGCGCTCATCCTGAACCACCAGACGCTGCGCCTGATCGCGGCCGGCACGAACGCCCCAAACGCCAAGGAACGGATCGGCGATTTCTTCGCCAAGTCCCTCGAGGTGCTGGAGAGCGTTTCGGGCGCGGGCTTGGGGTTCGAGGAAACGGGCGAATATATCATGGCGCAACGGACGCCGGAGGGGGCCATTCGGATCCGGGAATACCTCCGGGATGCGGCGGGCGGGCGAATTATCCGTACCTGGCGCTGGAGCGGGTCGAAGCGGGAAGCCTTGGGCACGGAGACTTGGGATGGTTACGACCCGCGCGAGCGGCCGTTCTATCGCCTGGCGCGCGCGCGCGGCACGAATGCCTGGACGGATACCTACCAGTTCTGGACTCCACCCGGGGAAACGCCGTCGCTGGGGGTTTCCTACGCCACGCCGTGGCACGATGCCCACGGAAAGCTGCTCGGGGTGCTGGTGGCCGATTTCGATCTGCGCGCGATCTGCCACTTCCTGCGCGATCTCGAACGGGAATTGCCAGGTTACGCGGTGATCGTGGAGCGCCAAACCAACCGCAACGCACGGCTGATCGCCCACCCGCAGCCCCAACACATGCTCAAGTCCGGGGCCAACGAGCCGGCGGCGAATCTTGATGAAGCCTCCGATCCGGTGGTGGCGGCCTACATCGCCACGCTGGGGAAGCAGCCGGGAACGCTGGGTCGAGAAGGTGCCTGTGAGCGTTTCCAGGTCGGTGAGGGGCACTACCTCGGCGCCTGTCGCCATTTGACGGACACCGCCGACCCACCATGGACCATCGCCATGGTGATCCCGCGCGCGGTTATCCTCGGCACCGTCCGCCAAAACGCGCTCTGGAGCCTGGCGGGCACGGCGTGCTGCCTGGCAGCCGCGCTCGCGGCCGTCATCTGGCTGGCGCGCAACATTGCGCAACCGCTCCAGAACCTCAGCCGGCAGGCGCAATCCATCGGTCGCCTGGATTTCGACACGGTGGAGCTCCGGCGCAGCCCGATTCGTGAAGTGGGGCAACTCGAGAATTCCATGGCCGAGATGAAGGCCGGCCTGCGTTCCTTCCGGAAATACATTCCGGCTGACGTGGTGCATCAGTTGATTGCGACCGGCAGCGAAGCGCGCTTGGGCGGGCGGCAGGCGGAACTCACGTTGTTCTTCTCGGACATCATTGGATTCACAGCGCTGTCGGAAGACCTACCGCCGCAGCGGCTGGTGGAGCACATGGGCGAATACCTGTCTGCCATCAGCGACGTCATTCACCAGAACCGCGGCACCGTGGACAAATTCATCGGCGATGGGGTCATGGCCTTTTGGGGCGCACCGCAGGCCAACCCCGCTCACGCGGCGGACGCGTGCCGCGCAGCGTGGCAGTTCCAGCAGCGATTACGAGCGCTCGGGCAACAGTGGCAGGCGGCCGGCCGCCCGCAGTTGTCCACGCGCATCGGCATCCACACGGGCGAGGTTATCGTGGGCAACATCGGCAGCGACGCACGCATGAACTACACCGTCATCGGCGATGCGGTGAACCTCGCCAGCCGCATGGAGGGACTGAACCGGCATTTCGGCACCGAGATTCTGATCAGCGAAACCACCCGGGCAGCCGCGGGGGCAGCGATCATTGCTCGCCCGGTCAGCCGCGTGGTGGTCAAAGGCAAAGCCCAAGGCGTGCTCGTGTTCGAACTGCTGGGCATGGCGGCTGACCCGCCTTCCGGCAGCGTGGCGCGCGCCGAGCGAAGCGCCGCGGCCTTTGCGGCGTTCGAGCGACGAGATTTTGCACAGGCAGGCGAACTCTACCGGACCCTGCTGGAGGATGCTCCCGCCGACACGGTGGCCCGACTGCAAGGGCAACGCTGTGAGGAGTTGCAGCGCGCGCCGGACCCGGCCGCCGCGGAGATCGTCCACCGAATGACGATGAAGTGAACGCAACGCTGCTACTGCACCAAGGCAGCAATCAGAGGCCGGGGGGCGCGAGTTAGTTGCTGGAGCGCAATGCAAAGGCCGCGGCGCACACTTCGGCAGCTTCTTTGGCATCAACGCGATTTCGAACGTTCGCTTCGTTGAGCAGACCTTCCGGAACGAAAGCGTCGTACTTCTCGACCGCTTTCACCGGTAACAAGCTTGCGAGGGCCAAGGCGTCCAGCCGCGATGCTGTGACCTCGTGAAGATGCTGGCGGAAAGCTTCGAGCGTTGGCAATTGGTAGGTAATTGATAGGCGATCTATCTCGTGGCTGATCTTCGCGGACTTGGCAAGGAGTGACAGGGTCAGCAGCGTCCGCGTGCCGACCCACGGAAACCACTGGATGCTCTGCCGGCCAACGACGATGCCTTTCTCTTCCAAGCCGACGGAGCGGGCCGTGCGGCGGGCGGCGCGCAACAGCAATTTGCTGCTTTGATCGAGATAGGCCGGCTCGTCCTCCCCCAACAAAACGGCCTTCATCTCGCGCACAACATGGGAATGGATTTCTCCACCTCCGCCTTGGAACGACGGGGCTTTTCCGCCCGGTGAGAACACCACGAACACCAGCTTCTGATCCGGTAGGATTTCCTCCACACGCCACCGTTTGCCGGCCATGATAAGGTGCTCGCCGACCGGCGGGATGATGTCGGCTGGAAGCTTACCGATTTCCTCGGCGCCGCAGCGGATGACGAACTCCTCCGCACTTTGAAAGGCGGCATAGAAATCGAAGCCAGCGGCAATCCGCTCTCCGGTCAGGGCGAGGATGATCTCGCCTTGGGGGACCTGTTCCACCAAATCGTGCTCTGCAAGACCGCGTAGCAACGCGGCGAACTGCGGCTGACTCACGCTCCGGAACGGACCTCGCTGGCACAACGCCCGGTAGAGGTCCAGGGCGCGCATACCCCCCGTCTGCTTCAGGCAACTCAGAACCTGGTGGGTGAGCGTGCTGAGGTGCATCCGGTTTTGGTCGAATGGTTCGAGCCACTTCACCAACATGAGCCGCGCCATGGCAATGGCGCGCAGCAAATCGGGGTAGAGCAAGTCCGTCAGTGTGCTCTGGGCGTGCGGCGATTCTTCGCGGACATACATGCGCATGATGGCGGCCTCACCTGCGCGCCGCCCGGAACGGCCCAGTCGTTGGACCATCGAGGAGACACTCCACGGCGTGTCGAGTTGGCCGACGGTTCGCACATGGCCAATGTCTATCCCCATCTCCAGGGTGCTTGAACAAAGCGCCGTCGTGGGCACACCGCTCTTCAGTGTGGCTTCCGCGTCTTCCCGCAAGTCCTTGGAGAGGGAGCCATGATGCACCACGAACGGGTCGGTGGGCCACTTCTCGCGGCGGACTCGTTCGTGCAACCGGTCTGCCAAGACCTCGAGGGACTGCTTGGAGTTGCCGAAGATGAGGTTCGTCGAAAGTGAAAAGTTCTTGATGATGTCGTCCGCGATTTCGTCCAACTCGTCCTCGGGCATTTCACCGGTCGGAGTTGTGCGTGCGGACTGCTGTTCGAGCACGGCCCCGAGGGCCGTTATGCCAGCGGACCTCTGCGCCGCCATGTTGTCGGCGAGGGCCAGGGCTTCTTCGGGCGTAATCCGCCGCGAAGGTTTTTTGTTCTCCTGGGGTCTGGTCAGGAACGACTTGATGCCAAACTTGATTTCGCGTTTGGCCGACGTGTCTTCGATGACTTGGACCGACGCGACTGCGTCGGGCGACAGGAACGCGCGAGCCGCCTTCGGGTCAGCGATCGTGGCGGACAAGCCAACCAGGCGTGGTGAACAGCCTGCGGCCACGGACAACCGGCTCAACAGGCTTTGGAGATGGACGCCCCGGACGTTGCTCAGGAAGCTGTGCAGCTCGTCAATCACCACGAACGAAAGATGCCGATACACCCGCGGCACTTGCCCGCCGAAGTTGGTGAAATTCGATTCCAGCGACTCCGGCGTAATGAGCAGGATTCCCCCCGGCTTGTCTCGCAAGGCTTTCTTTTGGTTCGCCGGAACATCGCCGTGCCAGCGATGCACCGGGATTTCCAGCTTCGCGCAGAGTTCCTCCAACCGCCGAAACTGGTCGTTGATGAGCGCCTTCAACGGCCCGACATAAAGCGCCTGCACTGACGGCTGAGGCTGGGCGGCGAGTCGAGAGATGATGGGCAGGAAGGCAGCCTCGGTCTTGCCGCCGGCTGTTTGCGCACAAACAACGAGGTGTTGCTCTGTTTCGCAGATGGCATGGATGGACTGAACCTGAATGGGCTTAAATTCCTTCCAACCCATTTGCCAGATGGCTTCTTGAATTCCAGGGTGGAGCAGCGAGAAGGCCTGTTCGCTCATCAGAGCTTGAGAGTTTCCAGGTCGTCTTCGGCGTCCGTCGGAGGTGGGACGCCCTTGGCGACTTCTTCCTCTGTCGAGGTGGGGTTGCCAGACTTGGCGAGGAAGCCGTCGCCGAGAAAGCTGCGCCAGTCGCGGCCCGGGTTTTGTTCCAGCACACTGAGCAGACCGACAAACGAACGGACGATATCGCGCGGGGTCTTGTAGTAGTCCGCTCCCAGTGTTTCGCTGGCCTTCTTCAGAACCGCCACCAGCGCTTCGTCAGGAACGATGTAATTGGATTCGTCTCCAAAAGCGTGGACGTGGCGAATGTTTCGCAGCAGCACGAACAAGTCCTCGGGGCTGAGGTTTTGCAGGCGCAGCACCGGCCCGGAGAAGTCTTTCACTCCTTGGCCAGCGAAGCGATTCTCCGCCAGTCGCGAGCGCAACGCCTCGTAGCTGTAGAGTCCGCGTCGCTTGTCTTCCAGAAACTCGTCCGTGCCGGCCAGGAGGAATCCCAGATTCTTCACCGTGCCTTGCAGGCAGTCATTCAGCATCGTCAGGAGCGCCTCGTAGTTCGTCTGACGCGCCCGCGAACTCGGCAGGCGATGCGACAGGACCACCATCTCGTCAAGGTTCACCAGCAGTCCCGTATAGCCGGCTTTCACGCAGAACGCCGCGACCAGTTTCAGGCTGTCGTAGAAACTGTCGTCATCAACGATGCGGCGCACGCCGAGGTCGGCGCGGGCGTCCGTCTTGGTGGCGTATTCCCCGCGCAGCCAGCGCAGGGCGGCACCCTGCAAGCCGTCGTTACCGGCGGCGTGGCCCTCGTAATACTTGGATAGCACCTCAGCGAACTCGAATCCGCCAACGCAATCCTGCAACTCGGCCAGGTCCGCAAAGATTCGGCGCTTCACTTCCTCATCGTTGCCGCCGGACGTTTTCACTTGGTTCTGAATAGCGGAAATCCATCCCTCGCAGAGGTTGCGCAATGCGCCGCCGTCCGGCTTTGACTTCGTTGCCAAGTTCTTCATCAATTCCGAGAACAGCGCGCGCGCTTGACCGCCAGAGGCGTGGATACGGCGTTCCATGGACATGTCAGCCTGAACCACCACCATGCGTTTCTGGAGCGCCAGCGTGCGAACGAGGTTCAGGAAGAAACTTTTCCCGCTGCCGAAGCGCCCCATCACGATGCGGAAGGCGGCTCCTCCTTGCTCAATTCGCTCCAGATCGTTGAGCATGGCGGACACCTCGTCCTTGCGGCCAACCTGGATCAGATGCAGCCCCATGCGCGGAACCAGGCCCGCCTGCAAGGATTGCAGCACTGCGTCGCGTTCGCGTCGTTTGATTTCAGCCATATCAAGCCTTCTCTTTGAGGATCAATTCCCGGCGGACGAGAATGGGGTCTTCACCCTCCAGCAGAAAATCCCCCAGCGATTCATCAGCCCATTCGTTAATAACGTCGTGGATGCTGAGCGGCATCAGGTGGAACTCGCCCGCCAGAGCGTGGAATTCGCTGCGCGGCCATGACTCCTTCGCCAGCAAGCGGTCGAGGACGGGGTGAAAAGCAGGATCAAGCCCGGCGAAGCCTGCGGGCGGTGAACCCGCACTGTCGCGAGGCGGCTCGGTGGTAATCGAGACCGATGGCCGGGCGGGCACCGCGCCATTCGGCGACGGCGTCACCTCGTCCTGCTCTTCCGCCATCACGACAGAGAGAATCCCCACGACCTCTTTGGTCTCGTTAGTGATGGCGAACACCTTGGACATGTCGAGTGAGAACTCCCGTGACCTGTCCTGCCCAACTCGCTCCGGAATTGCCTCGCTGGGCGGACCGCCTTCGGCTTCTTGGATTGTTGCCTCGTCCGGCGAAGGGCAGACTTGCAGCATCAGGTCCGAAAGCACCTGTGGCGGTAATCCCAAGGCTTTGAAGATTCGCTCCAGCGCGCGGAATTCACTCTTCGTGATCACGTGATCCACCGCGGCCACCTTGACGAGCACCTGGCCGACCAGCAGCCGTTTGTCCGCGGGGATCGCCTTGGCCACTTTGCTCAAAGTCCTTCTGGCAGCCTCCACATTCTCCGCCAAGAGGCGCTCCAGCACCGCCAGTCGCTTCAACTCGGTCTGGCTGAAGTGTAGCTGACTTTCGATGACCTGTCGAAACACGCCGAGTTCGTGCTTGTCCACCGTGCCGTCTGCTGCCGCCACGAGGACACAGAGCCTCAGCAGATTTGCGGCACCGTGATAGGCGGGTGACGGAGCGATAGCTTCACCCTCGGCCGGCTTGAAGATGCCAACGACCTCGTCCCAATCATAGGAGCCGCTGCCAAAGCGGGCGTCGGGTTCGATGCAATTTCCTGCGTCTTCGACCGTGTCCGCAATGCGACGGCAGACGCCGATTGTGAGCTTCGTCTCTTGGCTAACGCCCACGAGGCCTGCCGCCACTCCGGCAGGAATCCAGCGGTAGCCCTCTTCGGAGGCTTGGCCGACCAACAGGTGGTCCAGTGCGTTCGTCGCCGGCACGGGAGGAATCGTTACAGGCGATACTCTCTGCAGGTCGTCTTGTCGCCCCAGTTTCCGAGTTCCAAGCGTCTCCTCGCCAGACAACGGCTCTACCGATCCGAACCCGGCAGTCTTCTTGAAGTCCATTCGGTGCGGGAAGTTCTCCATCGCATCCGAGGGGTCGAGGCGGTTGAAGTTCAACTGAGCGAACACCGCTCGAGGCATCGCAACCGAAAGAATCGTTTCTAGGCCTTGATGTCCCGTGCGTGTGTTCAATAGGTTCGCTTGGATGTTCACCAAAACTGTCTCGACCGGCAGGAAGGCAAACAACTCGCGTCCAGCCCGCAACGCCACGCCGCTAACGAAGTCCCGGTAGATCTCATAGAATTGGCCCTTTGGCATTGGTTTCGTCGAGAGCTTACCGGTTGAGGTGAGACTTCTGATCTGATCTGGGATGAGACGCTCCCCATCTGCGGTGAGCCTCAGTTCGACAAGTTGCGAGTTGTGGGGCTTGAAGTCGAATGATGCGCCGAGTTCGCTGATGTCAACAAAAGGATTGAAGTCCATCAACGCGTCAACGTAAGCCTGCGTGTCACCCTGCAGTATCCTGGAAGCGAGTTGTCGCCGTTCATCCCAGTCGGTGTAACGCTGGCAATAACTCTGATAGGCCTGCTGGTAATCTCGCTCGTCTCCGGCTTTCGCGTATTCAAGCGCCTGCGCGAGTACCTGACGTTTCGATTCAGCGCGCCCCAGCAGTCTGTCCAAGAAACCAGGCGCAAAACCGTTCAGCGCCGCCGCCGCTCCTGCCTCCCGTACAGACAAGCGCTCCGGCGCGACAGGAGGTGGTGTGTTACAGATCACTCCCCAGTCCCACGCTTCCGGAGATTCCTTATGGACCGAAAGGAGTCGCTCAAGCTGGTTCTCGAAAACCTCAACTTCGTAGGCAGCTTGCTGTCGGGCTTCCATCTTCGCCCGCTCTTTCTGATCCCGCAGCAACTGGCGATAACGTCTCTGCGAATCTCGCTCAGCTCGCCTTGAGGCGGCTTCCATCGCGCGCAATGTTCCTTGCCAACCCAATTGAACGTGTTCCGGATACTAGCGACGCCAAGCAGAATCTATCCAGACCTATCTTGCCCGCTTGGTTTCGCTCCGCTGCGGTTCAGATCCTCAACCGCCGCCTGGAGTTTCTCAAGCCGAGCCAGGATTTCCTGTGCTTCGGCGGATTTCCTGTCTTGGCGGCCAAGAAGCAACGAGGCCATCAGGCCGCTGAGGCCGGCAAAGAGACCGATGCCTACCACCATCACAATCATCGCTAGAATGCGTCCCTCTGTTGTTATCGGCACAACGTCACCGTAGCCGACTGTGGTAATTGTACTGATGCTCCACCAAAGCGCGTCTTCCGCTGTCTTGATATTGCCGCCGCTCTGGCGTTCGAGAATCAGAATCGCCGAGGAAGAAAAGGCAACCACAACAAACGCAGTCAAGGCCAAGGACGCCCCGCCCGCCTCCATCTTGTTTTGACGAATCAGCGTCACGACTCGATGGACGGAACGGAGACCCCGGAGCAGGCGAATTACGCGCAGGACACGCACCAGGCGACCGAGACGCAGCGCGTCAATCATGGGAATGGCGGCGACGAGGTCAATCCAGCCCCATTTCAGGAACCCGCGCCGGTCCTCGGAGCGAAAGAGCCTCACCACGAAGTCGAGCAACAGAACCACGCACACGGCAGCGTCCGCCGTTTGGATGAGCTTCGAAATTTCGCGAGGAAGAACGAAAACAGTATCCGCCACGAGCGCGAGGAGATTCAGAATCGTGAGAACCAGAATCGCGATCTGAAAGAAGCCCACTTGGGTTTCTGTCCGAGCTGAGGCGTCGGTCATGCCAAATTCCTACCGCCGCGACAGCATGCTTGCACGCATTTTCTTGCGCGCCTCTCCCATTACCCGCTCCTTCGAGCCACCACCCTGCGGTAATCGCGTCAACTCGGGCGAGAAGAGCGTCGCACAATAAGCTCTGACGCCGGCGAGTTAAATCGTCCGCGAATGCCGCCGCTCGCCGGCCGGCGCGAGCTGGTTGTCGAAGCGCATCGCGATGATGCGGATGAACAGCCGCCCGGTTTCGGTTACTTCCAAGCCCTGTGGCGTCCGGCGCACCAAACCGTCGGCCTCGAGGTCGGCAAGGGAAGCGAGTTCCGGCGCGAAGTGCTGGGCGCAATGGATGCCGAGCTTGGCGCTCATCGCGGCGAAGTCGAGCGAGAGATCGCACATCACACGCATGATAGTCTCACGGCGGATGCGGTCTTCGTCAGTCACCAGGTAAGCCTTGTGCAGCGGCACCCGGCCCGCATCCACGGCGGCTTGCCAGGTGGGCAGCTCCTTTTCGTTCTGCCAGTAGGCCTCCGGAATCTGCGAAATGCTCGACATGCCGAAGGCGTAGATGTCCGACCCGGCGCGCGTGCTGTAGCCCTGGAAATTGCGCTGAAGCTGCTTGTTCCGTTGCGCGACGGCCAACTCGTCGTCCGGCCGCGCAAAGTGGTCCATGCCGATATAGACGTAGCGGTTTCCCTCCGTGAGCCGTTCGATCACGAGCTTCAGCAGGTCCAGCTTCACCGCGGCGGGCGGGAGATGTTTTTGCTGCTCCAGAATCTTCTGGGCGGGTTTGATCCACGGCACGTGGGCGTAGCTGAAGACGGCGAGCCGGTCGGGCTGCATCCTCAACACGATGTCGAGCGTGTGATTGAAAGACTCGACCGTCTGATGCGGCAGGCCGTAGATGAGGTCGAGGTTGATGGAGTTGTAGCCCAGTTCGCGCATCCAATCCATCGCCTGCTGCGTCATCTCGACGGGCTGGATGCGATGCACGGCTTCCTGGACCTGCGGGTCGAAATCCTGCACGCCCATCGAGGCGCGGTTGAAGCCGATCTCGCGCAACGCGACCAGATGCTCGCGCGTGAGGCGGCGCGGGTCCACCTCCACGCTGGCCTCGATGTCCGGCGCGAACGTGAAATGCCTGTGGATGTGTTCGCCGAGGCGGCGGATTTCATCGGGGCGCAGGAACGTGGGCGAGCCGCCACCGAAATGGACTTGCACCGCCTTGCGTCCCGGGCGGATCAGCCGGGCCATCGCCGCCATCTCGCGGCCCAGCGTCTCGACATAGCCCATGCCGCGTTCGTGGTTGAGCGTGATGACGGTCGTGCAGCCACAGAACCAGCATAGCGTCTCGCAGAACGGAATGTGGAAGTAGAGCGAAAGATCGCGTTCGGTGTGATTGTTGGCCTCAATCAGCGGCGCGAGCCCCTCCCACTTCACTGCGTCGGTGAACTTCGTCGCCGGCGGGTAGGAGGTGTAACGCGGGCCGGGCTGGTTGTACTTTTCAACCAGCGCGAGATCTACTTTGAGCGTCGTCATGCAGCACTACTTTAACCGCGGATGGACACAGATGCACACGGATCGGCACGGACCGTGTCCACGAGCGCTTGGATGCACTCCAATTTCGCCGTGGGTGGCACGCCGTGCCCCAAGTTGAAGATGTGTCCCGGCCGTCCCCGCATCTCCTGCAAAATGTGGCGCGTCTCGGTGGCGACAGTTTCCGGCGTGGTGGTGAGCAGGAACGGATCGAGGTTGCCTTGGACGGCGATGGTTGCGGGGAGGTGCTTCGCCACGTCGGCGAGACGCACCTGCCAATCCACACCGAGCCCCTGCGCGCCGGTGTCCACCAGCTCATCCCAGCTCGCGTGCGCGCCGCGGCCGAACACGATGACCGGCACATGCCCGCCGAGTGACGCAACGATCTGCTTCATCCAGCGGGCGGAGGCTTCGGCGTAGGCAGACGGAGCGAGCAGGTCGCCCAGGCTGTCGAAGATCTGCACCGCGTCCGCGCCGGCTTCGATTTGCATCCGCAACAGCTCGGTGACAGCGGCGGTCAGCTTCTCCAGGAGTCGCCCGAAGAGCTTCGGGTTTTCGTAGAACAGCGCCTTGGCGCGGGCGAAGGAATCCGAGCTGCCGCCTTCCATCATGAAATTGGCAAGCGTCCACGGCGAGCCGGCAAAGCCAATCAGCGCCGTGCGACCCGCCAGCCGCGATTTGATCAGTTCCACGGCCTGCCAGATGTAGTTCAATCGCTCGCTCACGGCGTTGACCTCGAGGCGTTCCACGTCCGCCGCCTCGCGGACGGCGAAGTCCATCTCGATGCCGCCGGTCTCGCGGAAGCGGTAGTTTTGTCCGAGCGCCTCGTTTACGACGAGGATGTCGCTGAACAGAATGGCGGCGTCGAAGTCAAAACGGCGGACCGGCTGGAGGGTGACTTCGGTGGCCAGCTCCGGCGTCTGGACGAGTTCGAGGAAGGAGTGCTTTTCCTTGAGGGCGCGGTATTCGGGCAGGACGCGGCCGGCCTGACGCATGAGCCAGACGGGAGGATGATCCACCGGCTGGCAGCGGCAGGCCGCGAGGAAACGCTGGCGGTTGTTTGTGATCAAGCAGCGCAAAGGTGCGCCAACCTGAGGTGCTCCTCAAGTGTTTCTCTCCTGGCTGGAAGCGCCGCAGTTAAGCCGGGGCAACCTGGCGCGGTGCGGGCCGGACTTCGCACGCAGCGCGACGACCGCGGTTCACTGCTTCAGCGAATCAAACCACGCCTTGGCCAGCAGCAGGCTCGGCGTGGTGCAATCGCCGTGACAAGAAACTGTTCCGCTGCTCAGCGGTGCTGCCAGTAGAAGGGGCGGCGATGCAGGTGCATCACGGCTTTGATATACAAGCTGTCTGAGCCCAAGCTGTAGACGATCGCGTAGGGAAAACGACGGAAGTTGAGCTTTCGATTCTCCCCCCGGATTCGCTGCCAGCGTTCCGGCTCGTCCAGGATGCGGCGCAGCGTGTCTTCAAACGCATCAAGGAAGTCGTCTCCCAAGCCAGGTTGTCGCTCTTCGTACCACAGCGCACCGGCTTCCAGCTCCTGGTCCGCTTCAGGATGGCTGACGACGTGCATGCAGCCTCGTGCGAATGCCGCGGACGGTTTCCTCCACCGGACGGCAAGTGACCTTGCCTTCTTCGATTTCGCGGGAACGGCGGTCAATGACCTCCTGCCATTGCGTTTCACCATCCGCATCCACCGTATCGTCAAGGCTGACGATGAGTTGGTGGGCGAGATAGGCCCGGGTTTCTGCCGGCAGAGCCAGCACCTCTGCCACTTTTTCAGCAACACCGCTCATGCGCGCATAATATCGCTCTCGTCGGCAGACTGACAAGCCGTGCTTTGCCTGGCTTCGGCCGCCGGCATCTCTTTGGTATCCACAAGCGGTGACTCATCGTTTGAGCGAATCAAACCACGCCTTGGCCAGCAGCAGGCTCGGCGTGGTGCAATCGCCGTGACCACCGGTGGGCAGTGGATCGACCAGCGTCACTGCCACGCCCTGGCTTTGGAAGCTGGCTTGCGCCACCCGCGAGTTGGACGGGATCACATCCTGGTCGCCGCCACAGTGGTACAGTCGCATCGGCCGCTGCGGCGTCCAGGCGTACAGATCGTTGTCGCGAAGCGCCTGGCGCAGGATGTGGTTGGCGTTGGTGCGAAAACCGGCGAGCAATTCTGGCTTCAGGATCAGCAGCGGGTTGGCCGGGTTCTTGGGCATGGCGTTGTTGATGTCCGAGCCGGAGGAGTTGCCATTCAGCAGCGGCGGCAGGGTCGTGTTATAGGGCGGTTGCAGCAGATCGGACAACGTCGGCGCCAGGTGATAGACCGATTGATACGCCGCCAGCAGATAGGCGAAGTAGTACGGGTTCGGCTGCGAACGGCCTGAAAGCATGTCGTCGGTCGTCACGCCTGACAAATCGTAAGCGCCGGCCATGGGGGCAGAGGCTGTGATGGTAAACTCGTTCGTGTGATATCGCTCCAATTCCCGGTGCAGCGCCATGGTGGCGTGGCCGCCTTGGGAATAACCGCAGAGGAATAGCTGGTCGTTCAACAGAACGCCTTTGCTCGCACACAGTGCCCGCGCCGCCCGCAGCGCGTCCACGCAGGCCGTCGCCTCCGAGCGCGCGTGATGATACGGATGCAGCCCAGGCGAGTCGCCCATGCCCAGGTAATCCGGCAGCACGGCGGCGTAGCCCACGGATGCGAGGATCGCGCCGATGCCCAACTCGCCGAACAGACTCATGGCTGAGGGCGCCTCGTTGGTGTGGGTGAGCGTGCCATGCTGGTAGCTGAGCAGCGGCAGCGCCGCGCTCGCCCCGCGCGGAAGCGCGATCGCCCCAGAGGCCACCGTCCGCGCACCGAGCGGATCAATCGTCTCATACTGCACCTTGTAGAGGTCCACGGGGAACTGGGGCGTGAGACTTACCTGCAGGTAGCCCAACAAGAGCGAAATCTCGAACGTGCTGACCGTGCGCACAAAGGCGTTGGTCAGCACGCGGCCCCGTTGGGCGGCCGGGACGGCGATGACGCGATAGAAGCGGGAGGTGTTCGTGGTTGGAGTGGTCTCCACCCAGGAAGTCCCGGCGACGGGCCAGGGATTCGTGGCGGGCGGCAGCAGCCACAGCGATTCGCCCCATCCTTCACGCGCCTGAACGGTGTAGGCCGTGTTCGTGCCCGCATCGGTCCATTGGAGCGCCAGGCCGGAGGGGGCGAGCGGCGCCGTCGCGATTTGCACGGGCCCTGTTGGCTGGGCGGTGGCCGCAGGCGGTGGCGTCGCGATCGTGAGCGCGGTCAGAAGGACGGGGAGCAGCGTAAGCCGTTTCATGGTGCATGACCGTTAGCACCGCACCGCGCCCCGGGCAAGGTGATTTGGCTCCGGTGAAGCGGTCGCGACCAGAACTTATTCCTCCAACACGGCGCGGAAGAACTGGCGCGGCGCAGCCAGCGGATGCGTGAACTGGAAGACGCCGCCGAGATTTGTGACGGTGCTCAATGCTGACCAATCCGCAAGGTTCGTGGCGGCCTCCATCCGGTAATGTCCGCCTGGACGGCCCAGCAGCGTCCACTCGAAGGTCGGCGTCGCATTCGTGACGAAGGTCCGCGTGGCCAGTGTCAGGCTCGTCAGGTTGGTCTGGTTGCCGGGAAAGGTCGTGACGTTGGTAGAGACGCCGAAGCTGGCCCAGTTCCAGAAATAAAAATTCGTGCCCGAGGTGCTGCCGCCCGTTGCCGCCAGATAACGCCCGCGCGTGTGGAAGGTAATCTCAATCGGCGGCCGGATGACGCCCGGGCCATCGCCGCCCAGGTTTCCGTTCAACGCCGCATGGTTGATCCAACGCGACGTATCGGTTCTTTGCCAGTCGGTGGGGAAGTAGACCTGCAATCCCTCGTACTCAAACAGCCGGCAACCCAAGTCTTTGGCCCGGAAGAGAACGTCCGGTTGCCCAACGACGCGACAGACCCGCTGTGTGTGCAGCGATCCGTTCGTGATGTAGAGATCGTCGAACCGGTTGGTCATCGTCAGAAAAAGGCCCCCCGCATCCGTGGCGTGGCGAACAAACGTGGTTTTCTCCACACCCGGTCGAGGCGCTGTCCGCACCACACTGTTCGTGGCTCCTTCTGCCGGGAGGATTGAGTCATCCAGCGTTTCCACGTTGATATTCGTCCGGCTGAGGAGGTAACAAATACCACCGACGTCGTCATAAGTTAGGCCTGTGTAGAAATGGCCGATATCCACCCCCCCATCACTGACAGGCGTAGTCCATATAAACGCCCCATCGATTGGAATCGGCGTCGCTTTCACCGCATCGCAGCCCGCGTCTCCTATTGAGTGAATGACGAAGGTATGGAGACGCGCATTAACGAACGAGATTGGCTGCTGGGTAACCGGGTCGTAGCTGCGCTGATTGACGTAGTTTGTGAACGTTGGTCCCACCCAAAACTCCATCGAAAGCTCATCCAAGTGCGTTGGGCAGAACAGATCCGGATCCCACTGCCTCAGTGTCCAGACATATCGCGTAGCCTGAGCCAACCCCATCTGCTCCACTAGCAATGCCAAGGCTCTCGATTTGAGATCCTGCAGATCGCGCATGGCGGCATTGACGTTCAGTCCACGAGTCTGGAACGCGTAGTCAGTCACGGATAGTTCCGCCGCCGGCGGCAGGGCGTTCAGGATTTGAATCGCCTGCTCGACGGCGTCCACGCCCGGTTGGCCGAAGTAGTCGAGGAAGGATTGATCGAAGCCATACGTCACCACCGGCACGGTCCAGCGGTATTCCTCGCCCAGGTTCATCGGTCCGCCAATGTCGCGTTTCTGGTGATAGCCCAACTCGGGTTTCATCCACGGCGCGAACGGCCCCAGCAGGCTGAAGGCATGGGCAAACGGAGCTGCCGCAAACGCCAAGACGGCCAGCGCCAGCCCGATTCGCCTGGAAACCAAATCCTTCACGCGCGCCGAGGCTATTCAACCCACCCGCGGAAGTAAAGTGCGCGGCCGATCAGTGGGGGTGAACGAGCGCAATTCGCCCACCCGCACCTTAGTCCCGTAGGGACGTAACGCGCTGGGAGGAGCCGAACTGAAGCTCACGATTTATCGCATTCAAGTCCGCACCTGGATAGTAGAAACCGCCAGGCAGACAACTACCACATGCCCTACAGCCAATCAGTGGAATACTCCAACGCCTGCGGCCGTTGACGCCTTCCCCCGATCGTCCTCCCTTCAGTCTGTAGAATCTCATGATGTGACAACACTTGGCGGCAGCAATTGAGACTTCATGCCTTTCGCAGGCAGAGGAATCCCAACAGCGCGGACCTGCCGGCACTCGCGCTCCGCCGCCTGCCAGTCGAGTTCGTCCAAGACCTCCTCTGGCATTGGAGAGCGGGAACGCATCAGGCGGCGTAACACCCGCCTGCGTTCAAAGCTCCGCCACACCGATTCGTCTTCATTGAAGCGACGGGCCAGTTCCTGTGCGTCCACGTTCGCTTTCATCGCTGGCTGTCAAGATTGAGCAGCCGAGTTATGACCCGATCAGCTTCGACGGTCAAGCCGCTTGCTACCTGTGCCCCGCCCGCAGCTTGCATCGGGCGAATTCCTCGATCAGTGCGGCGCGGTCGGTGTTGCGATAGCGCTCTGGCAGGTAGCGCTTGTCGGAGCACGCCAGCACGGCGGCTAGTTCCTGCATCGCGAGTAACGCAGGGTCGAGCGGATCAATGAACGAGTTCACCGCCTCTTCTAGGTCGGGTAGCTGGACATCGTCGTCGCGCTTGGCGAGGACGGCCCGTTCCTTGGCGCGCGTGAGGATGGCTTCGATGTCGCTGCCGGTGAGCGGGCGGTCGCCGAGTTGCTCGCGGATGTAAACCTTGATCGGATCGCCGAGCGCGATCTTCTTCACCTTCGCCACGACGGTGAACAACTCCACCACGTCGTCCGGCCCTTGCGCGGGAAACAGCGGGACGCACAGGCCGAACCGGCCTTGGCGCTTCATGTCAATCGCCAGCAGGTCCGGGCGTGAGGTCATGGCGACCCACACCTCGCGGCCGCGCAGGCTCGAATCGCCGATGTGCGCAGCGAAAGCGGCGAAGACGCGGCCCGAGATACCGCTGTCGCCGGAATCGGTGTCGCGCGAACCAAACACGGCGTCCGCCTCGTCCACGACGACGATCACGGGGCCGAGTGCGCGGATGGTCATGAGAACCCGCGCCTGCTGGCGTTCGGTGTCGCCCACCCACTTCGAGCGGAAGTCGCCGAGTTCCATCACCGGCAGGCCGCATTCGCTCGCGAAGCAATCAATGAGGAAAGACTTGCCCACGCCGACGCGTCCCGGCACGAGAATGCCGCGCTCCAGCACGTCGTTCTTGCCGTTCTTGATGAGCCACGCGAGTTCGCGCAACTTGGCCTTCGCCGCCGTGTGCGTGGCGACGCGATCCAGCGTGACGCCGGGTTTCGGGTCTTTGAAGCGCACGAGGTCCTGGCAATAATCCTCGATGAGCCGCTTCTTGCTGGCGGCGAGCTGATCGGCTGTGACGCGGATGTCGTTGCGGACCGCCTCGGCCAGGTAATGTTGGATGCGCAGGAGGTTCAGGCCCGCGGTGCGCGCGGCCAGCTCAACGGGGGTGAAATCGCACCACTCAGCGAAAGATCTGCCCTCCGCCAGCTTCTCCGCCCAGCCGGATTCCAGGAACCGCTGCCGATCCTCGGCGTCCGGAAGATCAAGGCGTACTTGCGCGACGTGCGGGCTGCGCAGGAGGTCCGCGTGCAACTCGTTCGCCGATTCCGTGACGAGGATCACGCCGACATCAAGCCGCGCCAATTCCGGGGCCGACGCCCACTTGAGGAAGGTCACCACGTTGACGCGTTCCTCGACGGACGCGCTGGCTTCCTCGCTCGCCGGGATCAGCTTCTCCGGAAAATCAATGACCAGCGTCACACCTTTCCACTTGCTGTCCGCTTCCGCGACCTTCATGAAGAACCGCGTGAGCAACGGCGCGAGGGCGAGGAAACTCTTCGGCGGGCCTTGCACGTGGAAGTTCGTGTTCTCGACGCTGTCGAAGACTTCCAGCCATTCGAAAAACAGCTTTTGCATCTCGGCCGAGCCGAAGGTCAAGCCGCCGGAGATGTCGTAGAACAGCAGGCAGGCGCGTCCCGGAAACAGCCGGCGGGTCAGGAACGATTTGAGCGGCACGTAGCCGACGCCTTCGCCGTCCTGCACGGGGAACACGTCGAAGATATTTCCGTGGAGTACGAAGAGCGAATACGTACCCGCGTTCCAGCGGCGGGCGAACTCGGCGGCCCAGCCGCGCAAAGGCAGGCGGGCAGGCGAGGCGCTGGCGGTTTCGGTTAGCGGGGATTTCTTGGTGGGAGCAGCCATGAATCGTTCCTCAGTTAAGTGCGATGCGTTCCCCCTCACCCCGGCCCTCTCCCGCCGGGAGAGGGAGAATCGTTCGCCGTCGCCTCGAACCACCAAGCGCTGGGATCGCCTGGAAGCCGTTGGCACAGTCAACCGTGCTCAATTGCTGTTCCCTCTCCTGGGGGAGAGGGTCAGGGTGAGGGCGAGTGTCGACCATTCGACTGCGCGGGTTGAAGTCGGCGTGAAGGCCCGTGGCAACCGAAGCACCCATCTCAGTGCTTCCTTTCCGCATCCGATCGCATCCGTGGCCGGCGATCTTGCACCACATATCCTTGTTCCGCCTCCGGCAGTTTTGGTGGCATGGGATTCGGACTATAGCCCACTCGCATCGCCGCTGGTGGCAGATTGCCCACGCTGTCCTTGAACTCGTTGATCTCGGCCAGCCACTTGTTGGTCTGGTTCAAGTTCTCGACCGTGGCGTCAATCCGCGCGGAGATCGAAGTCGTGTTCTTGCTGGCGACGGCGTCGGCACGAATAAGTTTGATCTGGTTCTCCAGCCGCTCCTGCTCGGAATGCACCAGCCGCAGGTTCGCCTGCGTGTCCTCGACACGCGACTGGCGCTTGCGCAACACGTCGAGCGCTTCCAGCCGGGACTGGAGCAGCCGCTCCTTGGTGTCCTGCAAGGAAACAGTCGCGCCTCGCTGCTTGAGCGCTTCGAGTTCGCGGCCCAAATCGCCGATCTCCGCCTCGGCCTCGCGGATGCTCCCCGGCAAGTCTTCGCGGCGCTCGGTTTCGAGGAAACGCTCCAGCGAATCCTCCAGACTGAGCAGCCGCAGATACGTCCACATCAATTCGTCCAAGCGACCGAGCCGCGGATCGGTGGTTCCCGCACTGGAGAGCGCATCTTCGGCACTCGCCCCCTCGATCTGTCGGCACACTTCCGCCAGCTCGTTGTAGCGCGTGCGCAGGTGCGTGGGCAGCGAGGCGTGCAGGGCGTCGCGCTTTTGCTGGAACTCGGCGAGTTCGCGGGCGACGACCGCCTGCTCCGCGGCGTTGCGTTTGCCATCCACGCTGCGCCGAAAGAACGGCATGTCCGGCAGGTAAATCCAGCCAAGCGCGTAGGCGGCCGCGCCGAAGAGGAAGAACAACGGGTTGTAGGAGCTGAACAGGAAGCCCAGGCCCAGCGTGATCAACCCGAGCCAGGCGTGATGCTTGCTCTTGAGAAACTCAGCGCGGTAACTGGGCGGTTGTTGGTCCATCGGTATTTCGCTTCGGCGCCAGCGTGCAATATCAGACGTGCGGGAGCAATGCTATGAATGCGGATTGCCTTGCCCTAGGACCGCAACGGCCCCCGATCGCAGCGGTTCGCAGGTCGAGCGAATGTGCAACGTGCCTGGTCTTCTGTCGAAGCGGAGCGCTGCGCGCCGGGACGGCGCGCGGTCCAGGCGCGTTGCGTCATCGCTTCTCGCCTGGAGATGAAATTCTGCTTCGTCATGGGCGAGGTCTGTTTTTCAAGAGGCTGCGTACCTCGCTCTCAAATACCTTTCCAAAAACTCTATTTCGTCTGCTCCACGTCTGACATCTACCAACTCGTCGCCAACGCGCTGCCACTCATAGTCGGAAGGCATTTTTACGGTCCCATATCCTGAGTCCTTCAGAGTTGCTTGTCGGATCGTGAAAAACTGGTCTCGTGCATCCCAGAAGAACTTGAGAGCGTGCGTGTGCGTGCCAGCAACCAGTTGCCACACGCTGTTGAAGTGAGGGTCGTATTCATGCCAGTGAATCGCCACGCCGAACGATGCGAGGTTGCGAGCAAGACGCTGAAGTCGTTCGAAATGCTGAACCCCACGCTCGCAGTCCATTCTGTGACGATCTTGTTCGGTCTCTTTCATAGGTCATCAGACTCCATCTTCACTGTGGAGTTTCAGCATCCCGCCGGCTTGGCTGTGCTGCACGGTCTCTGTTCATAGTCAGCGGCACTCTGCCGAGACGCCGCTACGCGCTTACTCGAGCATGAACCACTGCACCTCCACGCGGCGGTTCAGCTCCGCGTCCGCGCCCACGGGCTCTTCCCAGCCGCGGCCCACGATGTCCACCCGCTCGGCGCTCACGCCGTGTTTCTCGATCAGCAGCCGCTTGATCTCCGCCGCGCGGTTCTTGCTCAGCTCCACCGAGCGCAACGCCATCGTGCGCACATACGCCTCGCCGCCGGTCTTGCGGAATTCCTCGACCTTCGAGTTGTCCACGTGCCCGCGCAACAGCACCACCGAGCCGGGGCTGACCTGCAGCAGCTTCTTGATCACTTCCAGGTTCTTCAGGTTCGCGTCGCTCGTGAGGTCCAGCGCGGCGGAGTTCGGCGCGAACAAAAACCGGATGTCCTTGCTCAACAGCGGATCGCCTTCCACCGTGGACGTGCCCGATGAACGGATTGGAGCGATGGCCACCTTCTGATCCTTGAACACGCCGGATTGCTCCAGCGCCTTGAGATGCCTCAAATCCACGAAGCGATCGCTGTCCACCGGGTCTTTGATCAACTGGCTGCCATAAGAATACACCGCCGACTGGTAAATGCCGCCGAAACTGCCCGCGGCGTCAATCGCGCCAGAGAAGAACGCCAAGTTCTCCGGCAGGTTGGACAGATGCACCTTTGCCAGCTCGGCTTTGGTTTGTTCCTTGTCCCACTTGAACGCCTTGCCGATGAGGTCCAGCCACGCCGTCGGGTTGTCGCGCACGGCGCGGTTGCCTTCGAGCAGGCCGTTCACCAGGCCGGCCACCATTTCCGGATGCTGCTGGGCGAAGCCTTTGTTCACGACGAGAATGTCCGCCACGATGAGCAGGTTCGCGCTCGTCGTGAGGATGTGCGCGCGGCCGTTGCTCGCCTTGACGATCTCGCCGGTCTTCGGCGCCCAGGTCACGCAGCCGGCCAGGCGCTGTTCGCCCTGCAAATCCTGGAGGAAGAAATCGCCCGCGGCAAAGGCGTCCGCGCAGAAAACGAGGTTCAACTTGTCCGAGTCGGGCGCGGTCTTGAGGCTCGGCAGCATGTTGATGCCGAGGCCGGCCTCCTGCGCGAGGTAGCGGATGAAGAAATCCGCCTCGGTGAACTGCGCGGTGGCGAGCGTGCGGCCTTTCAACGCGTTGATGCGTTTGATGTCGCTGCGCACGACGACGCCGTCCGCCCCGCGCGAAAAACCGATCTGCGCCGGCACGACGACCTGGAACTGCCGGCCGTAGGTGGCGAGCACGTCCACGGTCGTGGCCGAGGCCGCCATCTTGCCGCTGTTGAGGGCCGACCAGCTTTCCTCCTCGCTCAGCGTGATCTTCACCTTGAAGCCGTGCTTGGTGAAGAAGATCGAGTTCGTGTTCGCCTCCAAACCGCCGTTGGCAACGATCAACCCGGCGTAGCCGGCGTATTCGCTGAGTTCGATCAGGACGGTGTTGTCCTTGGGCTCGAACGCGGCCGGCGCAGCCAGTGCGGGAATTTCCGTCTGCGTCTCGGCCAGCGCGACCGGCTTGCTGGCGGCATCAGGGGCGGGCGTTGGGGAAGCGGCGGTGCTCGTGGCTGAAGCCGGCGGCGGCTGGTTGGGCGTGGCGGAGAAACGCTCCCACCATTTCCACGCGCCGACCGCGACGACGGCCAGCACGAGGAGCGTCAGAACGATTTTGCCGCGGGTGGTCATGACGTGAAATCCGAAGTGCGAAATCCGAAATCGGTTGGCACGGGTTGCCAACAATCCCAACGGGATTGTGTCCGCCAGCCCAGGGTTGGCGCGGAGCGACTACCCTGGGTAAACATCCGCAAAACACTCGCAACCCCAACGGGGTTGTGGCCTTGGCGGTGGGGCGATGGACGCAACCCCGTTGGGGTTGTATCGGTTTCGGACGGGTGACCCAGGGTAGCTCGTGCCTCGCAACCCTGGGCTGAGTTACGGAATCCCGTTGGGATTCGGCCGCAGTCGCGCCGTGGCGTCCGCCAGGTTTTGGAGTGCTGCAGCGGCTGGAAGGATGCTCTCATTACTTCTTCAGTCCAAACATGCGGGAGAATGCCTTAGCTGAACTGGATGCCTTCCGAGTAGTTCCCCTGACCACTCCACCTATTGCCCAAGCTGGGCGTTTGATGCCTCTGTCATTCTCAATGTCCGGGTTGACTGCGAAGCCCTGATTGATGAAAAAATCCTCAATCTCCCCAATGTGCTTACGGTTTGTCTTGCCCTTGCCGGACGGGTGTATAACCAAGAACAGCACAGCAGTCCCACGCCCATAGCGGGCGAGCGCACGGTTGTACTTGAGTTGGTTGCGATCTGTGAACACCTCCTGACCGAAAGTCTTCGACGCCTTCCCGACGTACCACGGAACATTGGCGTCAGTTCTCGGAGGCTTGACGGCAAAGACGTAGACACCCTTCTCTCCCTCATGCTGCGGGTGATCTTTCCAGAAGTCTCTTGGCTCAACAGCCCGTCCGGCTCGGAGGATTTCAATCTTAACCTTGAGAGGGCCGACTACTTTGAACTCACCCATAAACTACATCTCCGTTTGCTTGGTTCTCTATCTGCATCTAGAACTTCACTCCAGCGTAAACCACTGCGCTTCGACGCGGCGGTTCTTTTCCATGTCCGGGCCGAGGGGTTCTTCCCAGCCGCGGCCCACGGTGTCGAGCCGCGCGGTGTCAATACCGTGCTTCTCGATGAGCACGCGCTTGATCTCCGCCGCGCGTTGCTTGCTGAACTCGATCGCGCGCATGGCCATCTGGCGCACGTAACTGTCGCCGCCCTGCTGGCGGAATTTCTCCACGAGCGAGTTGTCCACGTGCCCGCGCAACAGCACCACCGAGCCGGGGCTCACCTGCAACAGTCGCTTAATCGCTTCCAGGTTTTTCAGGTTGTCCTGATTCGCCATGTCGAGATTCGCCGAGTTCGGCGCGAAGAGGAAACGGATGTCCTTGCTCAGGAGCGGATCGCCCTCGACCGCCGCCGCGGCGCCGCCGGTGCGGATCGGCGCGATGGCCACCTTCTGGTCCTTGAACGCGCCGCCCTGCTCCAGCGCCTTGAGATGCTTCAATTCCATGAACCGGTCGCTGTCCACCGGGTCTTTGATCAAGTGGCTGCCGTAGGCATAGACCGCCGATTGATAGATGCCGCCGAAGCTGCCCGCGGCGTCAATCGCGCCCGAGAAGAACGCCAGGTTCTCCGGCAGGTTCGAGAAATGCACCTTCGCCAGCTCGGCCTTGGTTTGTTCCTTGTCCCACTTGAACGTCTTGCCAATGAGGTCCAGCCACGCGGTCGGGTTGTCACGCACGGCGCGATTGCCTTCGAGCAGGCCGTTCACGAGGCCCTCGACCAGCTTCGGGTTCTGCTGGGCGAAGCCTTTGTTCACGATCAACACGTCGGCGATGACGAGCAGGTTCTTGCTGGTAGCGAGCACGTGCGCCTTGCCGCCGCTGGCGTCGGCCACCTCGGTGGTCTTGGGCGCCCAGGTGACGCAGCCGGCGAGCTTGCCGCCGCCTGCCTTCACGTCGGCGAGGAAAATGTCGCCCGCGGCGAACGCGTCCGCGGCGAAGACCAGGTTCAACCGCTCGGGATCGGGCTTCTCCTTGAGGTCGGCGAGATTGCCGATGCCCAGGCCCGCCTCCTGCGCCAGGTAGCGGATGAAGAAATCCGCCTCGGTGAACTGCGCCGTGACGAGCACCTTGCCCTTGAGATCGTTGATGCGCTTGATGTCGCTGCGCACCACCACGCCGTCCGCGCCCCGCGAGAAGCCGATCTGCGCCGGCACGGCCACCTGGAACTGCCGCCCATACACGGCCAGCACGTCCGCGGTGGTGGCGGACGCGGCCATCTTGCCGCTGTTGAGGGCGGACCAGCTCTCCTCCTCGCTGAGCGTGATCTTGAGCTTGAAGCCGTGCTTCTTGAAGAAGACCGAGTCCTCGTTCGGCGCGAGGCCGCCGTTGGCGACGATCAAGCCGGAGTAACCGGCGTATTCGCTCAACTCGATCTCGACGACGTTGTCCTTGGGCTGATACACGCCGGCGGGCGCGAGCTTTGGAATCTCCGTCTGCGTCTCGGCGAGCACAATCGGCTTGGCGGGCTCGGCGCTCGCCGCGGCGGGAGTTGCTGGAGCGCCGGGCGACGCGGGTACGCTGGCGGCACTGGGCGGCTGGCCCGCGCCGGGCGGTTTGCTGCTGTTAATTTTGTCCCACCATTTCCACGCGCCCACGCCGACGACGGCGAGGACGAGCAAGGTCAAAACGAT
>CAZWJC010000054.1:0-30234 GCA_964634255.1 uncultured Verrucomicrobiota bacterium | reverse complement strand
AATTTGGAAAAGCTGCCGGCGAGCCTCTTTCTCAAGCCAACCGAAGCAGCGGCTTACATCGCCATTTCCGTGAGAGATTCGGGTTGCGGCATCCCCCCCGAGAATTTGCCCCGCATCTTCGAGCCGTTTTTCACCACCAAAGCCTTGTCCACGCGCCGTGGCACGGGCCTCGGGCTTTCGATGGCCTACGAACTGGCCAAGCGCCTGGACGCGGGCTTGGGTGTCGAATCCGCGGTCGGGCAGGGCAGCACGTTCACGCTCATCTTGCCCGTCCCCGCCAACCCGAAGTGAAATCCAATGAGGCGTTTTCCATGACTCCCGCCACCATTCTCATCATCGAAGACGACGATTTCCAGTTTGAGATCTACGAGGAAGCGCTCGCGAAGTATCAGTTGATCCGCGTCGCCACCGGCACCGAGGCGCTGAAGCGCATTCCCGAATCACCGCCGGACGCCCTGATCCTAGACCACGTCCTGGATGCCGGCGAACTTGGATTGGATTTTCTGCCCCAGTTCAAGGAGTTGCTGCCGCACGTGCCGATCATCATCGTCTCTGGGGCGCTGGAGGTGCAGCAGCAGTTGAAGGCACTGCAGGGGCCGCGCCGCGCGCACTATTGCCTCCCCAAACCTCTGGATGTGCGCGAACTCAAACGGACCGTCGAGACCGCACTGAAGGAATGCGGCCAGCGCGAGGTGGTGCGGCAGTTCGAGGCGCTGGAGCGGTCGCAACGGGTCGATGCGCTGGAATTGCTCAGCCGCTCGACGGACCGATTGAGCCGGCAGAACCAAATCCGCGAGGCGTTGCGGAAATCGCGCGAGCGCGCCAACATTTCCGCCTTGGCCCGGCAATTCAACGTCGCCCGCCGCACCATCATCCGCGACCTCCAGGAATTGATCCGGCGCGGCCAACTTGCGCCGGAGGTGTACCCGGAGTGGAGTGACCCGATGCCGGAGGAATAGACTTCAGCCCACGACGCGCGCCTCGCCTTTACCCTTCACCACTTCGCCGATGAGCCAGGCCTGGTGTTTCTGCGCGCGGATGAACTTCAGTGCGGCATCCGCCTTGTCCGCCGCCACGAGGGCGACCATGCCGATGCCCATGTTGAACACCTGGTAAAGTTCGTCCTCCGGCACGCCGCCTTGCGCCGCGATGAGTTGGAAGATCGGCAGCACGTCCCACGTGCCCTTGCGGATGACGACGTCGCAAGTCTTCGGGAGCACGCGCGGGATGTTATCCACGAACCCGCCGCCGGTGATGTGGGCGAACGCTTTGACCTGATTCGGTCTGCCGGCGGCGTTGAACTTCTTGACGAGCTTCTGCACGAGCGGGCCGTAGCTGACGTGTACTTTCAGGAGTTCATCGCCAATCGTGTTCTTCAACTCCGCCACGCGGCTGGTGGGCTTGAGGTTCATTTGCTCGAAGAAGATTTTCCGCGCCAGCGAATAGCCGTTGGTGTGCAAGCCGCTGGAGGCGATGCCGATAACCACGTCGCCCGGCCTCACTGTCTTCTGGCCGTTGAGCATCCGGGATTTCTCCACGACGCCGACAATCGTGCCGCTCACGTCGTATTCGCCCTTCTGGTAGAAGCCCGGCATCTGCGCCGTTTCCCCGCCAATGAGCGCACAATGGTTTTCGGCGCAGGCCCGTGCGAACCCTTTGATGATGTCGGTGAAGACGTGCGGTTCGAGTTTCCCGGTGCCGAGGTAATCCAAGAAGAAAAGTGGTTCGGCGCCCAGCACGGCGATGTCATTGACACAATGGTTCACGAGGTCCGCGCCGATGGTGTCATGCCGGTCCATCGCGAAGGCGATTTTGAGCTTCGTGCCCACGCCGTCCACGCTGCTGACGAGGATCGGCTTGCGATACTTCTTGAGGTCGAGCGCAAAGAGGCCACCAAAGCCACCGACTTTACCCAGAACTTCGCGACGATGCGTGCTGGCGAGGAGTTGCGGCAACGTGGATTTCACCTTGTTGCCCAGGTCAATATCCACACCGGCCGCCGCGTATGCTTTCTGTTTCATGCGCGAGGAGTAAACCTTTAACCTAGCGGCGAGGCGAGTCGAAAACGTGAACCGTGGGCCTCCGCAACCGAGCCGCTAGCTCACATTTAATACCAGAAAAAGGCGCGCCCTGTCAGTCGGGCAACGGTTGTCCCCTCGTTTCCTTGCCCAGCCAGATGAGAACCATCCCCATGAGGTAAACGAGGGTAACGACTGCCCCGGCCTTGGCGTAGCTGCCATCGTAATGGGTTACCAGGGCGCCTTGCGTGAGTGCGCCTACGGCAGCGAGGATGCGTCCACTGTTGTAACTCAGCCCTTGCCCCGTCGCTCGCGCTCGGGTCGGGAACAGCTCAGGCAGATAGAGTGGTAGCCAGCCGTAGAAGGCCGCGGTGAAGGCCCCCACAACAAACGCCCCGACGATGAATGCCACGCCGAACTCCGAAACCGTCCGGAACAGCACCCCGCATGAAACCAGCGAAGCCAGGCACAGGAGGAAATATGCCGGTCGCCGGCCCATCCGCGCCCCGATCCACGGCCCAAGGAAACACCCCGCCACCGCCCCAAGCGACATCGTGAACATGGTGATGCCTTTGACGGCCGGCAGCGTTTTGCCCGCCATCTTGTCGGCCCATAGCGGCAACCATTGCACCGAACCCCACGTGCCGATCAGAGCCACGGAGGCAAACGCGATCGCGAGCAACGTCGTCTTCAAGAGATCACGGCCAAACACCTCGGCCAACGGATGCACTTGGCGTGTCTTGACCGATTCCTTCCAGCGATGCGATTCCGGCACCATGCAGCTGATCCATAGCGCTAGAACCGCCGGCACGGCACCCGCCAGCATGACCCAACGCCAGGAGTCCGGCCGCACTGGAATGATCCACGTCACCAATCCGATGAGCGCGTAGCCGATATTCGCCGCTGCTCCGATCACGCCAGCGAGCAGCGGACGTTTGCTTTCCGGCCAACACTCCATGACCAACGCGACACCCAATGCCCATTCTCCCCCCATGCCCAGCGCCGCCAGGAAGCGGAACAGCCCGAGTTGCCAGGCCGCTCCTGCGAAATAGCACGCCGCCGTAAAGGCCGAGTAGGTGACAATGCTGGCCACCATCGCGCGGACGCGTCCCAACTTGTCGCCCAGCCAGCCGAACACGAGCCCGCCGCCGGCCGCCCCGACCAGGAAGAGCGCGGTGATGTAACCCATCCACGGCCCAACTTGCTGATCGGCCTGCGTGCCGAGCAATTCCTGAAGGGCTGGGCGCGCCACGACCGGGAAGATTCCCATCTCCAGCCCGTCAAACATCCAGCCGAGAAAGGCGGCGGCAAGGACGAGCCATTGGCTGCGACGGCCGCCGGGGGAGGTAGGGACAAATGTGCTCATCTTCCGATGCGTTGGATGCAATCGCGCTTGCTCAAGCCAATTTGACGACCTGCGCTCACGAGAATTCACCCGCGGTGCTTGGTAATGTAAATGGGACGCCTGAGCATGCCATTATACCGCCCATTTTCCATCGGACTTTTTTCCTGACAGGCCGCGACACCATCGCTAACTTCAGGTGGATGACCAAACCGCCGTTGATCTTGGTTTCGCCGGATATTGAAGCGCAGGGCGTGGAGTTTCAGGACCTCTCCATCAGCCTTTCGATGAACTACCAGCGAACCCTCATGGACGTGGGCACGCTGCCGTTGGTAATGCCAGCGACCACGTCGCGTGAGATGATTGTCGAGGCCGTCCGCCGCAGCGATGGCGTGGTGCTCACGGGCGGCGAGGATGTGGACCCGCGGCTTTCCGCCCCGAAGGCCTCCAAAGAGCTGAAAGCGCTCGCCAAAGTCACTCCGGATGGCGGGGCGCGGGACTTGCGCGAGTTCATGCTCATCGAAGAGGTCTTTCGGCAGAAGAAACCCCTGCTGGCAATTTGCCGGGGACACCAAGTCTTGAATGTGGCCTTGGGTGGCTCGTTGATTCTCGACATTCCCGCGCAAGTCAAGGGGGCGATCCGTCACCGCTGCCCCGAGTTGAAGAGCGATATCGCCCATGAAGTGCGATTGACAGCCGGTTCGCTGCTCCACAGTATGGTGGGGACGCAGAGGTTGGGCGTGAACAGCACGCATCACCAAGCGGTCGGGCAGGTGGCGGACGTGTTGCAGGTTGTGGCGGAAAGCTCAGACGGTGTCGTCGAAGGCATGGAACTGAAGCAGGAACACGTCGGAAGTCTGCCGTTTCTGTTGTCGGTGCAGTTCCATCCGGAGCGCTTGGCGGATCGCTATCCCGCGCACCGGGCGATCTTCGCGGCGTTCAGTCAGGCTTGTGTGGCAAACCGAGATTCCAATCTATGAAGGCGAAAGTACTCTTGGTCGATGACGACCCCGATATGCGGGAGTTGCTGGGTTCCATCCTGGGGCTCAACGGCTATGACGTCAGCAAGGCGGACAGCGGCTCGGCGGTACGCGAAGCCTTTGGGCGGGAACAGCCAGACATCGTGTTGCTCGACTACAAGCTGCCCGAACTCTCGGGGAGAGCGCCGGAAGAAATCGGTTTGACCTTGTTGCCCCAGATCAAGCGCGAGTGGCCGGAAACCGAAGTCATCATGCTCAGCGGTCATGGCACGATGGACGTGGCCCTCGAAGCTGGCCGTCAGGGAGCTTACAACTTCGTCAGCAAGCCCTTCGAAATGGAGAAACTGCTGGCGGACGTGAAGTGCGCCTTGGAGCACAAGGAGCAGCGCGAGGAGAACCGCGCCTTGCGACGCGCGATTGACACCCTGAGCGGCGGCAACTCCCCCGTGTTCAAGAGTGCGGCGATGCAGAACGTCGTGCGGACCGTCGAGCGCCTGGCCCCCACAGATGTAGCCATGCTCATCACCGGCGAAAGCGGCACGGGCAAGGAAGTCATCGCCGACTTGATCCACAGCCTGAGCAAACGTAGCAAGGGAAAGATCATCAAGGTCAATTGCGCCGCGTTGCCGCGCGAGTTGATCGAAAGCGAGTTGTTCGGCTCCGTCAAAGGCGCGTTTACCGGTGCGCACGCGGACCGCGAAGGTTTGTTCCGCACTGCCGAGGGCGGCACGCTGTTCCTCGACGAAATCTCCGAAATGCCCGTGGATACGCAGAGCAAGCTGCTCCGTGTGCTTCAGGACCAGGAGGTTCGGCCCGTGGGCGGCAAGTCTAGTTACAAGACCAACTGCCGCATCGTCACGGCCACCAACCGCAAACCGGAGGAGGCAATCAAAGAAGCCAAGCTGCGCGAGGACCTCTTCTACCGCATCAGCGCCATCTCGGTGCACCTGCCGCCGCTGCGCGAGCGTCGGGACGACATCATCCCGTTGGCCACGGCGTTCATGAAACGCTTCAGCGCCCAAGCCAACAATGTGGTGACCGGTTTCACCCCGGCTGCTGTCGAACGGCTCACCACCTTCGAATGGCCGGGCAACGTGCGCCAGCTCCAGAACGAGATTCAACGTGCCGTTTTGCTCTGCGAAGGCACCACCGTGGATGTGAAGGATCTCTCCATCACCCGCGCCCGTCCGGAGGGCGGCGAGTCCATGGACACCAACTTCACGCTGCTCGAAGGCGTGGAGCGCAACGCCATCGTGCAGATGCTCCGCGAAACCGGCGGCAACAAGCTTGAGGCCGCCAAACGCCTCGGCATCGGCCGGCAGACGCTCTACAACAAAATCAAGGCCTACGGGATCGAGGTGTAACGCCTGCCGGAAGGGCCGGGTCTGATTGGGGCTGCACGCCGCGTGAGAACGCTACTCGTTCCGAGAATCCTCGGTTTTGTCGGCTGCGTTTGCGTGCTGATGGTAAATGCCGCGGCACGGAATCAAGGTGACGTGACCACACCGATGACTCACCGGCTGCTGCTCGCGACTTCCCTGATTGGAATCGCGAGCGGTGTTTTGGAGGTGGGTTGGAGCTTTGTCGTGCGAACTCGGGGGCAGGAGGTGTCAGCGCGCGCCCGCGTGGCTTCGTTCTGTGTCATCGTTACGATAGCGACGGTGTGGACGTTGATCGCGGTTCTCCCCAACTACGTTTTAAACAGACCGCGTTAAGGTTTGAAGTGGCAATGCCTGGCACGACAGAGGCAGCGCCCATACGAGGAAGTCAATCGTGAGGTGTCAGCCAACGCGCGAGGCCTTCGGAAAAACGCGTGGCCTTCAAGGCAAAAAGCTCCATAGCCGACCGTGGATCGCCAAGGTTATCCTCCTCCAGCATGATCAACTGGTCCCGGTTCAGCGGCGGGGCGCGACGCAGGATCGCTGGGTAGAGCACTTCCAGACATCGGGCTTGGAGTTTCGCCAATGGCAGGGGTATGCGGACAATCCAGCGCCGTCGCCCCGTCGCCGCGAGAATCGCCCGCAGGATTTCAGGCATCGTCAACTGATCCAGGCCGCAGAGGTCAAAAGCCTTCCCAATCGAGCGCGGTTCGGTCAGCGCCTTGACGAAACACACCGCCACCTCTTCGACCGCGACGGGCTGAAGCCTGGCCCGGCCACCGCCCATCACCGGCAGCATGGGCGAAAACCTCGCCAGCTTAGCGAACAGGTTTACGAAATGATCGCCCGGTCCGAAAACGAGCGAGGGCCGGAAGATGGTCCAGTCGAGGCCGCTGGCGCGCACGATTTCCTCCGCCGCCCACTTGGTTTGGTGATAGCGCGAGGCGGCGTTGAGGCGCGTGCCCAGAGCACTCATCTGGACGAAACGCCGGACGCCAGCCCGCTTTGCCGCATTGACCACGTTTTGAGTGGCCCAGACGTGAATATTCTCGAACGTCTGTTCGCCGATTTCGCTGATGATGCCGACCAAGTGGATCACCGCGTCCACGCCCGCCATCGCCGTGTCCAGGGATTCGGCCCGCAGAACGTTTCCCTCAAAGGCCGACGCGTTGCTGCGCCTCGCCAACTCGCGGACGAAACTGGATTCCACGTGCCGGGCCAGGAACCGCACCGCATGGCCTGCCCTGCGCAGTTCCCGCAAGACTTCCTGGCCCACGAATCCGGTGGCGCCTGTGACGAGGACGGTCATGCGGCGCTCAATCGAGACCGTATTTTTCGATCCACGCCTGCGGCAGCGTGCCGAAGCTCAGCAACCAGTCGTTGAAGCGGTGCAAGCTCCACCCGCGTCCGACAACGAGCCGCTGATGCAACCGCGCGTTTTCCAGCCGGCCCAGCCAGTAACTCATCGGCACGGCGGGTTGCGCGGTGTACCAGTTCACATCGGCTTGGGCACGGGCTCCGGTGAAACCCAAATGCTTCTGCATATGCTTCACGGCTTGTTCGTAGCTGTAGCGACCGGTTTGTAGCCGCAAGTCCACGAGGATGCGATGGCAGCGCCAAAGCGCGTCATGGAGTTGTTGCACGCGCAACCACGGCGAGCGGTCAATCTTCAAATCTACCATCATCTGCTCGCACCAAAGCGTCCACCCTTCGTAAAACACCGCGTGCGCGAACAACCGCCGCCACTTACGCGGATGCCGGTTCTGCGTCACGAATTGCAGGTGGTGACCTGGATACGCTTCGTGGGCACAGGTCAACGCAAGCCCGAAATGCTGCTGCTGCTCGGCCAACTTGTCGGCGGTGGTCTGCTTGAGCACGCTCAGGTCGTTCACCCAGAAAATGCCACGCTGCCGTTTCTCGAACGCGCCGGGTTGCGAGTAGGCGGCGGTTGGGATCAAGGCGCGGAGGAATTCCGGCACCGGTTTTACCACCAGTTCATCCCCCTTCGGGAACGTGACGGCCCGTGATGCACGGAAGCGCTCCGCCACTGCCTGCGTCGTTTGCTCGTAAAGCTCCAACAGCGGCCGCTCGGGCCGCCATTTCGCTCGCAAGTCGGCGAGAATCGCGTCGGCGCTGGCCTTGCGTCCGAACCGGGCACACTCCTTCTGAAGCAGCGCGCCAACGCGCGCCGCCTCGCCCTGAGCCAGGGCTTCGATCTGACCCAGGGTATAATCCAACCCTAATTCGTCGCGGACGCGACGCTGCAACCGCTCTGCACCCAAGGCGAACAAGTTCGGCGGAGCCAAGGGACTAGCTTTGACTGCATCGCGGTACCGCTCCATCGCCTTCTTGGCGCCGACGATCAACGCGCCATCTGTCGGGCGCGGTTGCGTCTTGGAAAGAAATTGTTCCGTGCCTTTAAGCAAGGCGGCAGCGCCTTCCACAGTCTGTTCCATGACTCGCAGCCACACGCGCTCCGGTTGGACGATCAGGCCCACGGCCTCCTCAAGAAAGCCCGGCACCTGCTTGAGCAGCGAGCGCAGGTTTCGGGCGGCGCGGGTGGGTTCATCGTCCCCCCGCATCAGCTCGTGGAAGAGGATGTTGAGCACCTGTTCGGGCGCGTTAGGCTCGATCGTGTGGCGAGCGCGGGCGAAATCCTCACATTCTTTGAGCAGCAGCGAGCGCAACGCCAGCCGGTCGAGCTGTTGCTCGTTGCTCAGTTCGCACGGCGAAAGGCGGTCCAGTTCTCGCAGGGCGGCTTGCCGTACCCGCTCGCGTCGCGCTGCAAATGCTGGCGAGAGCCGGCCGAGTTTCCCCTCGGCAGTGGGGACGCCCATCACGGTGGCAAACGTCGGGACGTCCTGCAGCAGGGTTTCGAAATAGCGGTCCAGCATCCCTTCAAAGCAGGCAGCGGTCTTGTTCATGCCGGAAAGAAAGCACGGCGGCGGCAGCGGCGCACGTACGATTTGCTATGGATTTTTGGCCGATCCCATGGCTAGACTCGTTCACCATGTCAGAGAAGAGTCCCAACGATATTCCGCGTGACCTTCGGGCACTGTTCACGAAGGGTAACGAGGCCCTGCACCGCAACAACGTCGATTACGCCATCGCTCTGTTCACTCAGGTGCTGGACAAGGAGCCCACCTTCCTGGACTGCCGCAAGGCCCTGCGCGCGGCCCTGCAGAAGAAGACGGGAGGGAGCGGCACGGGCTTCTTCAAGAAGGTGTTCAGTTCAGCCAGTTCATCGCCCCAGTTGCTCAAGGCCCAAACCACCTTGCGCTCGAATCCGCTCGAGGCAATGAGCATCGCCGAACAGATTCTCACCAGTGATCCTAACAGCATGATGGCTCACAAGGTTTTTGCCGAGGCAGCGATGGCCGCGGAGCTGCCGCGCACGGCCGTGCTATCCCTGGAGGTCCTGTTCGCCAACTCCCCGCGTGACCGGCAAATCGCCACACACTTTGCCCACGCCTTGGCTGACTCCGGCGATGTCAGCCGCGGTGAACAGGTGCTGGCGGCGCTCGCACGATTGAATCCAGGCGATCCCGAACTGGCCCAGGAGCTCAAAAATCTCTCCGCGCGGAAGACGCTGAACGAGGGCGGCTACGAGGCGTTGGCGGATGGCAAGGGTTCCTATCGGGACATCTTGAAGGATGAGAATCAGGCCAAAGCGCTCGAACAGGAGCAGCGCATTCAGAAAACGGAGGATGTGGCCGAACGGCTAATCCGAGAATACGAAACCCGCCTGCAAACCGAACCCAATAATCTCAAGTTGCTGCGGTCGCTTGGCGAACTCCACACGCAGAAGAAGCAGTTCGCCCAAGCCCTGAACTACTACAACCGAATCAAAGAGTCCGACTTGGGTAACGATGCATCGCTTGACCGCGCGATCGCCGATACCATGAGCCGGCGATTCGATCACGAGTTGGCCAAGCTGAATCCCAACGCCGAGGATTACGAGGAACGCGCGGCGCAGCTCGCCGCCGAGAAACAGACTTTCCAACTCAATGAATGCCAGAAACGCGTCGAGCGGTTTCCCATGGACCTAGGGATGCGGTTTGAGCTGGGGGTTCTCTTCTTCCAAGCCGGACGCGTCGGGGAAGCCATCGCAGAATTCCAAAAGGCACAGAACAATCCCCACAAACGCCTCGCCGCCATGAGTTATCTGGCGCAGTGTTTCGCGAAGCGGAAAATGTTCGACCTCGCCGCCAAAACCCTGCAAAACGCCATCAAGGAGAAGACGGTCTTCGACGACGAGAAAAAAGACCTGCTCTACAACCTCGGGTGCGTGCTGGAGAGCATGGGCAAGCGCGAGGAAGCCGTTGAGCAACTCAAGCTCATTTACGAGGTGGACATCGCCTACAAGGACGTCGCTGCGAAAGTGGACGCGTTTTACGCAGGATAGCCGCTCCGGCTGCCGCTTATTTCACCAGCCCGGCTAACGGATCACGTGGATCGCGTAGAAACGGCTTGTGCCCCATGGCAAGACATCGTCGGTCCACGTGAGTTCGTCACCAAGCGCCACCAAGTTCGGTGACGCCGGCCGCCACTCTGTATCCGACAGGCTCTCGCGACAGACCAACCGGTATATCAATCCGCTCCTGGCGCTCCAAGATACTCGGCAACCTTCGGACGTGAACGAGAGGTTCGAGATAACAGGAACAGAAGTGTCCGAGGCTTGGTCTGTCGGAACAAAATCCAAGTCGTCGGTGACGATGAATTTGTCCAGTCGGAGACCGACTCCGTTCCCCCAGATCGTCACGGAATGGTAGCCCGCGTCAAACTTGAAGCGGCGCGGCCCAGGACTGCTCACGACCCGAACTGGCGACTCAGGGACAACACAAACCCACTGCCAGTCAGCCACCACGCTTGAACTTGAACTGGCCCGAAGGATGTTAGTGTTTCCGCCGTCTGCTTGGAGATAGAGGCGGTCGCGCAATTCGCCAGCCGCGAGCACGCGGGCCCAAATCACGTATTCCTTAGGCTGGCGCACCTCGAAACCGTAACAGCCTCCGCCTCCCCCGGCAGTGTCCGTGCTGACATACACAGCCCCGTCGGCGTTGGTGCCGACCAGCGTCGGTGAGGAAAGCCAGCCATTTTCGGCCTCAAGCATCAAACCCACCGGGCTATCAAGCACTGGTTCGACAACCGTCACGGTAAGGTCATCACTCGCCGTCAATTCACCATCCGTGGCAATGACACGTAGCACGTACGAACCCGCAATCAGAAACTCGGCAGCCGTGGTGTGAGTGGTGGGATTCTCAAACTCAATTTCATCCGGACCACTCATGATCATCCACACAACCTGGACGGCGTCTGAATCTGCTGGCAGGCCGTCATCCGAAACCGTGGCAGCGAGCGTCACAACTGCAGGAAGCGTGATTATTTGGTCCTCCCCCGCTTCAACAATTGGCGGCTGGTTCGTGAACATGCCTTCCTCCGAAAGCGGAACAGTGTAGGCGACCTCGTTCGAGGGCAGGCTTTCCTGGCCGTCGGCAGTATATGCCGTGGCCACGAAGTAGTACGTCACCCCCGCCGCCAGGTTCGTTATTGTTGCCGCGGTTTCGTTGCCCACGTCAACGCGAGCGGTGTAGTTGCTGCAGGCTGATCCATAGTGGATCGCATAGCCCGCCACCCACGCGTCGGGACTCGGATCCCACTCCAAGGTGACCGCATTGACGGCTTGAACCACCGCGACGATGGCAAGCAGCAATACCCCACACCCTTTCATGGCCGCTTGGGGTCGAAACATGTCATGTCTGCCCAGCATTTCTGGTTACGCATCAGGGAACACACACTGGCGGGGGAAGGTTATCATCCTGATTCCTCCCTCCGCTGCTGCCCCCCCACCCCGCTGGTGAAGTAACGCACACAATTTAGAACTTGGTTTGGCCGACTGCTGGTGAGTCGCCATCACTAAGAACCAAAGCGTCTCCGACCAACCGCAGCCAATGGAAATCCTAACCGGCCGAGGTCCACTGTCAAAGCGGGATTTGTGAACATCTGGCGATCCACCTCGCCCCGAGTAAGGCTTGCTTTTGACGCACAGTAACGCGCAACTCTCCGTGCCCCACCTGAGAGCGACTGCTGTCCGGCAACCACTCCTGATACAGAGCTCCGGACAACAGCCAGAGGCACGGCAAGCGGAATCGCTTGCCAAACGGGCCAGCTTTGGCTATGGACAGGCAGACGCTTGGGTCCGCTGGGTAGCGCTTGGTGAGACTTGGGTCTCATTCAAGTCGGGCGGAAAAACCGCTGGACCTGAGTGGTATTGAACAATCTCGGTGTTCAGCAGCGCATGAAGAGTTCTCTCTCGACAACTTCGGCGGGGAAAATGGTAGTGGTCGCTTCCTTCGTCTCGCTCAGCGCGGGCATACACGGGTTCGCCCAAGACGCATTGCGCTCAGCCATCGAGGGAGACCGATCCTATCAGAACCGCAGCGGCGTTGAGTTCATCCCGGATCGGGATGCCATCCGGACCGGACCGGTAACCTACGCCTTCAGCCTAGGTTACAGCCTCGAATGGAACGACAACGTGCGCAGCACCCAGGAGGACACCGACTCCGACTTCATTCATCGGCCAAACGCCAACGTCCGGGCAACATGGCAGGCGACCCGGGATTCGGTAATCAGCATGGGCATGGGCTTTGGCTACCAGTTTTACACGGAAAACACTGACCTCAACCGCGCATTCTTCACGCCGGACTCCGATTTGGCGTGGGATATTCCGGTGAAAGACTGGGTGTTCACCGTTTACGATCGTTTCAGTTACTCCCAAGACTTGCTGAGCCAGCCGGCGTTTGTCGGTACCGGGCAAACGGGTGATTATCCCAGGATGGACAATACGGCTGGCCTGCGTGCGCGATGGATGCCCAGCCGTTACGTGTTTGAGGCCGGTTACGGCCACAACACTTTCTATACTGATTCACAAGACTACAGCTATCTCAACCGTTCAAGCGAACAGTTCTTTGGTCGGGCCGGCTATCGCTTCGCCGAGGCCACCCAGGCTGGTGTTGAAGTCAGTTCCGGCCTTACCTCGTACAAAGACAGCTCGCGTGGCGACAACCAGAACATCAGCGTTGGACCCTATGCACAATGGCAGGTCACCGAGGCCACCTACATTGCGCTGCACGGTGGTTATGTCATTTACCACTATGATCCGGATACCTTTGTCGCCACGAATGGAGCCACATTTGCCACAGAAGCGCGCGACCACAGCTCTTGGTACGCGGGCGTTGAGGTTCGCAACCGATTAACCGACGACATATCTCACGGTTTGACCTTTTCGCGCGAGGTTCAGCAGGGTGCTAACCAGATTCCCGGAGCCAATGTCAACACGGACTACGTGGAGCTCCTGTCTGCTGGGTATTCGATCTCCTGGGCTTTCCACCACAAGGGCTCCCTGGGCGCAAACGTGACATATGAGCACGGCACCGAGCCCTACGTAATTCGTGAGGAAGTGTTTGACCGTTACGGTTTCGGCATCAACGCCTCCTGGCGGTTCACCCGCCATTTCTCCACCGGCTTGGGCTATCGGTTCTCAACCCGCTCTTCCAACCTCGACGACCGGGATTACCAAGTGAATAGCGTCACACTAAGTGCCAGCTACATCTTTTAGTAATTCCTCGACTGCGATCGCCAGAAATCAAAACGAACTCATCCCCATGAAAACCAAAAAACATGTCTCCCGTCCCTCGATCTCCTCGAACCGCGGCGTCGGTCGCGCAATCCTTGACGCCTGTCAGCGTTTTCTCCCGGCGAAGGCATTTTGCACGTTGGCTTTCGTGCTGGCTTTGACCGGCTGCCAGCAGCCGAACAGTCAAATGGGCGATGTGGGGGGCACTCCTGTGGCAACCTCACCCTACACATCCACCAAGCTCGGCGAAGGCGACACCCTGCGCGTAGCTTACGAAGGCGACACGAACATGAACGCCGTGGTCAAGGTGCAGCTCGATGGAACAATCACGCTGCCGCTCATTGGCACGTTCAAGGCGGCAGGGCTGACGCCCGAGGAATTGCGGACAGCGCTCATGGCACGGTACAAAACTCTCCTCAGCGTGAACGAGATCACCGTAACCCTACTATCCGCTTCGGCAAGCGTGTATGTGTCCGGGGCCGTCCTTAAGCCGGGACGCATCCCCTTGGATCGACCGATGACGGCCTTGGAGGCAGTCATGGAAGCGGGCGGTTTTGACAGTCGGCGCGCCAAGGGAGGCAGCGTATCGGTCATACGCAAAGAGGGAGACAAGCAACGCCATTTCACTTTGAATCTCAAGAGCGCGCTTGCCGGCGAGGACCCGAATCCGTTCTTCGTCCAACCTTACGACATCATTCACGTGCCGGAGAAGACGTTCAACTTCTGAACCGGCCACCCGCGCCGGGCTGTGGGAACATCAGCGTCAGACCACCGAAGTCGCGTGGCGAGTTCGGTGGGCTGACTCGTTTGGATTGTGGATAAGTGGTAAAGGCGGCTCTTCGCGCCCTTGCCGCAGCGGGCAATCAGGGCTCAAGGGACCATGCTTTCCCGAAACATCTTCGGCGAAAGCCCGGTGGCCTGCTTGAACGACACGCAAAAGCTGTTGGCACTGTGGTAGCCGCAAAGGTTGGCAACCACTTCCATCTTGTGGTCTGTTTCGGTGAGCAGCTTCTTGGCTCGCTCAATCCGCACCCGGTGTAATTCCTCGCCCGGCGTGCGCCCCAGTTGCTCAATGAACGCCTTGTGCAGACCCCGCCGGGACATCGCTGCGACGGAAACCAAATCCTTGACGCTGATTGGCTCGTGGCTGTGTTCCCAAATGAATCGCAGACTGCGCGCCACTCCTTTATGAGAGACCGCGAGGAGATCGCTGCTCTTGCGCACCACCACGCCGGCGGCCGGCACGCGGACGGTCGCCTTGGGCGGTCGCCCTCCCTGCATCAATTGGTCCAGCAATTCGGCACCGCGATAGCCCAGCAATTCCAGGTTCGTATCCACGCTGGAGATCGGCGTGTGCATGGCGTCGGGCGCCAGCAGGTAATTTTCCGCACCGACAATCGCCACCTCGTCTGGCACCTTCAAGCCAGCCAGTTCGCAGGATTCGAGCACATCAAGGGCTTGCTGATCGTTCGCCGCAAAAATCCCCAACGGTTTGGGCGAGCGGGCCAGCCGGGTCGCGAGCCAGGATCGCCGCCGATTCCACTGATCCCGGTCACTCCGGAAAGCCGGCGACTGATGCCACTGCAACCAGACGCAACCCATTTCTCTCTGCTTCAAGGCGGCAATGAAACCCTGACCCCGCTCGTCATACGACCAGTTCGGGGCTTCGCTGTAGAAGGCGAAATTGCTGAACCCGCGCGAGAGAAAATGCTCTGCCACCAGTCCGGCCGCGTGCGCGTGGTCTTCGAGCACGCGCGGGAACCCCAGATGAGGACGCCGGAAACTGAAATCCACCGTGGGCTTGTTCTGTTTCTCCACGAACTCCGCCAGTTCATCCCAGGCGCCGAGCCAGGCGAGAATGCCGTCGCCGTGCCACCCCCACGGGATGACCTTCTCCCGGGCCAACGTGGCCGACAGCGACCAGGAATGCTCCTCCGCGTATTTCTCGATGCCTCGATGAAGCCGATAGTCATACCAGCCGAGTGCAACCAACACCCGCTTGTGCCTTGCTGATTTTTTGGCGGTCATAACTCCAATAGTAGCTGCCGGTGTTTTTGCCGACTGCCTTTGAAACGCCCGCGAGGTCGTGCATTATGCCGTTCGAACGCGCCGAGCTTTGCTCATTATGCCACGGGCACGGCTCTATGTCTGTCGTCAATTCTGGGGATGCTCCGCGAGACAGGAATGGACTCATTGCACAGCGATCCAAGTCGCGTACGACGCCTCCGCTGGAAACTAAAAGGGCCGGAGGCTCTGCAAACCTCCGGCCCGTTTGGGTCTGTCTACTCGGCTAACACTCACCGTCCGGCACCGCGCTCACCACTCCAACGGGGTGCACGTTCCTCGCGGGGACGAGCGATGTTGACCGTCAACGCGCGACCCTGGAATTCCTTGTTGTGCATCTGCTCCACCGCTCGCGCGGCTTCCTCGGGCGAGGCGAATTCCACAAAGGCGAAGCCGCGCGACTTGCCGGTCATTTTGTCAAACATCACATTCACCGAAGTCACCGTCCCCGCCTGGGCAAAATAATCCTGAAGATCATTCTCCGCGGTTTGGTAGGACAGGTTTCCAACAAACAGTCGAGTTGGGTTCATAACTTGCAGGTCTGCTCAAGAAACGCAAACGGGGTGGGAGGACCGCACGGGCAGGTTCACTGAATGCCATTCTCTCTTTTTATTCTGACTGACAATCTGTCGTAATGACACCAACACTGTTCAGCTCTGATCAGACGCAAGAATTTGTAGCAGAACCAGCTAGCCGGTCAACTGAAGATTGAAATTGGAGCCGGGTTCGCACATCAAGATCGCCCGCGCTTGCCAGAAACAGCCGTAACCACGACTGGATGGGCCTTGATTGAGCCACGGCACCTCCCGACCACGCTACGCCCATTCCCGGGCTCGGTAACCACTACGGCTTCAGATGCTGGTCCAAGAATCCCTCCGCCGCCGCCCGGGCTTCTGGTGGATACCGATGCCCAAGATGGTGGTTCAGCCAACCCAGATTCTCGGGTGCGCCCAACAACCGATACACAGATAGCACGGCTTCGATGAAGCCCCAGCTCTGATCGTTGTCGGCAGAGTCTCCGGCCAACAAAAGAAATGGGCGCGGCGCAATCAGAGCGAGGACTTGATGGTTCTCCAAGGCGAAACCCGGCTCACGGATTTTCGGGCCGAGATACCAAATCGCATCCCAGTTGCTGAGCTTCAGCCCGATTCCGCCTTCGCTCGACACGCCAACGCGGTAACGCTCGTCAAACGCCATTGCGAACAATACCTCCTTGCCGCCCAGCGAGTGCCCCAAGCAGCCGATGCGTTTCCGGTCCACGCCCGGCAGCGACTCCAAGAAATCCGCCGCCCTGATTGCGTCCCAGACCATGCGGGTCATCCCGGTCCAATTCGTGTGCGCTGCTAGCAGCCGGCGGGCGTTTCTCGCCCAATCCGCGCCGTCGGTGTTGATGTAGTTACGCGGGCACCAAACCACGTAGCCACGCTTCACCAGTTGAACCCCTTGCCACTTTTCCTCGGGATACGCCAGGTCAAGCCCTACGACACCCCTCGCATGAACCGGCGTGGTTGGGTGGAACACGACGACCGCCGGACGCCTGCCCCTTGCTCCCGCCGGGGTCAGCAAGTATCCGTCGACAAACAGGCCGGCTTCGATTTGATACTGAACGTGCTGGCGCGAAAAGCCCGCCAACTCCTCCGTCGCTAGCACTTCAGTCTTAAGCGGCGGCTTGCTCTCAGGCAACGGACCGAGAACCGACCGCCACTGCTGCCGGAGCGACTCACGCCGCTTCTTCCAGACTCGTTGGGTGGTGATCGTTCGGCCTTGGCTGTCCACCAGCAACGGCGACAGATGCGAGGTGTTTGTTGGTGGGCGATCCGGAGGAAGCTGGAGCGGGTTCAATGCTGCGAACGCCGAGAAGCAGGCCAACAGTATTCCGCCAGATATCACGCATCGGAAATGGTGGATGACAATCATGTTGGCGAAGGTCAGCTACACAATCCGCCGTCTTGCCTCGCTCTAGTTCGCAGCGTAGCGAGGGACGGTCTGGGTTCAATTCGCGCAGTTCCCAAGACACCGGTTCTCATGCCTCAGCCAGCCTCCCAAGAGCCCGAACCCGTGGCAAGTCCCATGACCCCGCGCCTCGCATACTCCGATCAGGTTTCCCCTAGACACAAACGAGCGGGGAAAGTCATTGACGTCACCACCGTGGACCGCAAGGATTCCGGCCTGTCGGTCGCGGTGAGCGCGTAAGGCAGAACATGACGGCTTGAACCCGCTTACTGAGTCAGCAGAGTCATTTTATGAACCGCAGACAATTTATCCAAAGCAGCGCCATCCTTGCCTCCAGCGTCATCGCCGGTCAGCAGGTCTGGGGTGCGGACACCTCCTTCCCCGTGGTGCGCGTGCCCGAGGTAAAGCGGAAGTTCAAGAGCGTGGCGGTCGAGCGCGCTATCGCGCAAGTCCAGTCGTCCATCGGCAACAAGGAACTCGCGTGGATGTTCGGCAACTGCTTCCCCAACACGCTGGACACGACGGTCGAGTTCGAGATGATTGACGGTCGGCCCGACACCTACGTCATCACCGGCGACATTGACGCGATGTGGCTGCGCGACAGCTCGGCTCAGGTCTATCCCTACCTGTCGCTGATGCAAGACGACGCGCCGCTCCAGCAGCTCATCGCGGGCGTCATCAACCGCCAGACCCGCTGCATTCTGAAAGACCCCTACGCGAACGCGTTCTACAAAGACGAGAGCAAGGTGAGCGAGTGGAAGAGCGACCGCACCGAGATGAAGCCCGGCGTCCACGAACGCAAATGGGAAATTGACTCGCTGTGCTATCCGATTCGCCTTGCCTATGCTTATTGGAAGGCCACCGGCGACAAAGCCCCGTTCGACGCGTCGTGGAAACGCGCCATCGAGCTAACGCTGCAAACCTTTCGTGAGCAGCAGCGGAAGACCAGTAAGGGGCCGTATCGGTTCATGCGCCAGACGGAGATTCAGACCGACACAGTGGCGGGGCGAGGCTACGGCAATCCCGTCCGCCCGGTGGGTTTGATTGTCTCCATCTTCCGCCCGAGCGACGACGCCACGGTTTTCTCCTATCTTGTGCCGTCGAACTTCTTCGCGGTCGTCAGTCTCCGTCAGGCAGCGGAGATGGTGGAGAAACTTCAGAACGACGCCGATCTCGCGAAGCAATGCCGGGCATTGGCAGACGAAGTGGAGAAGGCGTTGCATGAGCACGCGATTGTCAACCATCCCAAGGCCGGTCGCGTCTATGCCTTCGAGGTGGATGGTTTCGGCAATTACTATTGCACCGACGACGGCAATATCCCGAACCTGCTCTCGCTGCCGTATCTCGGGGCCGTGCCCAGGAATGATCGGGTGTATCGCAACACGCGTCGCATGCTGCTATCGGCCCTCAATCCCTATTATTGCTTCGGCAAAGCGGCGAACGGATTGGGTGGACCGCACGTGGGCGTGGACATGATCTGGCCGCTCGGAGTGGTCATCGAAGGCCTGACGGCCACGAAGGATGGCGAAATTCGCGAGTGCCTGGATGTTCTTCGGCGCACGCATGCGGGCACCGGCTTCATCCACGAGGCGTTCCACAAGGACGATCCCAAGAAGTTCACCCGCTCGTGGTTCGCGTGGGCCAACACGATCTTCGGCGAGTTTGTTCTGAAGACCTTCCACGAGCGCCCGCAATTGCTGAACTAAGAAGCAGCTGTGGAATGGCGGAATGCGCGCCGCGAGTTGACACTGAGGCTCAATTGCCCCGGAGAAGCGCCTCAGCGTCCCGCGCAATGGGCAACGGCCTTGATGAACTCCGGGCTGCTGCCACAGCAGCCGCCAACGAAACTCGCGCCCAACTTGATCAGTTCCGGAACGTGGACCACGAATTCTTCCGGTGTCGTCGTGTAAACCGCGCGCCCGTCAACGAGCTGCGGCAAACCCGCGTTGGGCTTGAGCCAGAGCGGACGATCCGTGGCCGCGCGCAGACGTTTGCAGATCGGTAGAAACCCGGCAATCCCCTGCCCGCAGTTCGCCCCGATGACATCCGCACCCGCTTCGGTCAGAACCTTGGCCACCTGCTCGGGCGTCGCGCCCATCATCGTCCGGTCCTTGTCTTTGCCGGCGTCGAACACCATGCAGGCGACGACCGGCAATCCCGTGGCCAAAGCGGCGGCGACGGCCAGTTTCGCTTCCTCCAGATCGCTCATCGTCTCTACGACGATGGCATCTGCGCCGGCTTGGGCGATGGCTTGGGCCTGCTCGGCAAACGCCGCGCTCAACTCCTCCGGGCTGGTTTCGCCGGTCATGATGAGCTTGCCGCTCGGACCGATGGAGGCAAAGACCGCCGCCTTGCCAGCCGCGGCACGCTTGGAGATTTCCACACCCGCCCGGTTGATCGCAGCTGTTTCAGCCACGCGCCCCGTTTCGGCGAGCCGAACGCGGTTTGCGCCAAAGGTGTTGGTCAGGATGATCCGGCTGCCGGCATCCACATAGGCGCGGGCGACTTCCTCGACCTTGTTGGGATTGGAAAGATTCCAGAGATCGGGAAACTCTCCAATGCCAAGCCCGCGCGCTTGAAGTTGTGTGCCCCAAGCCCCGTCCGTCACCACCGGGCCGGTGGCGAGGAGTTTTCCCAACAACGGCTTCATCGCACCGAGACGAGTTTCAGGCCGCGGCCAAAACCTTCTTGGCCACGGTCACAGCCCCGACTGCATTGTCGCTGTAACCGTCGGCGCCGATTTCGTCGGCGTATTTCTGCGTGATAGGCGCACCGCCGATGAGCACTTTGACCTGATCCCGCACGCCGGCGACCTTGAGCGCGTCAATCGTGGTGCGCATCGCCGGCATCGTGGTGGTCAGCAGCGCGGACATGGCAATCAGGTTCGCTCCCTTCTCCTTCACTCCGACGATGAATTGCTCGGGCGAGACGTTCACGCCGAGGTCAATCACTTCAAAACCGTTCCCCTCCAGCATCGCGGCGACGAGGTTCTTGCCAATGTCATGGAGATCGCCCTTAACCGTGCCAACGACCACGCGGCCCGCGGGCTTCGCGCCGCTGGAGGCAAGCAATGGGCGCACCAGAGCAAGCGCGGACTTCATTGCGCGGGCGGCGATGAGCAGTTCGGGCACGAAAAACTCGTTGCACTCGAAACGTCGGCCCACCTCGCCCATAGCGGGGATCATGTGGTCATTGACCAATTGCACCGGGTCGGCGCCTGCGGCTAGAGCATTCTCAGTGATTTCGTGAGCCGCGGTCGCGTCTCCGTCCAGGATGGCCGTGTAGAGTTTCTTCAGATCTTCCATACGTTTCCTTCGTCAGTGTGGCCATACGCTGGGCAAACGGATGAGGAAGGTCAAGGGCATTTGCGTGCGAGATGGAGGAGACCCCCGACGACACCAGGGTCATCTAGGCAGCGAGTAATCGCGCGCCAGATCGTTCAACTCTCGCCGCGGCATGCGCGCCGGCGTCTCCGCGGGCCAACCGACCGGCAGTAGTGCGATGGGGCGCAAGCCCGGGCGCAGGTCAAGCAACTTCGAGATGTCCTGGTCGCGAAACGCGCCGATCCAACACGTCGCCAAACCCAGTGCCGTGGCAGCAAGTTGCGCGTAGGTCGTGGCGATGGTGGCATCCTGAACCGAGAAGAACTGCTCACCCGCCGGCCCGTATTTTGTCGCCGAACGCGGGCCGTCCGCCGAGAAGACCAGCACGACCGGCGCTTGCGCCATGAAACCCTGGTTGAAGCAGGCCTTTGTCAGCGCCTGGATCGTCGCCGCATCCCGCACGATGCCGATTTCGTACGCCTGCAAGTTGCCTGCGGACGGCGACTGATTCGCGGCGGCAAGAATCGCTTCGAGGTGCTTTGCCTCGACCGGCTTCGGTTGGTAGGCCCGCACCGATTGGCGGGCGTGAACGGTTTGAAAGAAATCCATCATAGTTACCCGCCGGGGAGGATAGAGTTTCCGGCCCGAGCACTCAATGCGGAGTTCCAATAGCGCGTCGCCGACTGGGATGCCGGAGAACACCGAGGCCTCTGTCGATTCCCAAACTTGCGCTCCACACGCTCCTCGGTGCTTCCCCACCAGTCCAGAAGGTTCTGCCCCAGGGACGATTTGCATTCCACCACAAGCTCAGCCAAGTTTGATTCAGCTTGAACCCCACGGAAAGCATGACCGACGAGCGCCCTGCCTGGATGCGGGCGGACCAGTTGTGGCACAGTGCGCTCAACGCCGTCCCCATTCCTATCTTCGTTGTGGACGAGGATATGCGCATCATGTCCTTCAATCCGGCGGCCGGCACAATGCTCGGCGACATGAACGAAACCGTGTTCCGCCGCCGGGGCGGCGAGGCGATGCATTGCGTTCACCATACCGACTCGGCGCAGGGGTGCGGACACGGTCCTTCCTGCGGCGAGTGCGTGTTGCGGAATTCCGTGACCACCGCCATCCAGGGCCAGAAGGTTACCCAGCGGCGCACCGTGATGGAATTCGTCCGCGGTAATTCCGTCCGCTCCGCCGAACTTTTGGTCACGGCCTCGCCGTTCGCGCACGACGGCCACCGGCTGGTGCTGTTGGTTCTGGAAGACATCACGGAGCTTACCAAACTCCGCCAGTTGCTGCCGATCTGCGCCAACTGCAAGAAGGTTCGTAACGACGCCAACTATTGGCAGAGCGTCGAGCAGTTCTTCAGTTCCAACCTGAACGTGGACTTCTCGCACGGCATCTGCCCCGATTGCGCCCGAAAGCTGTATCCCGAACTCTACGCGCGCCACGAAGCCGCCAAGCGCTGAACTGCCGGGTTGGCCAGCCCGCCTCCGGCCTAGTCAGGCTGCCGAAGCCACCTCATGGCAGGACTTGCTATTGCCCCCGGGTGACTTAGATTTCCCGCCGCTAAACGCATGGATATCAAACTGCCACCACTCGGCGAAGGCGCCGATACCGGAACAGTCGTGAATGTGTTCGTCAAACCGGGCGACACGATCACGGCGGGCCAGACCATTCTCGAACTCGAAAACGAAAAGGCCATTGCCTCGATTCCCGCCAGCGCGGGCGGCGTGGTCAGCCAGGTTTTTGTGAAGCCCGGTGACAAGATCAGCGTCGGCCATCGCTTGGTCTCGTTGGGGGGCGCGGCGGAATCGGAGCCGCAGCAAACTCCATCTCCGGCTCCGGCGCGTACCGTCGCACCCGCCGCACCCGCCGAGGCCACGCCAGCGTCCATAGCCCCGGCTTTTGTCGAGGCCGCCTCGGCCACAGATGAGGTGTTTCCGAAGCGGGTTGCCGCGCCCGTGGCCTCGCCCTCCATCCGCCGAATCGCCCGCGAACTCGGCATTGATTTGGCGCGCGTTCCGGGCAGTGAGGTCGGCGGTCGGATTGTCATGAGTGACATCCGGGCATACATCGAGAAGCTCCAGAAAGTCGCCCTCAAGCCGAAAGCTCCCCCGGCAACGGCCGAGGCTGGCCTTCCCAAGCCCGCTCCCGAGGCAATTGACTTCTCCAAGTGGGGCGCCATTACCCGCCAGCCGACTTCCATGCTGCGTCAGACCATCGCCCGCCGCATGTGGGAAAGTTGGAACACCATTCCTCAGGTGACGCAGTTCGACGAAGCCGACTTCACCCGGCTGAACGCTTTGCGGAAGCAGTTTGCAGCAACCTACGAGCAGAAGGGCAGTCGCCTGACGGTCACCCCGCTAATCCTCCGGGCACTCGTGGATACCTTGAAGTTGCATCCAGTCTTCAACTCCAGCCTGGACGAAGTCACGCAGGATATCGTGTTCAAGCAGTACGTTCACATCGGCATCGCCGTGGACACCGAGCAAGGCCTGCTCGTGCCGATCATCCGAGACGCCGACAAAAAATCCGTGCTCGACCTCGCCAAGGAACTGGAACAACTGGCCCAGCGGGCGCGCGACCGCAAGGTCAGCCGCGAGGAGATGCAGGGCGGCACGTTCACCATTTCGAACCAGGGCGCCATCGGTGGCAGCCATTTCACGCCGATCATCAACAAACCTGAAGTCGCGATCCTCGGCATCGGCCGGGGGGCGATGAAGCCCGTGGTACGCGACGGACAGATCGAGCCGCGGTTGCTCGTGCCGCTCGCCCTCAGCTATGATCACCGCGTGATTGACGGCGGAGCGGCGGCGCGTTTCATGGTGGATTTCGTAAAGGCGCTTCAGGAGTTTCCTGAGACATCGGTACAGATTTAGTTGTTGCCAACCGTTCGCACCTTGAAGGCGACACGTCGCCATTGATTTTCTATGGATCCAATCACTACTGAAATCGTTGTTGTCGGTGCCGGCCCCGGCGGTTACGCCGCGGCGTTCTATGCTGCAGACCTGGGTAAGAAGGTCATCCTCGTCGAACGGGAAAAGCGCCTGGGCGGCGTGTGCCTGAACTCCGGTTGCATCCCGTCCAAGGCCCTCCTCTACGCCACCCACCAAATCACCACCGCTCGCGAATCCGAGCATCGCGGCATCACTTTTGCCACCCCGACCGTTGACCTCGCCAAGCTGCGCGCTTGGAAGGAGTCCATCCTGGAGAAGCTGGCGGGCGGCGTGGCGTTCCTCGGTCAGAAACGCGGCGTGCAAGTGATTCGGGGCCGTGGCTACTTCGAGGATTCGCAGACCCTGCGCGTCGAGACGGAGCAGGGCCAGCAATTCATCAAGTTCGAAAAGGCCATTCTCGCCAGCGGTTCGTTACCGGCGCTGCCCAAGGCTTTTGACTTGGGCAACCCGCGCATCATGACTTCCACGGAGGCGTTGGAGGTGGAGGAGATACCGGAACGCCTGCTCGTGGTGGGCGGCGGCTACATTGGCATGGAACTGGGCACGGTTTACGCCGCCCTCGGCAGCAAGATCGTGCTCGTGGAAGCCATGGACAACGTGTTGGCAGGCGCCGACCCCGACCTTTCGCGTCCCGTCATCCAGAATGCGAAGAAGGCCTTCCAGGAAATCCGGCTCAAAGCCAAAGTGCTGAGCATGGTCACCGCGGGAAAGCAGATCAAAGTGGTGATCGAATTCAAAGGCCAACGGCTTGAAGAACTTTACGATCGCGTGCTGGTCGCGGTGGGCCGCAAGCCAAACAGTGCGGACTTGGGCCTCGAGAACACCAAGGCGCGGCTCGACGAGAAGGGCTTCGTCAAGGTCAACGACCAGCAACAGACCGACGATCCGAGCATTTACGCCATCGGCGACATCGCGGGCGGCGTGCTGCTCGCCCACAAAGCGCACAAGGAAGCGCGCATCGCCGTGGAAGTCATCAACGGCGAAGAAAGCCGGTTTGAGAACATTGTCATTCCAGCCGTGGTCTTCACGGATCCCGAGCTCGCCTGGTGCGGATTGACCGAAGCCGAGGCGAAGGAACGCGGCATCGCCTACGAAGTCTCCAAGTTTCCGTGGTCGGCCTCGGGTCGCGCCATGTCGTTCGACCGGACGGACGGCCTGACAAAGATGCTGATTGACCCGGAGAGTGAGCGCGTGCTCGGCGTGGGTATTGTTGGCGCGGGCGCGGGCGAGTTGATTGCCGAAGCCGTTCTCGGCCTGGAGATGGGCGCGACGGCGGAGGACATCGCTCTCACCGTCCATCCGCATCCGACCCTTTCGGAAACGATGATGGAAGCCGCCGAGGCTTTCTACGGACATGCCACGCACACGCTCGCGCGCAAGCGGGTGGCCGGCCACTGAGGCGGCAATCGTGGTGTTTGAATGAGGCGTATCATAGGATTTGACGCCGTGGCTTCGATTGCGGCATATTTTCGCGCCCGGTGGCCAGGGTAGCTCAGGGGTAGAGCAGAGGACTCATAAGCCTTTGGTCGGGGGTTCAATTCCCTCCCCTGGCACCACCTAAAAAAGGCGAGGGTTTGCTGCGTTGGGTTTTCGCTTGCCATTCCCCCCCTCGGGGGCGCAGCCTAACTGCGCTCTTTGATACCGCCGGTCGGTTTGACCGGCTCGAACATGCGCCAGTGTCAGGGAACCCCGTGCGATTCGGGGACGGTTGCGCCACTGTGACGGGCTACAAGCTCCATCAAGCCACTGCCTCAAGCGGGAAGGCCGGAGCGAGGTTTGAAGCCCCAAGTCAGGACATCGGCTGGAGCATGCTCATCATGGCCCGCCTCAGGTGAGGCAGGCTCACTTCTCCGCAAAGAGAAGGATGAGGCCAGTCCGTTCGCGCGCGTTGCGGTTCGCAAACCGCGTGGCGGGATTTCACTTTCTGACGCCTTCCTTCGTGATTTGCCGGAGGAAGGCGTTTGTGTTTTCGGACCGTGCGGTCCGACGAATGCCATCCCCGGTCTGGTCTCGCCGTTAAATCGGCTGAATGCGTGGCGTGTCCACGCCCTCGGCCACAACTGAACAGACTAGACCAATGAAACAGAAAACACTTCGCAAACTCGCGCTCGCCTCGGTGGCGACGCTACTCACCAACGCCGCCCCCGCGGCAACCTTTGACGACGTCCAATTCTGGGTCGGCAGTGGCGCCAACCGCGCGGCCGTCGTGATTGACTGGAACGACGGCAAGTCCGCCGAATCCCTGCTTTGGGGCTATCGCTGGGATGGTGCGGCCTCGGGCTTGGACATGCTCAAGGCAGTCGTCAATGCCGACTCGCGGTTGTACGCGCATTTCGGCAATTACTCCTGGGGCACGGCCACGCTCGGCATCGGCTATGACCTAAACCACAGCGGGACGTTTGACGTTTCGCCGTCGCTCGCGTTCGACAGCGGCGGCTTGGCCGTCGATACCAGCCCCGATGATTCTCGCCTGGCAACCGATTCAGCCGATCATTGGCTGGAAGGCTGGAACACCGGCTTCTGGGCTTACTACCTCAAGGCATCGTCCAGCGACGCCTGGACTTCGGCACTGACCGGCTCCGCGGGCCGCTCGCTCACAGATGGCGTCTGGGATGGCTACAGCTTCGCGGCCAATTTCGACGGCCCGGCGCCGGCTGAACCCACGCCTGCGCTCGTTCCGGAGCCAGGCAGCCTGACCCTGCTTGCCTTCAGCGGAGTTCTCCTGACATGCCTCCGAAGAAGCAAACAGCCTTGAGCGTCCGCTCGCTGCCACGCGTGATGCCGCCAAGACAGACGCCAAGTCTGTCTTGGATGGTTTGCCTGGTCCTGACGTGGATGACGCTGGCAAACGTCTCCGTGGTCATGGCCAGTTCCTTTGCCACGAGCGTCGTCGCGTCCTCCGGGCCGCTCGGCGCGTCGCCTTATGACGATCCCGCGAGCGTGCTGGGCCCGCCGGCCACCAACTTCTACGATCCGCTGGGCAGTTGGTCCGGCGGAACGAAAGAGCGCCGCGTCAAATTGGTGGAGGCCGCGCACAATCTGGATGCCACGCAAACCGCCAAGCTCCTCACGACGCTTGGCGCTGGCGCTGCGGTGATCGTGCAGTTCGACACGCCGATCACCAACAACCCGGCGAACCCTTACGGCGTGGATTTGCTCGTGTTCGGCAACGCCTTCTACGCGTCGAGCGGCACGGTCAATGACAGCTCCGACATGAGCGCGATCACGCTCACGGGCGGCAGCTACGAGGATCCGCTGAAGGTATCGGTGAGTCCCGGCTTTACCGGACAGGCGGGCGAAACCGCGGACGACCCCAGCACGTGGCCGTGGTACCGGTACGACGATGGCCCGTTCGCAGACGCCGTGTTTCCCACGCAGGCGTTCGCATGGGATCGGACCAACGCAACTTGGACCGCGCAGCCGATGGATTTCGCCAAGCCCGTCAACCCGGCGCTCGCCGAACTCTTGTCCGCAGGCGGTATCTCCGCCGCCGACGCCATCGCACTTTACGACGGTTCGGGCGGCGGCAGCGGGTTTGACCTCACCGAATCCGGCTTCAGCACGGTTCGTTATGTGAAGGTGGAAGGCGTCTCGCCGGACTGGACCGATGGCGAGGTGGACGCGCTCGCCATCGTGCGTCCGATGGTGGTGGGCGAAAGCCTGGTCATCGCGCCGCAGAACGTGACCAACCAAACCGGAGGACTGTTCTTCCAGCAACCCACAAACGTCGCGGCGACTGCGCTGTGGATGAATTTCAAAGCCGTAAGCACCGTGGCCCAGGTCCAAACCATGCGGCTGACCTCGCTGCCAGCACTCGCCGGCCAAGGGCTCGCAGCCGTCACGCTCAGCGTGTCCCCCATGCTGAGTGATGACGCGGTGGAGTTCTCGGCGGACCTCGGCTTGGTGCTGAGCGAATCCTACGCAGGCGATGGCTCGGACCTGGACCTGTGGCGTGCGGCGGACACGAATTGGATTCAGCAGGCGTTCGCTTTCGACGTGGCCAGCCATACAGTCCGCGTAGAAAGCCTGACCAACAGCGTAAGCCTCGTCGTCGTGCAACTGACGCCGCCAGCGTTGAACATCGTGCGCAGTGGCAATGCGGTACAGTTCACTTTCGTCCCAATGCCGGGTTGGATTCACACCTTGGAACGCACGACGGATTTCGCGAGTTGGACGACGGTTGCTGCGTTGACCCCGGCCAGCGCCGACACCGCCGTGTTGAGCGACCCGTCGCCGCCGGCTAATGCTGCTTTTTACCGTTTGCGCTTGGCCCGCGCCGGTTTATGAAACGACCTGTCTTCAGCTTGCGAACGCGCGTCGTTTCCAGCAACTGCTCGACCTGGCGCGGCAGCGGTTTGAAGTGCGCCGGTCCTCTGGCGCTTTCAGTCTGCCGAAGCCCCCAAATCGGCAGAGGACTGCCGCAGTCCAAAACCTGGCGGAGAGATATCGCGCCAATCCACTTGGCAGCACAAGGTGGTTTCACGTTGGTGGAACTCCTCGTGGTCATTGCCATCATCGCAATTCTCGCCGGACTGCTGTTGCCCGCTCTGGGCCGCTCGAAGGCTACCGCCAAGCGCATTCATTGCCTGAGCAACCTCCACCAGATGGGACTCGCCGCGCAGGTTTACACCGATGAGAACGGCGGCTTTTATCCCACAGCCTACCGCTACGACCAGATCAACGGCGTGGACGCCGCCATCGCGTGGGACCTGACGACGCTGCAGGGCCTCGTGCCTTCGGTCATCCCGGGATTGCTCTGGCAGGGCCAGGGCAATCAGCAAATCCAGCAATGCCCATCCTTCGCGGGGAGCACAAATTGGTTTGCTGATCCCTACACCGGCTACAACTACAACACCAGCTATCTCGGCCACGGCCAGTACGAAAGCATCCCCCAGCCGGCCAAAGCCGCCGACGTTCGGCAACCGGCCCGGACGCTGATCTTCGGCGATGGACAGTATTCCGCCGGCGCGAACAAGTTCATGCGTGCGCCCTGGCCGAATCCGGGCGACCAGGGTTTCAAAGGCCGCTGGGCCGGCACGCAAGGCTTCCGCCATTCAAAGCGCAGCAACGCTGCGTTCTGCGATGGCCACGCGGAATCGCTGCGCGAGCGTTTCACCGACAACAAGGACGGCGCCGCCAAGGTCGCTGCCGACACCGGCTTCCTTTCCGCTGATAACTCGCTCTACGATCTGGACTGAGCGGCGGCCACCGCCTTCACACATCAGGCGTTCCCGGTTGACGAGGGGGACGCGCTTCCATAGGGTTTGAGCATGACAGGGGCACCAACAACCGATTACCAGCTGTCGGCAATTATCTGCATAACGGGAGTGTTTTCCTGCTAATTAAATAGTCGGGCCTCGGAATCTAGCGTGCAGCGTCGCCCAACAATTCCAATAGACGATTGGCGAATTGCCACACACCTTGTGGCTACCCGCGCTGTCCAGCGACAGTACGGTAGTCCAGCAGAAGGCTGTGAATGCAAATGGTGCCACAATTGGCGGCTCATGGCATCGCAGGTCTTGCCCCATGCTCTCACGGCCCAGATTGAGAGATTTGGTATTGATGTAAATCATCCAACCGATCTCTACGCCTACCAGGTCATGGATCGTGGAGCTAATTGCCGAGTGATCTTTCATGTCGTCGGCAAGTTGCTTTCTGGGCCTTTGGTTTTTAGACAAGACCCGGCGATAGGTCGAGTGTTGCACTACAAAGGACTGCGTGCTCACCCTCGTATCGTGACGCTTGCGGTTCTGCCGTGTAGAGGGACAACAGACTTCAGACCCCTGCTTGGAGACGAGTCGGCTGGCGACCTATTGCAGATTGATTTGAGACTTTTTGTTCCGGTTCATGCAGCCCATGTGCATGCGATTGCCCAATGATACGCCATGCAATTTAATCGTTTAATATTGGCGACGAGTATCAAGTGCAGTGCTGCGAACCGCAAATGGAGCTGAAGACCAAACGACACCGCTCGTAGTGCTGCCACGCAGGGCCATCGGACATTTCCGATAGCCCGTGAGCGATTGATCCGTTTGACCGGGCGTTCGCCTTTTCCACGTCTCCGTAACCGGGTGGTTCCAATATCTACGACCTGAGGCTTCACGATATTATTGCCGATTCGCTTTTCGAGTTGACGGAGTGAGAGCGAATCGCGCTAGATGACCTCACCAAAGCCAACTATGAAAAAGCTACAAGCCCTCTCGATCAGTCCCGCCGGTGAGAAGTTCCCCATGCCTGGCCCTGCCGATTACCGGAAAGAGTTCGCGCGGCTGAGCAAACTTACCGCCCAAAACCGCAAGCTCGGCCGCGAAATCGTCGTGGTCGTCGGCTTGGGGTTTGTCGGCGCCGTCATGGCCGCCGTCGTCGCCAGCGCCAAGGACAAGTCCGGCAAGCCCGCCAAGTTCGTCATCGGGATGCAACGCCCCAGTTCGCGCAGCTATTGGAAAATACCCTTGCTCAACCGCGGCGTGTCTCCCGTGAAGTCGGAAGACCCGGAGGTGGACGAGTTGATCGGCCGCTGTGTAAAGCAGGACAAAACGCTCGTGGCGACCTACACGCTGGAGGCGCTGAAGCTGGCGGATG
>CAZWJC010000053.1:0-30465 GCA_964634255.1 uncultured Verrucomicrobiota bacterium | reverse complement strand
CCGGCAACTCCTGCTCCGCGCGATCTGCGTGTTCGCGGTCGGACCAAAGCCGCACGCACTTGCCCGGCGCCGTGCGACCCGCGCGCCCGCAGCGTTGATCTGCCGAGGCGCGACTGATCTTCTCAATGAGCAGGGTGTTGATGCCGCGATACGGATCGTAGCGCGGGATGCGCGCCAGCCCGCTGTCAATCACCAGCCGGATGCCGTCAATCGTAAGCGAGGTTTCGGCGACGTTCGTGGCGACGACGACCTTGCGCTGGCCATAACGTGCCACGGCGGCGTCCTGGTCCTTCGGCGCAAGCTCGCCGTGCAGCGGCAGCAGGATGAAGCCCTTGGACTCCGGGCGCTGGCGTATCGCGTTGAGTGTTTGGGCAATCTCGAAACTGCCCGGCATGAACATCAGCACATCGCCCTGATCGCCCGAACCAACATGCTCGGCGAAGGCGTCCGCAGCTTGCTCCCAGACGGGCCGCTTGTCCGCGTAACTCGGCTCGGCAGCATATTCGACATCCACCGGAAACATGCGCCCTTCGGACGTGAGCACCGCGCAGGCATCTTCCGACTTCCCACTTCCGCACTTCGCACTTCCCAGGTAGCCCCTCAACAAATCCAAATCGAGTGTCGCTGACATCACCAGCAGCCGCAGGTCGGGACGCGCCTGCTCCTGCAAGTCCAGGGCTCGCGCCAACGTGATGTCGCCGTAGAGATGTCGTTCGTGGAACTCGTCGAAGATCAGCGCCGAAACGCCGCGGAGCTGCGGGTCGTCAATCAACTGCCGCAGCAGCACGCCCTCGGTGACGAACCGGATGCGCGTCGCCGCACTGGTAACGTTCTCGAACCGGATCGTATAGCCCACCTCACGCCCCAGTTGGACACCCAGTTCCTGTGCCACGCGCGCCGCCAGCAACCGTGCCGCCAGCCGGCGCGGCTGGAGGATGCTGACCTGCCCATCGCCCAGCAGACCGTGCTTGAGCAGCATTTGCGGGACTTGGGTGGACTTGCCCGAACCGGTGGGCGCGGAAATCACCAACCGCCGTTTCGCTTGCAGCGTCGCGACGATGTCTGGCTCGATCTCGTAGATGGGCAGCCGTTCAGCCATGTCCAGCGCTCATGCTGGACAAGCCTTCTCATATTGACCAACGAAAATCGCGCCGGGCTGGGATTGGTCAACCTTCGGTGCTGCAAACTACAACTCGGCGCTTTTCTTCGAGACGCGTCCGTGCCTGAATGGTCCGCGTGAATCCGCCACAGTCTGAAACGCTGAATCCGCAACCGCCCCGTTTCTCAGACGACGCGGTGCGGCTTCGGCACGAGGAGATTCGCCGGGGTTTGGCCCGTTCAAACACCTTCACGGTGGCGGCCCTGGTCGCGGCCATCGCGTTTGCACTGGTCGCCGTCTTCTTCGCCGGGCAAGCCCATCGCAACGCGCAAGAGGCGCGGGCGGCGACGGGGCAGGCCACGGAAGAGCTGTGGAGATCCCAGCTTGCGCAGGCCCAAGCCTTACGCTGGAGCGGCAAAGTGGGGCGCCGGGCCGAAAGCCTGCAGGCGATTCAAAATGCGGTTCGGATCCGTCCGTCGCCCGAACTGCGCGACGAGGCCATCGCTGCGCTGGCGTTGGTGGACGTTGCCGCCGGCGAATTCTGGCAACCGATGCCGTCACGGATCGAAGCGGTGGGGTTCTCTGCCACGGGTCAGTATTACGCTTGGGGGGACGGCGCGGGGCAAGTGGAGCTGTACCGCAGCAAGGACCACGAGCCGTTGGGGAACTTTGCGCTTTCGAACCGGTTGGTGATGTCGCTGGATTTCAGCCCGGAGGGGCATCATCTGGCGGCACGTTTCTCAGGCGGTGCGGTGCGGGTGTGGAGCATCAACGAGGGGAAGATCGTGTTCGAACTCAACAGTGTGCTCGACTCTTTCAGCGAGCACAGCGTGCACTTTCATCCGCATGAACAGTGGCTGCTGGTGACCGAAACGTCCGGCCGGGTGCGCATGATTGACACTCGCACCTGGCAGACCGTCGCCTCGCTGGAGGCGGGTGACGCAGTAGCCACACTGGCTTTCAATCGCGACGGCACGCGGCTGGCGCTGGCCGGAACCAACTGCGTGACGATCTGGGATGTCGCAACCCGCCAGCCTCAACACGAGCTGAAACTGCCAGAAGCAGCCGAAGCGGTGACGGATTTGGCTTGGCATCCCGGAGGTGACTCACTCGCGACCGCCCACGCCGATGGAACGATCACGCGATTAAACACACGCGACGGGGCGAGCCAAACGATCAAAGCCCACACCATGGTGATCACGCGGCTGATGTTCGACCCTCGGGGCGATGTGCTGGTGTCGACCTCATGGGATGGGACAACGCGGTTTTGGGATGGGCGCACGGGCCGGCCGTTGCTGACCACGCAAACCGGCTACGCGCTCGCCTTCGATTCGACCGGACATCGTTTATTCTATTTCAAGGAGCGGTTGGGCATCGGCACGTGGGATTACCAAGCCACCACGGGATTTGCCCGACTGGCAGTACCGATTGGGATTACCGATCGCATCCTGGGCGTGGATTTCAGTCCGGACGGCCGCTGGCTCGCCGGGACGACGACGGAGGGAGTGCATCTGTGGCAGCGCGAGACTGGAGAACACGCGGCGTTTGTGGCTCTAACCAACACGCAGCGCGCGGCGTTCTTGACGAACAACGAGTCGCTCGTGGTCAGCACAAGCCAGGGCCTCTACGAGACGCGCCTCACCAACGCGCCAGGCGCCGGCAGAGTTACTCTGAGCGACCCGAATGTTGTGCCCGGGACGGAAGGGCGCGGCTTCTGGCTGGGTTTTATCACCCCGGGAGAACCCCGATGGTTTGCCGCTGCCGCGCCGACTCGGATTGCGACGGTCAACTTGGATTCGCTGGCCACCTTGAAGCAGGTTCTTTGGCGCGGCCCTCGGCGCGCGGCCACGGTCAGCCCAGATGGACGTTTCATCGCCACCAGCGCCTGGAAGGGCGGAGGCACGCACGTTTGGGACACGCAGCTCGGCCAACACATCACCACCCTAGGTGATGATGGCGGATTGGCGTGGTTCAGCCCGAATGGACGGCGCTTGGCCGTGGGGGCTTCCACCGAATTCCTGTTTTACGACACGCGCACCTGGCAGTGCGCGACCCGCTTGAAACGCGACGTGGTTAGCGCGCTGAGTGGTATCCTGGCCTTCAGCGCGGACGGCGCGTGCATCGCCCTGACCCACGGCGTGCGTCAGGTGCAACTGCTCACGTCGGACGCCAAGACCGTTCGGGCCAACCTCAACGCGCCGCATCCGGAACGGATCACGGCTCTGGGCTTTAACCAGCAGGGCACGCTGCTGGCGGCCTCCACGGACAACCGGGAAATTCAGCTCTGGGATCTGGAGGTGCTCCAAACGGAATTGAGAGCGCTGGGATTGAATTGGGAGGACGCCGCCCCCGCAAGCCCATCTTCGAGCCACACGGGAACGGCTCGCCCGCCGACGTGGGTTCAACCCAGCGCGGTGGGGTTTTCCGCGGCGGGAGCATGTCTGGCTGGGCTGTTTGCTTTCTACAGCCTGCGGCATCATCGCCGGCTCATCGGGGCTTACGCGGAGGTCGAAGCCATCGCCGCCGACAACCGTCGCGAACTCAAGTCCGCTCAATCCCAACTCTTCCACAGCGAGAAGATGAAGGCGCTCGGCACGCTGGCCGCCGGCATCGCGCATGACTTTAACAATCTGCTCTCGATCATTCGCATGGCGGGGCAGCTCATCCAGCGCGAACTCAGGCCCACGGGTCACGCGAAGCAGAATCTGGAGGACATCGAACAAGCCGCCGTACAGGGCAAAAGCATCGTCCGCTCGATCCTGGGCTACAGCCGCGAGCCCGGCGATCCGAACAAACCCTACAGCGTCAATGCCGTCGTGGGCGAAACACTCGCCATGTTGAGCAAGCAGTTTCTCAGCGGAATCGTGCTTACCTTGGAACTCGCACCGGAGACGCCGGCTGTGTGCGGCGACAAGAGCCGCTTGGAGCAAATTCTCCTCAACCTGATCGTCAACGCGTCCGAGGCAATGCAGGGCCAGGGCAAGATGACGTTGACCGTGCGGCCGCGAACGGATGGCCGAGCGCGGATTCTGCCGCCGCGTCCCGCCGCTGCGTACGTCGAGTTGATCGTGCGCGATCTCGGACCCGGCATCCCGCCGGAGGTATTGCCGCGCATCTTTGAGCCGTTCTTCACGACGAAACAGAGCGGCAGCGAACACGGCACTGGCTTGGGGCTAACGACGGTTTACAGCATCGCCCAACAGGATCGGTTGGGGCTGGATGTCGAGACCGCCAGCGGACAAGGCACATCGTTTCGCGTACTGCTCCCGGTGGGCAGCCCGCCGCCGGTGAACGCGTGATGGGCCTCACTTGCCCACTAGGCAACGCTGCCGGAGTTGGATAGCGTGGCTGCCGCACAGATGGCCGAGACCAATCATTTCGCCGGTTCGATCTTGATCGTGGAGGATGAGCCCACGCAAATTCGCCTCTACGCGCAGGTGTTGAACCGCTATCGCCTGACCTGCGTGAGCACGGGCACGGCGGCGCTGGCGGCCTTGAAGGAACGCGTGCCGGACTTGATCCTCCTGGACCACGTGCTGGCCCGCGGCGAGCTGGGCACGACTTTTCTGCCGCAACTCAAGACCCTCGCGGCGCATGTGCCGGTAATCGTCATCTCCGGCACGCTCGACATCGCGGGCAAGCTGGGCGCCTTGCAGGGGCCGTTCTCCGCCGATTACGTAATCGAGAAGCCGGTGGACATCGCGCAACTGGAGCGCACGGTCGAAACGGCACTGACGGAATGCGGCCTGGCTGAGACCGTGCGGTCGCTGCGCTCGCTCGAACGGGCGGAGTTGATCGAGGACAGCGACCGCGAGCGGCTGTTCACGGAGCGGCTCGCGCGGCAGCACGAGTTGCTCAAACGCCTGCGCGGCTCGCCAGCGAAACCCAACATCTCCGAACTCGCCGGCGAGTTTCACGTGGACCGCAAGACCATCCGCCGCGATCTCCACGACCTGGTCCAACGAGGCCAGCTTGATCCGGCGGTGTGTGCCAACAGCACCGACGAGGGCTGACTCCAGCGAGCTGCCAACATCGCGCCGGTTGGCCATATCTTCCCGTCATTCACCGGAAGCCCCCACCCCACAACTGGGTCGAAGGTGAAGCATAGTGCTGCCGACGCCACCTCGGCAACACGTTGCGAGTGGGCGCCGCTCGCCCATTGGACTCCGGGCGGACCATGGGAAGATGTCTCCCGACGACTCCGTTGATCGGATGAAGAACAGACTAGAACCACATCCCATGAACTCACTTCGCAACGCTCTGGCTGCACTCGCCTTCGCCATTGGCGCTCTTACCGCCTCGGCGCAACTGGAAACGGCCTTCACCTACCAGGGGCGGCTCATGAATACCAACGGCCCGCTTGACGGCCGCCACGACTTCGTCTTCTCCCTCTATGACGACGCTGGATCGCAGGTCGGCGAGAACATCACCAACCTCGCCGTGACCGTCTCCGAAGGCAACTTCGGCGTCACACTGGATTTCGGACCAAGCTCTTTCCGCCGAGTGCTCATGCCCCCCCGGGATTTCGTCGGCCCCGGTGAGTGGCTGGAGATCAGCGTGCGCACCAACCGCGCCAAGACGTATCAGACACTCGCACCCCGCCAGCGGCTTACGCCGGCACCGTACGCTTCCACGGTCACCGGCAGGCTGCCCTCCAGCGCCATTGAAGGCAACTACACGGAGAAGGTGACGTTCGGCAATTCCTCGAACGTGTTTCTGGGAGAGTTTTACGGGAGCGGGGCAAACCTCACGAACGTGGGCGGTGGCACACTCTGGCAAACCGCCGGCAATGCGGGGACGGTGCCGGGCACACACTTCCTCGGCACCACGGACGGCCAAGCGCTGGAACTGCGGGTCAATGGCGAACGCGCCTTCCGGCTGGAGCCAAAGACCGCGAGTCCAAATATCGTGGGCGGCTTCGTCGGCAATTATGTCGCGGCCGGTTACTTCGGTGCGGTGGTGGCGGGCGGCGGCGCCAGCGCGGATACCAACCGCGTGAAAGGCAGCTATGGCGCGGTGAGCGGCGGCTCCGGGAACGCGGTTGATTCCAGTTGGTCGACCGTTGGTGGTGGACGGGGCAACAGTGTGCAGGCGGCCTCCAGTTATGCCACCGTTAGCGGCGGCTCGGCCAACAACATCGCGTCCGACGCGGGTTACAGCTTCATCGGCGGCGGCCAGGCCAACATCGCCAGTGGCGAGAAGGTCACGATCGGGGGCGGTTCGTTCCATCAAGCGACGGCGAATTTCGCCTTTATCGGGGGCGGCGAGCGCAACGTGGCCCGCAACTGGTCGGCCGTGGCGGGCGGCGCCCGCAACAAGGCGGAAGGCAACTACGCCGCGGTCGGCGGCGGCCTGACGAACACGGCCTACGGCACGCAGTCCGTCGTTGCAGGCGGTTTCGAGAACCGGGCTCTGGCCTCGAACGCCACGGTGGGCGGCGGATACAAGAACACCGCCGATGGCACGTACGACACCGTGAGCGGCGGACGCAACAACTTGGCCAGCGGCAACTACTCGGTGGCGGGCGGTGGAGCGGACAACACCGCCGCCGGCATTTACTCCACCGTGAGCGGCGGACGCAACAACTTGGCGGACAGCGGTGGTGCCACGGTGGCGGGTGGTTGGGCGGGAGAGGCTACTGGCGCGTATGCCACCGTCGCGGGAGGCAGTCACAACAAGGCTCAGGGCAGTTATAGCTTCGCCGCTGGCTATTACGCCACAGCCGCGCATGAACGATCTTTCATCTGGAACGGAGAGTCCGCGAATGCTCGCAGCACCACGGGCGAGCAACGATTCGAGGTCCACACCCCGGGTGGAGCCTATTTCTATACTGGCACCAACGCGCTCAATGCGAGCGGCGACATGAGTTGCGCCACGCTGACCATCCGCGGCGGTGCCGACCTGGCCGAGCCGTTTGCAGTGTCGGACGGTACCGTCCAACCGGGCGCGGTGGTGGTGATTGATCCCGATCAACCGGGCCGGCTCAAGCTCAGCACGAGCGCTTACGATCACAAGGTCGCCGGCATCGTGAGCGGCGCGGGCGGCGTGCAACCCGGCATCAGCATGATACAGACTGAGAAACTGGAAGGCGGGCGTAACGTAGCCCTGAGCGGACGCGTTTTCGCCCTTGTGGACGCCACGAAACATCCGGTTCGTCCAGGCGACCTGCTTACGACTTCGGACACGCCCGGCCACGCGATGAAGGCAGCGAACCCGGCTCTGGCCCAAGGCGCGATCTTGGGCAAGGCCATGACGCCGCTATCTGGCGAGCGCGGGCTGGTACTCGTATTGGTGAGCCTGCAGTAACGTCACCTCTCGAACGCCAAATCAGGCATCGCCATGAAAACGCTATTCAAATTGCTGGCCGCTGTCATCGCGTGCGCGGTCCTTGGACTGCCGACGGTGTGTAAGTCCCAGCCCACGCTGGAGGATTTCGGTTACGGCAAGATGGTCACGAAGCGCGCGGTGGCCACCGCCGTCATACTTGTCAACTTTACGAATGCACCGGCGGACGTGGCCACGCCTTACACGATGGGAGGCCAGTTGGTCGGCACAGATTATCGCGGCGCCGAGCAGCACTACTCGAACTGGTTCTTCTCCAGGACCACTTCGCCTCGGAGTGTGAACGGCTACTTCCATGAGACATCCAACGGGCGTTTCCAATGGACTCCCGCGCCCGTTTGCATGCTCACGGTGCCCACCAATGTCCTCTACCGCGTCTTCTTCGCCAGCGAACCCGATGGCCCGCACGCGGACCGGGCCTATTTCTCGGAGATGATTGGGCGGGCGATGGATCAAGGGCTGAACTTGACGCAATACGATCTGCCCAGCAACGGCGGTGACGGCAATGGCGTACTGATCCCAGCGGAATGCACGATTCAGTTGCTGATCAATGACAAGACCCTGCGCGGCGGCGGCGCCCGCAACTGGTATGGCATTCCCGGACGCGTGACGTACTCCGGGAAGGTGACCTTCCAGGAATTTCAAATCGGCTTGCCGGTCGTCGTGGAAGAACTCGTCCACGTACTCCAGGACGGAATCTGCGGTGACATCTACGGCATTAGTGGCATGAGCGACCGGTTCACCGCCATCTCCGGCAATACCGCAGTGCATCTGGACTCTTGGCACAAACTCAATCTCGCCTGGTGCGAACCGCGCCGCCATCCTCTCACTCAACCGGGGCAATTCACGCTACCCGCCGCGCAACTCATGGAGACCAATGGACCGGTCATCCTGTACGATCCGATTCGTGGCACCCGCGAGTTCTTTGTCCTGGAATACCGCACGACCAACACCGTGAGCAGCGGCGGCGGTTATGACGCGCAGGTGAAAGACAACGGTTTGGTGATATGGCATGCGCAGGTGAACGGGGCCGGGGTCGTGGCCGACTACACACCCACGTATTTTCCAGGCGCAGAGGCGAACTGGCGGCGTTGCGCCCATTGCTTCAACCTGTTCTACAACCACGGCGACACCCGCCCCTGCGCGCTGAGCGGCACCAACCACGTGGCCCAGGACGGTCACATTGCCCTGCCCTGTGACAACCCTGCCGCTGAGGGTGTCCCCGGGTGGCGTTGGTGTCAGAAGTGCGGCCAGCTCTATTATCACCCGAATCAAGCCGTCAGTGTGTGCTCCGCTGGAGGCCAGCATCTTTCCGGTGCTTGTGATTATCGTCTCCGGCACGATGACGACCCCGAAGCTCTCGGACAACGCGGTTGGCTCCACTGCGGCAAGTGCCAGTCGCTCTACAAGCCGCATATCTACGAGGACCCCCGCGACACCTGGCACACCAATGCCGGGATCTGCAAAGTCAGTGGGCCGCATGAATCCATCGCCCACACCAACTCCTACACCGTGTTTTGGAACGAGGGCGTCAGAACCATCATGACGGAGGGCTCCCCTGATTTGTCCCGCGCTCGGGGCGACGCCTGGCATGGCGGCGACTCCACCCCACTCCTGCGTTGGTTTGATGGCACGCTCAGTCGGACTCGCATCGCCGTGCAGCCATTTTCGCCCAGTGCCGACCAGATCACCATCGAGATCCAGCCCAACTACGACGCTTGGGTGGACTTCGCGTACGGCAGCAAGGAGGATGGCAGCTTCGAGCGCCCCTTCAATACGTTTGCCGAGGGAATGGATGCGGTGTACACCGGCGGCGTGTTGCACATCAAAGCCGGAACCAGTCCCGAAACGCGGCATGTGAACAAGGCGATGAGGATTGAATCCTACGGCGGACCGGCTAGGATTGGCCGCCAGTAAAACACCAGCTTGAAGATTATGAAAACGATCGCGGCTTTCTTCCTGAGTGTGATCGTCAGCACCACGGCGCTGTTCGCGCAATCCTATTCCATTGACTGGTACACCATTGACGGCGGCGGCGGCACGAGCACGGGCGGCGTGTATTCCGTCACCGGCACCATCGGCCAGCCGGATGCTGGCACGATGGCCGGCGGCAACTACACGTTGCAGGGTGGTTTCTGGGGGGTGATAGCCGCGGTGCAAACGCCCGGCGCGCCGTTGCTCTCGGTCTTCCACACCACCACGAACACAGTAGCGGTTTCCTGGCCTTCGCCTTCGACCGGGTGGACGTTGCAGCAGAACACCAACAGCGTGAGTTCCGTGAACTGGAGCAACGTGACCAGCAGCATCCTCGACAACGGCACCACCAAGACGCTGATCGTAAATCCGCCGTCGGGGAATCGGTTCTATCGGTTGAACAAACCATAGGCGCGGGCGCGGGCGCGCACGCCTGCGCGGCGAAAACCAAATAGTCCTTGTCAGTTCTCCCGGGCGGCCTAAAGTCGGCTCTGGAGACGACTGCGGCTGCCGGCAACCCGGCAGTTGTATCGGCAACTGCTCTCGCCCCCGAGTTCAACTACTCATCGGCTGATCTCATGAAACTGCTTCTTCGCGCCGCATTGTGGTTCGCCATTCTTCTCGCGCATGCCTGGCCCCTCACGGCTGCCCCCGCGGGCACGGCCTTCACCTACCAGGGTCGGCTCCAGGACGCCGACGGCCCTGCCAACGGCCACTATGATTTCCTGTTCCGCCTTTACGACGCACCCGCTTCCGGCAAACCGATTGGCCCGTTACTGGCGACCAACGCGGTGGCGGTGAACAGCGGTCTCTTTGCGGTGGAACTGGATTTCGGCGCCGGGGCGTTCGCGGGTGAGGCCCGATGGCTCCATATCAGCGTGCAAACCAACGGCGCGGGCCGCTTCACGACGCTGACGCCGCGCCAGCCGCTGACGTCCGCGCCCTCCGCGCATTACGCTCACGATTCCGGTGCCGCCGCTTATGCCACTGTGGCGGGCGGCCTCTGTCACAGTAACCTGACGTTTACCGCCGAAAACACCCTGGCCCTCACGGCACGGGAGATCGCGATGGAGAGCGACCGGTTCACGAACACGGTCGGCGGCAGCGCCACGCGCACCGTTGGCCAGCATGCCACCGAGACGGTGGGCGGCGACCTGAACCTCGCCGTCGGCAATGTATTCCGCCTGGCCACGGCCAGCGACGTCACCACCATGTTGGGACGGCAGCTCACCACCACAGTGGCCGGAGACTGCGTGCTGGCGGTTGGATCAAACATGGTCCTCACTGCGGGCCAGAATCTGAACATTGAAGTAGAGGATGAGATCCTGCTGAAAACGGGGGACGCCTCCATTCGGATGAAAAAGAGCGGAGAAATCAGGATCCAGGGAAAGGACATTATCATCCAGGGAAGCGGTAAGATTCTCATCAGATCGAACGACCTCCCTGAACTTACCCTCACTGCGGCGGCGAATCACCCAGCGGCTGTTGGCGCAGACCTGGAGTTTCCAGCAGAAACATCCGTCTGCCCCGCGCAGCCCGCCCTGGTCCTGCCGAAACGCAGCGCTGGCATGGCGGGTGAGGCCAATCCGAATGTGGGGTTGTCGTCCCGGTCAGCCGCGGTTGGAGCGGAAGCGGCGTTGGCAACCGTTCACGGCATGCAGCAGCGGGTGGAAGGCGAACTTGCCCGACTTCGCGCGGAGAACGCAGCGCTGACGCAGGAGCTGGCGGAACTCAAGCGCGTCGTCCAGCAATTCGCCAAGCGGAGCGGAGATCCACCATGAACAATCCGAACCTCAGTTCCCGTTGTGGCGCCTCGGCAGCGCCGCCAGCTTGCGCACGCTGAAGGGCTTTACACCGAGAGCGACACCATCGGCCAGCCGGATGCCGGCTCGATGTCCGGCGGCAACTACACCTTGCAGGGTGGTTTCTGGGGCGTCATCGCTGCCGTGCAAACACCCGGCGCGCCATTGCTCTCGATCTTCCACACGACGACCAACACCGTCGCCGTTACCTGGCCCTCTCCCTCCGCCGGCTGGACGTTGCAGCAGAACACCAACAGCGTGAGCTCGGTCAACTGGAGCAACGTGACCAGTGGGATTCAGGACGATGGCGCGACCAAGACGCTCATTGTCAATCCGCCGACCGGGAACCGGTTCTATCGGTTGAACAAACCATAGGCGCGGGCGCGGGCGCGCACGCCTGCGCGGCGAAAACCAAATAGTCCTTGTCAGTTCTCCCGGGCGGCCTAAAGTCGGCTCTGGAGACGACTGCGGCTGCCGGCAACCCGGCAGTTGTATCGGCAACTGCTCTCGCCCCTAGACCCGACATCCACATGGACATCGCATGAAGACTAGGACTGATTGCTGCTCGTTTCTCGTTACCTTCATCCTGTTGTACGCCTTCGCTGCTCATCAGCCACCGGCGTTTGCCCAAGGCACGACCTTCACTTACCAAGGCCGCCTGAACGACGGCGCAAACGCCGCCAGCGGCCTGTACGACTTCCGTTTCATCCTGTATGATGCCGACCCGGGCGGCAGCCAGGTCGGGCCCATCCTGACGAACGCCGCAGTCGCAGTTTCGGGCGGCCTGTTCACCGCATCGCTCGACTTCGGCCACGAAGCCTTTACCGGCAACGCGCGCTGGTTGGAGATCGGCGTGCGCACCAATGGCGGAGGCGCATTCAACACGCTCACGCCGCGGCAGGCGTTGACCGCCGCGCCCTATGCGATCGGTGCCAGCGCACTTTCCGGTTCGCTGCCCGCAAGCCAGTTGAGCGGTGTGGTCGGGTCAACCAACTTGTCCGGCACGTATTCCCAAGCGCTGACGTTCAACCATGCGGCCAACAGCTTCGCTGGGAATGGCGCGGGTTTGACTAGCCTCAACGCCAGCCAGCTCACCACCGGTACGGTGCCCAACGCACGGCTGAGTTCGCAGGTAGCGATGCGAAATGCGGCCAACACGTTCACCATAGGCCCGCAGACTTTGGAGACATTTTCCGGGGCCAGCCCAGCGCTCGTGGTCCGGGGGGCGACCGTCCAGTCGGCCAATCTTCAGGAATGGCAGGATAGCGGCGGGGCGGTCGTGGCCAGCGTCACCGGCGGCGGTGGGTTCACGGGCAAGGGCACCGGCTTGCTGGCGCTGAACGCCAACAACGTGGACCGAGGCACGCTGGCCGATGCGCGCCTTTCCACGAATGTGGCCCTGTTGGATGACAACCAGACGTTCACGGGACGGCCTGCGTTTAGTGGCGGCGTCTCAGGCACCTCGCCGCCCTTCAGCGTGGACAGCACCAACAAGGTTACGAACCTCAACGCCGATCTGCTGGATGGCGTCACTTCCGGGTACTTCTGGAAGATCACCGGCAACTCAGGAACAGCCGCCGGCACGCATTTCCTGGGCACGACGGACGACGAGCCGCTGGAGATCAAGGTCAACGGACTGCGCGCCTTGCGTCTGGCCGGTTCCAAGAGTGCGGCGGAAGGAGCGCCCAACCTCATCGGAGGATCCCCTTTGAATTACATAGCCTCCGGGGTCGCCGGCGCAGTGATCGCGGGCGGAGGAGCGACGGACTACGATGGTCGCTCGTATAGTAACGCCGTCATGTCTGATTTCAGCGTAATCGGTGGAGGCCGGTATAACCGGATCGACCGGGACGCCCTGGAAAGCGTCATCAGCGGGGGCTATGTGAACTCCATCGGTAACGGTTCCGTGCGGAGTGCCATCGCGGGAGGCTTTGACAACCTCATTGGCACCAACGCTTCCTACGGCACCATTGCGGGAGGCAGCGGACACACGATCGGGACCAACCAACAATGCGCCACCATCGGGGGCGGAATCTTGAACAGGATCGGCACGGTCCGGAGTGTCTCCCACGCCATATACGAGGAGGACTCCAACGTCATACCTGGCGGCAAGTCCAATGACATCTATCCAGGGACCAGCGTGAGCGTCATCGGCGGTGGAGCCAACAACGATGTTCTGGCAGACAACCGAGGCAGCACGCTATGCGGTGGTGAACGTAACCAGATCGGGAGCAATTGCACGTACAGCACCATCGGCGGGGGGCATTGGAACAAGGTTTCTACCAACGCCTCGTACGCGACCATCCCGGGAGGGCGTGACAACGAGGCCACCAACTATGCCTTCGCCGCCGGGCATCACGCCAAGGCCGAACACACCGGCGCCTTTGTTTGGGCTGACAGCACGGCAGCATACTTCTCTTCAACGGACAACGACCAAGTCAGTTTCCGCTGTGCCGGCGGCGTACGCTTTACCAGCGGCAGCGCCGGCGCCAACCAGACGGTTTACTGGACGCCGGGTTCGGCCTCCTGGAGTTTCACCAGCGACCGGGCAACCAAGGAACGTTGCACTCCCGTGGACAGCCAGCAGGTATTGGCGAAAGTCGCCAGCCTGCCCATCACCGAATGGAATTACCTGGGCTATCCGCAGCGGCACATCGGCCCGATGGCGCAGGATTTCCACGAGCGATTTCCGCTGAACGACAGTGACACCACGCTCAACGATGCGGACCTGCATGGCGTGGCGCTGGCAGCGATTCAAGGGTTGAACCAGAAGGTGGATGCCGGAAGCCGGAAGTCCGAAGTCAGAAGCCAGAGGGCGGAGGCTGGCATCCAGGAACTCCGCGCGGAGAATACCGAGCTGCGGCAGGAAGTGGCGGAGTTGACGGCACTCGTGAAATCGTTGGCCGCGAAAGTGAATGGAGAGGGACAATGAGCCGCTCGAAACCCCAAACCAGCCTAGAGACTCAAGACCGAGAACGGCAAGAACACCGGAGGCAGGAAAATGAAAACGCCCTCTCAACCCGCACGCCGAAACATTGAACGGCAAACCCTTCGGCACTCGTCATGGTTCCTCTTTGCGCTCCTCCCGGTTGCGGCGTGGGCGCAGTTTCCGCAATGCGACCTCACCACCGACCTCAAGACCGGCGAGATGTTTGGCTACTCGGTGGCCATCTCCAGCAACTCCGCCATCGTGGGCGTTCAGTATGACACGCAGGCTGCTCCGGGCGGCGGCGCCGCGCACGTCTTCGTTCGCTCCGGTTTTGCCTGGACTCACCAGGCCATGCTGCTGGCCTCCGACGCCGCGATGGGGGATTACCTGGGCTTCGCCGTGGCCATTGCGGGTGACACGGCCGTGGCGGGTGCGCCCTGGGCGGACCCTGGCAACCTCGACCGCGCCGGTGCGGCGTATGTATTCACGCGCTCCGGGACGAATTGGACCCAACAACAGAAACTGACCGCGTCCGACGCCGGCGCCGGTAGCAACTTCGGTCAGACGGTGGCCATCGCAGGCGACACGATCATCGTCGGCGCGCCCTACGGTTATACGGGCAGTGTGCAATCCGGCTCCGCTTTCATATTCGTTCGCGCCGGAGGAGTGTGGGCGCAACAGGCAAAACTGACGCCGTCCGATCCCACCCGTAACATGGAATTCGGTGGGCACGTGGCCATCTCCGGGGACAGCGTGATCGTCTCGGCCTACCGCGACCCCGAGAAGGGCAAGAACGCGGGTGCGGCCTACGTGTTCACGCGCGCGGGCGTCGTGTGGACGCAGCAGGCGAAGTTGATGCCTGCCGATCCCCAGCCCTACGACTGGTTCGGTTACGGCGGCGTGGCGATCTCAGGCGATGTGGCAGCGGTGACGCAGAATGAAGGCGGGGGAATGCGCGACTTTGGATCGGTGTACGTCTTCCGACGGAGCGGCGGCCACTGGGAGCAGGAGCAGAAAATCGCGGCGAAACCGGATGGGGATCCGAACTTCGCCTGCTCGCTGGCGCTTTCGGGCAAGCATCTGGTCTTTGGGTCGTCCTGGGATGGCGCGGCCGGCCCGCAGGCCGGCGCCGCCTATCTCTACGCGTACCAGGACGGCGAATGGAAGCAGATGGCCAAGCTGTGCGCCTCGGACACGGAGACGAACGATTGGTTCGGCACGTGCGTCGCCATTGATCGCGGGCATTTCGTGTGCGGGACGTTCAAGAAGAACGCCCAAACTGGCGCTGCTTACGTCTTTTACATTCCGCCCCACCTCCTGCCCGGTGCATTCACGACGTTGCCGAGCGGGGCGGTGCGACTTCGGTTCGAATGCACCGACGACGCAGGTGTGGAAGTGCAGTGCTCCGAGAATCTGGGCGAGTGGACCACGCTGCGGACGATCAGCACGCCGCAGGAGGAGGAGGAAGTCGAGGACAACCGTCCTGGCGTCAACATGCGGTTCTATCGCCTGCGGGTGCTACCCTGACCAGCTCTGAAATCCGGCAACCGAAACAAGGCGGAGGTGCGAAATTTGAAGTGGGCCTCCGAAATCTGCGCACTGCCTTGGAGTGCGGTGGCAAGCGGAGCACAATATCGCTATGGCTGGGAGCGGAGTGCCCCATCGCCGCGCCGTGTCCGTCTGACAGTAGCCAGCGCCCCACAGAGCTTAGCGACGAGCAAAACGCTCATCGTCAATCCGCCAGCCGGGAACCGGTTCTATCGGTTGAAGCAGTAGCCGCAGTGGGGCGTTCGCGAATGGGCGTTGCGCTCACCGACCAGAACGGATTGATGCGGCATGTCGCCACATCTTGCGTGGGTTCTGCAGAGACCGACGCCCACATGCCCCCGAGGGCGACATTCCACTTGCATCGCACGAGTGAATCCCTAGAGTCGCCGCGGTGACGCGAGGGGAGTCGCACCTGCAAAGGGTGCGAGGTGCTCGGCTGCGTTGCCTGAGATGTATTGTTGGTTAGCCTAACGGGTCATTCGTTTAGTTATGAAGCAGCTTCTTCACCTTCGCAGGTTGTCTTGTCGCCTACTGGCCGCAGCATTTGCACCGTGCCTATTTCTCGGCCTCCCGCTGGAGGCAGCGCCGCTCGGCACGGCCTTCACCTACCAGGGCCGATTGAACAGCGGGGCGTCGCCTGCCAGCGGCAACTACGATCTGCGCTTCGCGGTGTTCGATGCCGCCGCGTCCGGAGCCCAACTGGGCACCGCGCTAACCAACGCAGCCACGCCCGTCGCCAACGGCCTGTTCACCGTCACGCTGGATTTTGGCGCGGGCGTGTTCGATGGCAACGCGCGCTGGCTGGAGATCGCCGTGCGTCCCGCCGGCGGGGGAGCGTTCACCTCTCTCACACCCCGGCAACCGCTCGCAGCGGCGCCGCATGCGCTCTACGCGCCCACCGCCGGCGCAGCGGCCACGGCCACCAGCGCCCAAGCGGTTTCGGCCAACGCCGTCACCAGCGCCGGCATTGCCTCCGGCCAGGTGGTCAAGAGCCTGAACGGGCTGAAAGACGCCGTGCGGCTGGCGGCCGGACCGAACGTCACGCTCGCCACCAATGCCAACACGCTCACCATCTCGGCCGCCGGTGGCGGGACGAACGGAGGCTGGAGCACCACCGGCAATGCCGGCACCACGCCCGCCGACAATTTCCTCGGCACCACGGACGGTCAGCCGCTGGTCCTCCAGGCCAACAACGTGGGCGTGAACACGAACGATCCGCAGGCGACGCTCCACGTCAATGGCACCGTGCGGGCGACGCGGTTTGAAGGCGATGGGGGCGGGTTGAGCGGTATCAATGCCAGTTTGTCGACGCCCTTCACCTTGACGAATCTCGCCAACGTCCATCTGGGCGGTTTCGCCAGTGGTCTGGCCATCAAGAATCATTACGCCATAGTCGCCAACAGCTACGATGGCGTGCGGATATTCGATGTCGAGGATCCCGCCCATCCGATCGCTGTGGCTCACAAGACCGATTTGGGAGGCGACGCCTGGACGGTCGCGATCACAAATGCTTTCGCATTCATCGGCACCAGCAGTGGATTGGTGGCACTGGATGCAGGAGGGGGTAATGGAACCTACGAACTCGCCCGAATCAATACGACTCAGGGGGTCAGGGGAGTGGCCGTCCGTCAAAACTGGCCCTACCCAAGTGTCACCGCGTTTCTGGCCAACGACACCGAGGGCCTCCGGATCTGCAGTTTTGGAGTCGTTTTCCTGGACTACTATACGTTCAACAACCTGTCGGTGACGAATAACGGTGGCCGGGCTTGGGATGTGGCGGTGGCCGGCGATCTGGCCTTCCTGGCCAACGAAGCGGACGGCCTGCGCATCTACAGTGTGACGAATCTGACGAAACCCGTCATGCTGGGTCACGCCAAGACGCCCGACCGCGCTTTCGGCGTGGCCGCCGCTCCTGGAAACCTGGTCTATGTGGCCAGCGGCGCCGACGGCCTGCTGATCTACGATGTCTCCAACCCGTCCGCGCCCGTATTGGTGCACACGATCCCGGGCGCCGAGGCACGCCGCGTCACCATCAGTGGTCAGTGGGCGCTGGTGGCCTGGAACCACGAAGGCCTTCGGGCCTACGACATTTCCAACCCGCGCAACCCGGTCCAGGTAGGCCACGCGCCGATCGTCGGCGACGGTTTCTCGCTCGAGGTGGCCGTCTCAGGCATCCACGCCTTTGCCGCGAATGAGATCGGGGGTCTGGGCACCTATCTGGCGTCACCCACGGCCACCGTGCCCGGCTTGGTGAACGCGACCGGTTTTTCCGGAGATGGTTCCAAGCTGACCCAACTGAATGCCAGCCAGCTTACCGGCCAGCTTCCGGATTCGCTCACGTCTGGCTTCTGGAAAATCACCGGCAACTCGGGGGCGAACATGCCGGCCGAGGCCTTTCTTGGCACCACCGACTCCCGACCGTTGGACTTCAAAGTGGGCGGGCAACGCACGCTGAGGTTGGAGTCGGTCGGTGTCAGTCCGAATGTGATTGGCGGTTACGCGGGCAACGGGGTCAGCAATGGCGTTTCTGGCGCGACCATTGGCGGCGGAGGCACGTCCGACTATCCTAACCGCGTGGGCGCTTCGTTCGCCACCGTGGTCGGCGGGCAGGGCAACACGGCCAGCGGCAAAGGTTCGACCGCGATGGGCGAGTCCAGCACAGCCAATGGCGATCTCTCCACTGCGATGGGCCACTTCACCAAAGCCAGCGGCCTTCGCTCCACCGCGATGGGCTGGTACAGCACGGCCAGCGGTGATGCCTCCACCGCAATGGGCAGCAGCACCACGGCTAGTGGCGATTTCTCCACCGCGCTGGGCTATTACACCACGGCCAGCGGTGAAAACTCCGCCGCGCTGGGCTTTAGCACCGCGGCCAGTGGCTTTGCCTCCACCGCGCTGGGTAGCAGCACCAAGGCCGTTGGCAATTTCGCCGTCGCGATGGGCGTCTTCACTGAGGCCACCAACTGCGCCTTTGCCGCCGGGCGGCGGGCCAAGGCCAATCACACCGGCGGGTTTGTCTGGGCCGACAGCACGGACGCGGATTTTACCTCCACAGCCGACAACCAATTCCTGATTCGTGCGGCGGGCGGAGTGGGTATCAACAATGCCAACCCCACCACCGCGCTGGATGTCATTGGCAACCTCCGCATCAACGACGGCGACATTTACTTCCGCGGTGGCAGCGACACATTTCACGGCTTGGGCTGGTACGGTTCGAGCATGCCTTTTGCCGGTCAAAGTCCGGATGGTCCCGTGCTATATGGACACGGCGGGGGTCTGTTGGGCACGGCCTTCGCCGGCACCAAACAGTGGACGCTGTCGTGGAACAAGGACGGGAATGTGTCCGTCCGCGGCACGCTGTCCCAGGGGAGTGATCGCGACTCCAAGGCTGACTTTAGTCCGGTGGACACACGTGCCGTGCTGGAAAAGGTCGCGGCGCTTCCGGTGCAAACCTGGCGCTACAAGAGCGAGGAAGCCGGCACCCGTCATCTTGGTCCCGTCTCGCAAGATTTTCATGCGGCCTTCGGTCTGGGCGCGGATGACAAGACCATCACCACCGTGGACGAAGGCGGCGTCGCGCTGGCAGCTATTCAAGGGCTCAATCAAAAGGTCGAGTGCGGAAAGCAGGAAGCCGAAAGCCGGCTGGAGGAGTTGTCAGCCGAGAACGCGGAGCTGAAAGAACGGTTGACCCGATTGGAGCGACTGGTTCAGCATCTTATCAAGTGAAAGGCAGACTGCCCGGCAGAAACCGAAGTCTGAAGCTCAACTCCCCTGGCGGCGTTTCGGCGGAGCGCCGCCATCGTGGAGTCCGAAAGTGCGGCGTTCACAGCGTCAGTTCCTGCAACAGGAGCCGCGCGACCAGCGGCTCTCAGGACGATGGCACGATCAGACCGGTCCTCATCAGCCCGCCCACCGGCAACCTGTTCTTCCTCCGGCACAAACCATGAAGACGATCCTGCTTCTCTCGCTATTGTCATCGTTATTGCTGCCAGCCGTTGCGTCCAGCGCGTCCGCCCTCAAGCTGAACGGGCTGCTGATCACAGGCGGCGATGTGACCCACTTGGCTGTCAGTCCGAATTCCATCCGCGTGGTGTACCGCGCGGATCAGGAGTCCAACGACGTGTTCGAGCTTTTCAGTGTGCCGATCACTGGGGGCATGCCGGTCAAGCTCAGCGGTCCGATGACGACAGGCGGTGACGTGTCCAGCGACTTCCGCATCAGCCCCGACTCCCAGCACGTGGTGTATTTGGCGGATCAGGAGGCAAACGAAGTATACGAGCTTTACACCGTTCCCATCGCTGGCGGCACACCGCAAAAGCTGAACTTGCCCTTTGTGGACGGCGATGTGACGGACTACGCCATCAGCGCGGACTCGACCCGCGTGGTGTTCCGGGCCGCGGAATGGTCGCACGGCGCGCGGCTCTACAGCGTACCGGTTGCCGGCGGTGTGCCGCGGGACATCACGGTGCTGCCGGGACTGACCGCTGACGTGTTGGTGAACTCGTTTGTCATCAGCGCGGATTCCACCCGGGTCGTCTATCGCTCTGCCTATGACAGCGAAACCAATGCTTCCCCGACTGAACTCTACAGCACCGACATCGCCACAGGCTTTCCGGTCAAACTCAACGGCGCCTTGGTGGAAGGCGGCCTCGTGCGCCGGTTTGCGCTCAGCCCGGATTCCAGCCGCGTGACCTACGTGGCCGATCAGGAGACGGATAATGTGGACGAGTTGTTCAGCGTGCCCATCCAAGGTGGCAACGCCGTGAAGCTGAACTCCGCCCTCATGGCGGGGCAAACGATCTACAGCGGGCGCTTCAGCCCGGATTCCAGCCGGGTAGTGTTCGACCTGAATCAAGGCATTGGCAGGGCGCCGCGTTATCTGCTGTACAGCGTGCCGGCAGCGGGCGGCAGCGCTACGTTGCTCAGTGACGATCAAAACGGCGCGGGCGGTGTCAGCCAGGCCATCTTCACGCCGGATTCAGAGCGCGTGGTGTTCACCGCCGACCCGACCGAGCCCTATCAATACCAACTGTTCAGCGTGCCCCTGGTGGGTGGAGCGCGGCAGGACCTGCACACCGCGCCTACCAACGGCGGCGTGTCGGCAACGATCCGACTCACGCCGGACGGCAGCCGCGCGGTCTATTTCGCTGACCAAGGCAAGGGGAACGTGGACGAGTTATACAGCGTGCCCGTGACGGGAGGCAGTCCGGTGAGGCTAAACGGCCCGCTCGCGGTGGGCGGCGCGGTAACGGCTTTCGCGGTGGGGGCGGATTCGCAGCGCGTGCTGTATCTCGCCGATCAAAACCTGGATTACTTCTTCGAGCTGTTTGAAACCAGAGTGGACGGCGGGGACTCGGTAAGTCTCACCCCGAACCTGGCCAACAACCGCGACGTGACCACTTTCGCCCTCAGCCCGGACGGCGGTTGTGTCGTGTATCTGGCGGATCAAGATCTGGTAGAAGTTTACGAACTCTACAGTCTGGCGCTGGAGTCTGACCTGCCCAGACTGGAGGTCCGTTCTACAACCACGAACACCGTGGCTGTCACCTGGCCTTCGCCGTCGACCGGGTGGACGCTTCAACAGAATACCAACGGTGTCAGCTCGGTCAATTGGAGCAACGTGACCAGCGGCATCCTCGACAACGGCACCACCAAAACGCTGATCGTCAATCCGCCGACGGGGAACCGGTTCTACCGGCTCACGCAATAGTCGCCCGGAGCGCGGCGGTTTGGCCGCCGTTACGCCAGCGTCCAACCCGGCTCAATGTCGGCGTCCAATTGGGTCGGCGGGTCACCGCGATGGAGCTTGAGTTCAGCAAGGATGCCAATCATCGCGGCGTTGTCCGTGCAGAGGCTGCGCTCGGCGAGACGCAGCGTGAGCCCGGCTTTCGCGCACGCCACGGCCAACTCCCGCCGTAGCGCACGGTTGCAGGTCACTCCACCGGACGCGGTCAAGCACGGCACGCGCAGTCGCCGCGCGGCGCGAAGCGTCTTGCCGACCAGTACTTCAACAATCGCCGCCTGCACGCTGGCGCACAGGTCGCATAGCTTCGTCCGGTCTCCCAGCAAGTCTGGATGGTCGCGAAGGAAATACCGGACGGAAGTCTTCAAACCACTGAAGCTGAAGTCGTCGTTCGGATCGTTCAGCATCGGGCGTGGGAATTCGAACGCGGTTGCATTCCCCTGCTCTGCCAGGCGGTCAATGTCGGGCCCGGCCGGATAGGGCAGGCCCATCAGCTTGCCGGTTTTGTCGAAACACTCGCCCGCGGCATCGTCCAGCGTCGAGCCCAGCACGCGATGTCGCAACAGCGCTTCCACATGCACCAGCATCGTGTGCCCGCCGCTGACGATGAGTGAGACGTTCGGCTGGAATGCCGCGAAGTCGGCAACCGGCGGATCGCCGCTGATCCAAGGCGAATAGAGATGCGCCTCGTGGTGATGCACCCCGTAGAACGGCCGGTTGAGCGCGAACGCCACACCTTGCGCGGCCTTGAGCCCGACCATGAGGGCGTTGGGCAGGCCAGGTCCGCGTGTTGCGGCCACGGCGTCCAGGTCAGCCGCACAAACGCCGGCTTCGCTCAGCGCCGTCCGGGCAATCGGCAGGAGATTCCGCAAGTGCTCGCGGGCGGCCAGTTCGGGCACCACGCCACCGTACTCCGCGTGGAGCGCAATTTGCGAGGAGACGACGTTCGCCAGCACCCGTCCGCCACTCAGCACAGCCACGCTGGTTTCGTCGCAGGACGTTTCGAGAGCGAGGAGTGTCATGTCACCGCTCAGTGGTCAATGCGGCATCCTATCGCATCAAGAAACTGGTTTCGTGATTTCACAATTCAGCGGTTCAAAGCCTCCGCGCCCCTTGCGGCGCGGGCCTCCTGCCGGATGTTTGGCGAGGCATTGATTGGAGCGCGCTGGGTAAACAGCGTGATGCCCTTGAGCAGGTCCAAAGCCCGTTCAAGCTGTGGATCGTGGGCGCTGCGGACGCGGTCGCGATCCGGCGGTTCGAGACTGTCCACGCCGCCCGGTACGCGTCCGAGCTGAATATCGCGCTCCTCGTCGTCGCTGAGCGACACGAGAATGTCGGGCGTGATGCCGTGCTCATGGATAACCTTGTGACTGGGCGTGTAGTACTTGGCCGTGGTCAGGCGCAGCGCACTGCCTTCCGGCAACGGCAGGATGCTTTGCACCGAACCCTTGCCGAAGGTTTTCTCGCCGAGAACGATCGCCCGTTTCAAATCCTGGAGGCAACCCGCGACGATCTCGGAAGCGCTGGCGCTGCCGTAGTTGACGAGCACCACGATGGGCAGCGGTTTTCCAGACTTGTCCACCAATTGATCGCCCCGCCCGCGCGCGTGATGCGACTTGCTCTGCGACGGGTTGCGACCTTCGGTTGAGACCACAAGCTGCCCGCGGGGGAGGAACTTCTCGCACACGTCCACCGCCTGATCGAGGAGACCTCCGGGGTTCCACCGCAGGTCAATAACCAATCCCTGCAATCCCTGCGCCTTGAGTTTCGTCAGCGCATCGCTGAGTTCGTCGCTGGTCTTGTCTCCGAATTGCGTGATCCGCACGTAGCCAATCTTGTTGTCGTCCACTGGAAACTCCCGGCGACCATTGATGTCCTTGACCATGTCCACCTTGATCATGGCGCGCTTGAGCGTGTACTCCTTGGACTGGCCCGTCGAGGGGCGGAGGACGGTGAGCGAGACTTCCGTGCCCGGATCGCCGCGCAACAACTTGACCGCGTCACCTGTGCCCATCTTCTCCGTGCTCTTCTCGCCAATCTTGGTGATGCGGTCACCGGTCAGAATCCCAGCCTTGAACGCGGGCGAGTCTTCCATCGGGGCCACGACGGTGAGATGATCGTCGCGAATCGAGACCACGATGCCCAACCCTCCGAACGCGCCCTGGGTGTCATCCTGGAGATCCTTGAATTCCCGCGCTTCCATGAATTCGCTATGCGGGTCCAGCTTGCCCATCATGCCTTCCAACGCGCCGAATACGAGCTCCTTGTAAGTCAGGTTGGTGCCGTCCACGTAATCCCGGCGGACCAACTCCAGCACTTGGGAGAAGAGGTCGAGGCTCGGATAGGCGGTGTCCTTGGGGCTCGCTTGCGCGGCCTGTCGGTAAGCCCGCGCGCCCACGGCCAGGTTGATTACCAGCACGAGGAACACGATCCCAAAGATCAATCGTCTGCGCGTTGTCGAATCCATGTCGTCGGAAAGCAAGTTAGAGAAGCCGCGGCGGGTTGGCAAGGAGACCCAACCGGCCATCCCCCCGGCCGTTCCGGGACACGCGCAAATTACGTGGGAACGCGTATGGCACTTTGCCGCGACATCCGGTAAGCTGCCGGCGTGGTTGGGGATTCAGTCAGCGGCGCCACAGTCAAACGCGAGACACGTTTCGCGCGCACGGTGTTTGGCCCTGCTCCCTGCCCATGTGACACGCGGCGGCTCCGCCGCGCAAAGAACGTACTCACCATGAAATCACTCATCACCCTTGTTGCCACCACCCTGTTCGTCACCAGCGCCTTGATCAGCCAGGGCGGGCCTTCGCCCGCGTTCACTTACCAGGGGCGGTTGACCGTTTCCGGCCAACCCGCCGCGGGGCTCTACGACATCGCCGCCAATCTGTATAACGATGCCACGGCTGGGAAAAAAGTCGGGGACGGGGTCACCAATCTCGCGGTCACCGTCACGGGCGGCCTGTTTACCACCACGCTGGATTTGGGTGCGGACGTGTTCGATGGCAGCCCGCTCTGGCTGGAGGTCGCCGTGCGTCCGGCCGGCAGTCTGGGCGGGTTTACGTCGCTGTCGCCGCGCCAACCAGTGACCGCGGCGCCGTGGTCTTCGTTTGCGGTCACCGCGGCTTCCGCGGCGAGTGTTCCGGCCCAGACCATCACTGCGGGCATGCTGGCCAATGGCTCGGTCACGGCGGCAAAGCTTGCCTCCGGCGTGCTCACGCATCTCGACGCGGCGGATGGTTCACCCGCGAGCGCCGTCACGGTCAACACCAACGGGCTGGTGGGCGTGGGGACCGCCGCGCCGGTGGCGGGCCTACAGATTACGGCCAGCGTGACGAACGCCGTGGCCCAACTCCGAAGTGATTTGATCCACAACGTCAACGGTTACACCAACCTCGACGGAGACGTGAAAGTCGCCGCCGGAGGCAACCGACTGGTCTTGTGTTCCTACTCGTCTGGCGGCCTCTCTTTGGTGGACATCTCCAGTCCTGCCTCACCGGTTTTGCAGTGGAGTATCGTGGATGGCTCTGGCAGCTATACCAATCTGGGCGGCGTCATCGGGGCGGCGCTTTCCAGCTCCGGTAATTTGCTGGCCGCCGCCGCGTATAGTGATGACGCCGTCACCCTGATAGATGTCACCACCCCCACGGCGCCCATTTACCGCGCGACCCTGCGGGATGGTACGGGTTCTTACACCGGGTTGGATGGCGCCGCGGCAGTGAACCTGGCCGGCAGCCTGCTCGCCATCGCTGCGGATCGAGACGACGCTCTCACGCTGGTGGATGTGTCCAATCCCGCCAGCCCGGTCTTCAAGATTGCCATCGCCGACGGTCAATTGGGTTTCGACGATTTGGACGGCGCCTGCGCTCTGGCGCAGAACGGGAACCTGCTGGCCATCGCCGCCCGGAACGACAACGCCGTCACCCTCGTGAATGTGGCCAACCCGCTCAACCCCGTCCGGCAACACACGCTCAAGTACGGATCGAATGGCTACACCAATCTGGTCAGCCCCACGGGTTTGGCCCTCTCCGGCAACTTGCTGGCCATCGCCGCGTACGGCAGCGACGCGGTCACGTTGGTGGACATCAGCACGCCCACGGCTCCGGTTCTGCGTGCCGTCATTCGTGACGGCCAAGGCGGATTCGATGCCTTGGCCGGCGCGCGGGCGGTTGCCTTCCAAGGCAACTTGCTCTGGATCGCGGCGTCCACAGACGCGGCACTGACGGTGGTGGATGTGGCGAACCCGGCGGCACCGCAGCTCAGGACCGTCATCCGGAATGGCAGCCGCGGCACCGGCGGTTTACGGTCAGTCAGCTCGCTGGCCGCAGCGAGCAGCACGATGGTGGCAGGAGGGCACAATGCCGTAACCCTCTGGGACCTTGGGGCCACCGGCCAGGCCGGGTTGGTCTCTGACCATTGGGTCGGCATCGGCACCGCCCAACCCGCTGCGCCCCTCCACGTCAATGGCAACGTCATTGTGGAGAATGCCTCCGCGATCTCGCTCCAAGGGACCGGAATGAACGTTCACAACGGCAAGAAGGCCACCTTGGGGCAAGCCAGCGGTTGGACCCCGGGCGGCGGCGATTCGGGTGTTTTCCTCGAAGGCGGGACGGCTGAAGGCGGAGGCTTCTACGCTGACGGTGATATTGCGGCCATCTGGAGTGCGGGGGATGGCGACATCTTGCGCGTCTATGACGAAGATGATCTCCCGACCGGAAGCCCCAAGTTCGTGATCAGCCCGAGCGGTTACGTGGGCGTGCTCACGAACATTCCCCAGACCGCGCTGCACGTCGTGGGCACCACCCTGACGACCGCGCTGACGGTGCAGAACTCGGCGGTGGTACGTGGGGATCTCGTCGTTCAAGGCAGCATCTCCAATTCAACCCCCGTCGTTCGTTACGCTCCCATCACCGTCGGCGACATGACGCCGGGCAGCACCGCTTCGGGCAATGATTCATCAACGGGTCCTCAATTTCCACCAGGGCAACAGTCAGGCGGCTCGATCACCTTCACCCTGCCGGCCGATTATGTGTCCGGCACGCCGTTTACTCTCGAACTCTATTTAGCACCTCTGACCGCGGCCTCCGGCACCACCACGGATTTCTTCGTGCGCTGGACCGGTTACCACAACGGCTCCTGGAGTGGAACCGGGGGCAGCATACTTTCAACCCCCGTGGCGTTGGGGGCGGCAGGCTATCTCGTCAAGCAGGCCTTTACCCTTCCCGCTATTGGATATCCCGCCAACGCAGAAATCGTAAACTTGACCATCCGGCGGTATAACACATCGCCGGGCGACACTTACACCGGCACTATTGCCCTAACTGGACTCCGGCTCAGCTATGAGGCCAGCCATTGAGCATGTTCTCACCTCAAACCGCTTGATGCCTATGCCCTCGTCACGCAAATCGCAAACTGACATGCAAACGCATACGAGCACCCTGCCGGTGTCCACCCGACCTTACACGTCACCGCTTGCGCTGGGACTCTTGGTGGTTCTCTCGGTAGCGGCGGGTGGCTTGCCTGCCTTCGCGCAAACCTACTCGATTGACTGGTCCACGATTGACGGCGGCGGCGGCACGAGCACGGGAGGCGTCTATTCCGTCACGGGCACCATCGGCCAGCCCGATGCTGGCACGATGAGCGGTGGCAACTACACGCTGCAGGGTGGGTTCTGGGGCGTCATCGCTGCCGTGCAAACACCCGGCGCGCCATTGCTCTCAGTCTTTCACACGACGACCAACACCGTGGCTGTTTCCTGGCCTTCGCCTTCCACCGGTTGGATACTGCAACAAAACACCAACAGCGTCAGCTCGGTCAACTGGAGCAACGTAACCAGTGGGATTCAGGACGATGGCGCGACCAAGACGCTCATTGTCAATCCGCCAGCCGGGAACCGGTTCTATCGGTTGATAAAACAGTAGCGGTGACTCGGCCAAGCGCCGCCAGACCTCGAGTGAGTCTGGCGGAAAAAAGCCTTGTCACTCTTGGGCCACTGCCTAGATTCAGCCCCGGAGACGACTGCGGCTGCCGGCGTACGGCAGTTGTACCGGCGACTGCTCTCGCCCCTAGGCCCGACATCCACATGGACACTGTATGAAGACCTGCGCTCGTTTCTGCTCGACACCCCTTCCCTTGTTGCTCTTGTGCGCGTTCGTCGCCCAACAGTCAACCGCGTTCGCCCAAGGCACGGTATTCGCATACCAAGGTCGTCTGAACGACGGGGCAAACGCGGCAAGCGGCCTCTATGACTTCCGGTTCATCCTCTACGATGCCGACCCGGGCGGCAGCCAGATCGGACCAATCTTGACCAACAATTCGGTGGCGGTGTCCGGCGGCGTATTCACGACCTGGCTGGATTTTGGCGCGAGTTTTCTTGGCACGGACCGGTGGCTGGAAACCGCCGTGCGCACCAATGGCAGTGGCGGGTTTACCACCCTGAGTCCGCGTCAGAAGATCACTGCCACACCTTACGCGCTCTACGCGCCGAACGCGGGAGCGGCGGGCAGCGTGCCGGCGGCGGGCATCACGGGCACCCTCCTACCCGGCAGCATCGCGCCGGGCTGTATTACCGCCGCAATGTTGTCGTCAAATGCCGTCTCCCGCCTGAGCGCGCCGGATGGCTCGCCCACCAACGCAGTCCTCGTGAACACCAACGGCCTCGTCGGCATCGGGACGACGACCCCTGCCGCCGGCCTGCAAATCACCACCGGCGCGGCGATAACGACTCTGCCCGTTTTGTATGAAGTGCAGAACAATCAGAACCGCTACACTAATCTGTCCCGCCCAAATCAAGTCGCCGTGAATGGCAGTCTGCTGGCGGTGGGGGGAGATGAGGGCATAACGCTGGTGGATATCGCCAACCCGGCCTCGCCTTCCCTCCGGGCGCAATTGGTGCAGGGTGCCGGGGTCTATACCAACATCTCCCGAGTGCAGGGGCTGGCCTGGGCGGGCTCCAATCTGGTGGTGGGGGCCGCCTCTTCAGACGCGGTGACCATCATCGGCTGCACGAATCCGGCCAGCCCGGTGAAACTCGCGGAACTGCGCAACGGAGTGGGCGGCTGGAATTACTTGGGCGGAGTTTATTCCGTGGCGGTGCGGGGCAACCTGCTGGCCATCGCAGCCTATGACAGCGATGCCGTGACGCTGGCGGACATTTCCAATCCCTCCGCTCCCGTGCTGCGGGGTTTCATGGTGAACGGTCTGAATGGTTTTACCAATCTGAACGGCGCTTGTTCCGTGGCGTTGTCGGGCAACCTGCTGGCCATTGCGGCCATTAAGAGCAATGCGGTGACATTGGTGGATGTGACGGATCCATCGAATCCGCAGAAACTCGCGGAATTGCGCCACGGCGTCGGCAGCTTCAAGTATCTGGACGGCGCTGTTTCCGTCACATTGTCCGGCAACCTGCTGGCGATCGCGGCCAACCGAAGCAGCGCGGTGACGTTGGTGGATGTCAGCGCGCCGGCGAGGCCGGTGAAGCTGGCCGAAGTGCGGGATGGCGTGAACGGGTTTTCATTGTATGGCGCACTGACCACGGCTATTTCCGGAAACCGGCTGGCGGTTGCGAGCCATTGGGGGGCCACGGTGACTTTGGTGGACGTGAGCACACGTTCCAGCCCCTTGCTGCTGGCCACAGCCAAAGACGGTCTCATGGGCGCAGATTTTCTCTCTGGTGTGTGCGGAGTGGCCTTTGCCGGGACGAATGTGGTGGTCTGCAGTGACGATGACGACGCCTACACCATTTTGGGAATCGAGTCACAAAGCGCGGGGATGAGCAGTGCGGGGTGGGTGGGGATCGGCACATCACATCCGGCGGCGGCTTTGCACGTGGTAGGCGACGTCCTCGTGGAAGATGCCGCGTTGTTTGACGTGAGCGCGCAACGGGTAGCGTTGGGCATCGAGGCCAACGCCAGCGGCGAAGCTTCCTCCGCACTGGGCTACGGCGCGACCGCCAGCGGCTATCATTCCCTCGCGTTGGGCTACGGCGCGACTGCCAGCGCTGGTTATTCGACCGCGGTGGGCAGATTGTCTACCGCCAGTGGTGAATCTTCCGCCGCGCTGGGCTGCGAAGCGACCGCCAGCGGTACTTCTGCCATCGCGCTGGGCTACGATGCGACCGCCAGCGGTGATGTCGCCACCGCGCTGGGCGTGGGAACGGTCGCTAGTGGCGACTATTCCACGGCGTTGGGTTACTATTCTCAAGCTACCAACCGGGGATGCCTCGTCTGGTCGGATTACGGTTTCCCTCGCACCTCGTCCACCAACGACAACTCTGTGACGATGCGCGCAGCGGGCGGCTACCGGCTCTTTTCCAACAGCGGCGCCACGGTTGGTGTTCATCTGTCACCGGGCGGCGGTAGTTGGACGAGCCTGAGCGACCGTAACGAGAAGGAGAATCTCGAGGCTGTGGATGCCCAATCGGTGTTGGACAAGGTGGCAACACTGCCGTTGTCCACGTGGAACTACAAGAGCCAGGATGCTGCGATCCGCCACATCGGTCCGATGGCGCAGGATTTCAAGGCGGCGTTTGGCGTGGGTGAGAGCGACACGGGCATCACAACGATTGACGCCGACGGCGTGGCGCTGGCAGCGATCCAGGGACTGAACGAGAAGATCGAAGTGCGAAGTGCGAAGTCCGAAGACAGCATTCGGGAGTTGGCAGCGAAGAACGCCGCGTTGGAGAAGGAAGTGACGGAGTTGAAGGCGCTGGTGCAAAGTCTGGCGGTGAAGATGAGCGGAGGTGCGCAATGAAAACACGAAAATGGAAGACCAAGGATGGCGGATGGCGAGCGCGAAGCGTATTGGAGTGCGGCGGCCCTCCGCCGCTTTCGGATCACTTGGGGTATCCGCTCTCTCCCCAAAGCGCCAGAAGGCTGGCGCAGTCCACAACCTGGCGGGAACGGTTGGCCGTTTTCTGCTTGCTGTTATCAGCTCTCTGCTTTCAGGCCCGGGGTCAGTGCTCCATTGACTGCCACGCCATTGACGGCGGCGGCGGCACGAGCACGGGCGGCGTGTATTCCGTCACCGGCAC
>CAZWJC010000052.1:0-30609 GCA_964634255.1 uncultured Verrucomicrobiota bacterium | reverse complement strand
GGGTGCTTCCAGTCGAGGGGCAGGGATTGGACGATGTCCGAGGCGCGCCGGCCTCTGGAAAACCCCCGCCCGGTTCGCGTTTGAGTTCTCCGTGGTAAGGTTTTGCTTTGCACGACTGGGAGGTGCATGAGTGGGGTTAACTCCACAGCAACGGGTGAAACCGTTTGACGTTGGGCAGTAGGTTGGCTCAGATTGCCAACATCATGCTGGGCCAGAAGATTCGCGAGGCTATTCGGATTGATCGTCTCGGGCAGGATGCAGGCCGAATTCCTTGAGCTTTTCGCGCATCTTCAAGCGGGTCACACCGAGCCAATGCGCGGCTTTCGTCAGGTTCCCGTGGGCGCGGCGGATGGCTTGTGAGTACAGTTCGGGTTCGAGGTCAGCCAGCATTCTGGCGAACGCATTTTGAATTTCGCCGCGCTCAACTTGATCCATCAACGCCGTGATGTAGGCCGCGTGGGATTGCGTGGCCACGGCCGCGGGTTCGCGCGATTTGGCGAGGACTTCTTTCACGTGATCCTGGCTGATCGTGTAGTCGCGGGCGATCAACAGGGCTTTGCGCACGGTGTTTTCCAATTCCCGCACATTACCGGGCCAGGTTTGACTTTGGAGAAGGGCAATTCCCTCGGGAGTGATGGCCGGAGCGGCGACGCCGGCTTCCGGCCCGTAACGCCGCAGGAAGTATCTGACCATATCGGGAATGTCGTCAGCTCGTTGATTTAGCGGTGGCAGCTTGATGGTGACCACACTCAACCGGTAAAACAGGTCCTCGCGGAACAGGCGCTCGCGGATGGCCGCCTCCAGGTTGCGATGTGTCGCGGCAATGACCCGCACGTCAACGGGCACGTTCTCCCGCCCGCCCACGCGTTGAATGGTTTTTTCCTGGAGCACTCGCAGAAGTTTCGCCTGCAAATTGGCGTTCATGTCGCCGATCTCGTCCAGGAAGATTGTGCCTCCGTTGGCCTGTTCAAAGCGACCGATCCGTCGCGCATCGGCTCCGGTAAACGAGCCCCGCTCGTGCCCGAACAGTTCGCTCTCCAAGAGTGCTTCGGGTATAGCGGCGCAATTGATGGCAATGAACGGAGCATTGGCGCGGTCACTGTGCTGATAAATGGCGCGCGCGATGAGCTCCTTTCCCGTACCGGTGTCGCCACGAATCATCACGGTGACGGAAGTCGCCGCGATCCGGCCAATCTCCTTGTAAATGCTCTGCATTGCACGGCTCTTGCCGATAATTGCGGTGCGATTCGATGCCGCTTCTCCCATTTCTACCGGCTCCGACATCAGCCGGCTGCATTCCAGTGCTCTGGCGGTGAGATCGAGCAATTCGTCCACTTCAAACGGCTTGGGAACGTAATCGAACGCACCCCACTTGGTCGCTTCAATGGCGACCTCCGTGGTGCCATGAGCGGTAATCAGAATGATAGGCAACTTGGGTTTCGCCGCGTGCAACTGACGCACGAGTTCAAGTCCGTCGAGGCCCGGCAATTTGAGATCGGTGACCACGACGTCAAACGACTCCGCCAGGGCTAGCTCTAATCCGCTGTCGCCCCGGCTCAGAGTTGTGACGTCGTAATCGTTCGCCCGCATGACTTTTTGCAGGCCCGTGGCGATGTTCTTATCGTCCTCGACGAGCAGGATTGTAGGATTCGTTTTCATCTTTCGATGCGAGGGGCAGCACGATGCTGAAGGTGGTGCCGCGATTCAGTTGAGATTGATAATCAATGACGCCTCCGTGTTTCTCCACGATGCGCGCGGCGATGCACAGGCCCAGGCCCGTGCCGTCTTCCTTGGTCGTGAAGAACGGGTCGAACAATCGCATTTGTACTTCGGGTGGGATTCCGCTCCCAGTGTCGGCGATTTCCATCACAACCGCGGGCCCGCTGCGGCCTTGCAGTGTTTGCCTGTCCAAGCGAGTTCGCAAAGTGATCGTCCCGCCGGCTTCCATGCTGTCGGCCGCATTCTGAATGAAATTGATCAGCACCTGTTTCATCTTGTCGGTATCCGCGCGCACAGATTCTTCGGTGTCCAGGTCCAGTTTGAGAGTGACCGATCGTTTCGCGAGATCGGATGCCAGTAAATCGGCAGCGTCCCGAAACAATTTCGCCGCAGGAATCGTCTGCAAATCCGGTTCAGCGGGTCGGGCAAATTGTAAGAAATCACGAACGATTCGCTCAAGGCGATCAATTTCATTCTCGATCACCTCCAGGTCTTCATGATCGGAGGTGCCAGGCCGATGGCTCGCCTTGAGGCTGAACAGCCGGACCTTGATGGCGGTGAGAGGATTGCGGATCTCGTGGGCGATGCCGGTGGCGAACACGCCGAGCGACGCCAGTTTCTCCTGACGCTCGATGATGGCGCGGCTTTCGGTCAGATTGCTGCGCAGCGGTGCAATCATCCGGCGATAGACCCACACCAGCACGACGGTCCCGCTGACAAGTAATCCCAGCAGTGACAGGAACAGGAATCGTTGCACGCGGGTCAGGGCGGTATTGGTGTCGGTGACGAACCGCTCGGCGTCGGCCCGGTCGGCGGCAGCCAGCCTTTCAATCTGGGCGATGTTCATTTCCGCCCGCAGGGTGCTGATCTGTCGCCAGGCCGTACGTTCCGCCCAGAGCAGTGCGGCACCGATGATCGCGGCCGCGATCAGCAGTTCGGTGAGCCGAAATGGAATCTTCGCGCCCATGGACGTATACCACACGAGTCTAAAGGGGACAGGCGTTCAGGGCGAAACAAAAGCAGGCGTTGGCGTCACCTCGGTCGAACGTACTTGGAGCAATGCATGGAGGCGTTTTCCGGCGGTCGTGAGTTCGAGGCGGCCCTGTCGAAGCGCCGCAAGGTCCGCTCCCATCAAAATCATTACGACTTTCCGCACTACCGCAGCGGGCAATTCCCGTTTGCGCAGGTGCGCCAGTTCGCGATTCACGGCCGCCAGCACTTCAGCTTCAGGCATTCCGCCCGTCCTCGTCGTCAGCGCCGCCAACACGTGCCGCGACGTGGCAGACTGTTCAAAATGACGGAGCAGACTTTCCGCGAGCGAATCGTCCAGGGCGGCCGACGCGTGAGGTGCTCGCGACATCTGGTCCGCCGGTTCAGCTTCGGTCATGCTGTCCAGGAGACCTTCCAGGTACTTGTCCCGGCGATGAGGTGCAGCCACCAGTCTGACGATGATGTCCAGCGTGACTATCGCAACGATAGCAATGGTAACTGAAATGATTCCGACTTCACTCATGATGCTTCCGTTCTTAGCCAGCCGTGTGCCACCCGCCATCACGCGCTTTGAACAGACTGCGTTTCGTCTGCGTTATTTGATGATTGAACTTCTGCGAGGCGCATTCCACCCCGCGCCAATGAGTCTTTGCGGTCTTGCGGCCCGCTTCTGTCAGTCCCGCCATCCCCGGCGAATTGCGTCTGCACAAATGCTGTGAGCGAAACAAAAAGGACCGGTGCCGGAATGAAAACACCCGGAGGCTTTAAGCATCTGGAACTGCTTCGCGCGAAAAGCGGTGGTTTTGCACCAAAACTCTGCTGGCACAAAGCCAGCTTAAGGTAGAGACGATCACGCACGGTGTAGGAACGCCGTTGTTAAGCGCAGAAACTAATGCCTATGAAAACAAACCTCAGTACCGCTACGCCGCTTGCGAGCCGCGCAGCCAGAAAACTAAAGGTCACCGCGTGGAAACAGGAAGCAATGGACATTCTGATCCGCACCGAAGGTGTTGAACTCACCGACAAGCTGCACGACGCAGTAACTCGGAAAATTGGCCGCGTGCGGCAGTATGCTCCGCGTGCGCTACGGGCACGGGTGCAGTTGCACAAGGTTTGCCCCAATCGTTCAGCGCATCAGTTCCGCGCGCGAGTTCATTATGAAATTCCCGGCAACGACCTGTTCGCCGAACACAGCGCTCACGAACCTGTCGCCGCGATAGACTTGGTGGCGGAGAAAATTGAAGGCCGGCTCCGCCGTCGGAAGACCGCGCGGTTGGCTCGTCGAGTGCGGGAACATCGGTCGCAGGCCCACCGTTTGCAGGAGGCCATGCCCGCCTGACCTTGAGTCAAGAGGAGATTGTAGAAATGAAGGGGTCTGCTGCGCGCGATGCGCCGCAGGGGATTTCGCATTCAACGACAAACAATCCAAGTGGGTTTACAACCTGCGCACACGGAGAAGTGATATGTATAAAGAAATGATTCCAGCCGATGTCATCGCCAGAAGAACCGCAGTCCGGCCTGCGGAGGATCGGGCGAACGAACGCCCGACGATTCAGCAACCGTCACCTTCCGAGGCTGGAGGCGCGACGGATCAACCTGCGGCGAAGGAATGGCAGGAGCGTTGTCTCCGCCTCGCGGCCGACTTCGCTAATTTCAAGAAGCGCACGGCCCGAGAGAACGAACGACGTGCCTCGGAACAAAAGAACGCGCTTGTCAGGGATCTTCTACCGGCGGTGGACAATCTGGAACGCGCGCTGGGCGATGGCTCGGCCCAGTCGATGGGACAACTGCGCGAGGGAGTCGAGCTGACTCTGCGGCAGTTGACCGGGGTGCTCAACCAGCACGGGTTCATAAGCCGCAATGATCTCGGACGGCCTTTCGATCCGCAGTTTCACGAGGCGGTGTGTGTCGGCGACGAACCGATGTGCGCGGACCACGCCATCTTGGAAGTCTGGCAGCGAGGCTGGATGCGCGGGAACGAACTATTCCGGCCCGCGAAGGTGGTTGTGAACGATTTGAAACGCAGCAATGCCGCTGCGTATCGCGAGAACATCCAAAAAGAGAACGGAGCAAATCATGCCTAAAGCAGCACCCTTTGCGAATACGATTGTCCGCGGGATCAAGCCGCTTCAACCAAACTTGGAGACGAGACGTCGGGTTTGTCCGACCGGCAAAGTGGCCACTAGCAGGAAGCAAAACCGAACCAGGAACCGAGGGCGCTCCTTCGATTGGCCCATTATGCTCACGGAACCGGCGCCTCGTCCTCCCAATCTCCTGATCCTGGGTGCATCGGGCCACGTTGCTCAGGCGTTCTTGCAACGGTTGGCAGCCCGGCGTGGGGATTTTGGCAAGGTCGTTCTCCTTGATCCGGATGATGGCGTACTTCGCAATCCCTATCTCAACCATGAACTGCTGGACTACGAGTTTGTACATCGCCGGCTTCGATTCCCGGAGGACACGCTGGATTACCACCGACTGCTCCTTAAACACGGAATCAACGTCGTGCTGGATGTGACGGATCTGGATACGCTACCCGTTCTGTCCGCGACCGACGCTGCGGGTGTTTCTTATATCAACACCGCTCTGAACGAGTCGGGTCGAGGCATTGCGGAGGTGGTTTCAGGCGTGCATCCAACGCGTGGCGATCAACGCCGCGCGCCGCACATCCTCAGTTCCGGCATGAATCCCGGGGTGGTGAATCTTTGGGTGTGGCACGGATTTCAGCAATACGGCACGCCTTTGGAGATTGTGCATTTTGAATACGACACGTCGGTACCCGTAACCGGCTGGCGTCCCATTATCACCTGGTCACGCAAGGAGTTCCTGACGGAGACGGTCTGGGAACCGACCGGGCAGGTGGTGAATGGAGAACTTCGTATGTGCTCAGGGAACGCTGTTCAACACCGGGAAGATCTGCGACCCATCATGCAGCCGTTGATTGAGTTGCCGGAGTATCCGCGCGGGATGCTCGTGCTGCACGAGGAGAACGTCAAGCTCGGGGCAAAACTGGGAGCGTCCTCACGATATGTTTACGCCATCCATCCCCGAACCATGACCTATTTGGAACAACTGCTTCGGCAGCGTGGCGGGATCGAGATTGGCGATCTCGAACTCGGGGACAACACCTCCATCCCGCTCGTCGGCTCGGATACAATCGGCGTGTGTCTGTGCTACGCGGATAAGCGGGTTTATTACCTCAACAGCCTGGCCAACAGCGAAGTGACCGGCACAAATGCCACCTGCGCACAAGTGGCCGTAGGAGCGGATGCAGCATTACACGCTTTGTTCTCAGAAAGACTGGCACCGCGCATCTACTTTGCCAGCGACTTGTATGACACAGTATATTCGGATGTCGTGTTCGGCGCCCTGCGCGTTGAGCATTTCGTTTTTGAAAAAGAACAAGGCTCGCTGACTTTGCGACGCCATGCGCCGGCGCTGCGGCTGCCGTTCATGCTCGCGCCGGAGCGCGCGCTGGTGTAGAGGAGTGAAACCGATGAGAAAGATCAAACTATGGGACAAGATTCAGTAGGGTTCAAGCCGTCACCCTGGCAACGAACCAAGATCGTCTGCACGCTGGGTCCGGCGACGGACCAGCCCGAAGTATTGGAACAATTGATCAGGGCTGGAATGGACGTGGCGCGCATCAACGCATCGCACGGCGACCATGCGTCGCACGCACGACGCATCGAGGCGGTGCGGCAGGTGGCGAAGCGGATGGGTGAGCCGGTGGCCATTCTGCTGGACTTGCCGGGGCCGAAGTTTCGCGTGGGCGAACTTGCCGGCGGCCATCGCGAGTTGGAGCGAGGCGCCAAAGTGACGCTGAACTTGAAAGCGGAGGGTTCGGATTGCATTCCAATCTTGCGTCGGGAGTTGCTACAAGCTCTACGTCCGGGGGAATCGGTATACCTGGCGGACGGTACCGTCGAGTTGGGGGTTGAAGAGGCGGGGTCGGGCGTCGTCGTCTGCCGGGTTATCACCGGCGGCACGATCCGGTCCAGATCCGGCATCAATCTTCCGGAATCCGAACTGCCGGCGCTGGTTCCCACGGAGGAGGACCGCCGACATATCGGCTTCGCGGCGGCCCAGCAGGTCGAGTGGGTTGGCGTTTCGTTTGTTCAGACGGCCGATGACCTGGCCAGAGTGCGAGCACTGTTCCCGGACGAATCCCGGCCATCGTTGATCGCGAAGATCGAGAAACGTCAGGCTCTGGCCAGCTTGGATGCGATCATCCAGGCTGCCGACGGTGTGATGGTGGCCCGGGGCGACCTGGGTGTTGAAACGGACCTGGCGGAGATACCGTTGGTACAAAAGAGAATCATTGCCCAAGCCAATGCGCTGGGGCGACCAGTGATCACGGCCACGCAGATGCTCGAATCCATGGTGGAGCAAAGACACCCGACCCGAGCGGAAGTGACGGATGTGGCCAATGCGGTACTGGACGGAACGGATGCGGTGATGCTTTCCGCCGAGAGTGCGATCGGACGCTATCCGGTGATGGCCGCGCAGACGTTGAATCGCGTGCTGTTGGCCACGGAGGCTGAATTTGGCGCGCGAATGGCGTTGGAACGACTGCAAGCGAGCCGGGTGGGCGGCGCGGATGATCCCCTCAGCTTTGTTGCGTGCCAACTGGCGGGACGGATTGGCGCGCGAGCGATCATCGCGCCGGTCAGCGAGATGGGGTCGGCGCAAGAGATTGCCCGGTTTCGGCCAAACGTACCTTTGGTCGCCGTGACAGGATTTGAGAGTCTGGCCCGGCGCCTGGCGATGGTGTGGGGCGTGTCACCTCTCCTGACGTCTGAGGATGCTGGGCCGGAGAACAGGATTCATCTGGCTGGGCAATGGCTGTTTGAGCGGCGAATGGCATCTGTCGGCGACACAGCAGTCGTCCTATCGCGCTCGTGCCCAAACGCGGAAACGCTGGACACGCTACGAGTGGTCAGGCTGGGGTAAAGCGGATGAGCAGAGATTCTTTTTTTCAAGGCGGTTGGAATTTCCTGGCGTTGCCGGCAGAACTGGCGGCGTGGGAGCGAGCGCGGGCGTGGGTGTTGCCGATTTCGTCCGAAGCGACGACGCGCAGGACGGTGTTGGCGGATACCATAGGCAAATCGTTAACCGCGTAGTGAATGGAGGTTAAGCCGAGTGAAAAAATCAAAGGAACTATCAACCACCTTGGAATTGCTGAAAGCACGCCATCCCGCGGAGCGGGAGTTTCATCAGGCAGTGGCCGAGGTACTCACGTCAATCTGGCCCTTTGTCCAGAGTAATCCGAAGTACCAAATCGCCGGGATCGTCGAGCGACTCATCGAACCGGAGCGGGCGATCCTGTTCCGGGTTTCGTGGATGGATCGCCATGGAGCAGTGCGGGTGAATCGTGGCTACCGGGTCCAGATGAACAGTGCAATCGGCCCCTACAAAGGCGGCCTTCGGTTTCATCCAACCGTGACGTTGGGCACGCTCAAGTTTCTCGCTTTCGAGCAGGTTCTCAAGAATGCCCTGACCACCCTGCCGCTGGGCGGGGCCAAGGGCGGAGCGGATTTTGACCCCAAGGGCAAATCGGACGAAGAAGTCATGCGCTTCTGTCAGGCGTTCATGAGCGAGTTGTATCGGCACCTGGGCGATGATGTGGACGTGCCGGGTGGCGACATCGGCGTGGGCGCCCGTGAGATCGGTTATCTCTTCGGGCAATACCGACGATTGACCACGGAATTCAGCGGTTCATTTACCGGCAAGGGGCTTTATTGGGGCGGCAGCCGGATTCGCGAGGAGGCCACTGGCTATGGTTTGATTTACTTCGTCGAAGAAATGCTCCGGACACGCGGGAATTCGATTAACCAGAAGGTGATCGCGATCTCCGGCTCGGGTAACGTCGCCCAATACGCTGCGGAACGGGCCATCGCCGTGGGGGCGAAAGTCATCACCCTGTCCGACTCGGACGGATTCATTCACGACGCGGAGGGGTTGGATGAACAAAAACTGGCGTTCGTAAAAGAACTGAAAAACGTCCGGCGCGGACGAATCAAGGAATACGTGCAGAAATTCAAGTGTGATTACCATCCGGGCAAACGGCCTTGGAATGTCAAATGTCAGATTGCTCTGCCCTGCGCGACGCAGAATGAATTGGACGGACGAGATGCCGCTGACTTGCTGAAGCACGGTTGCATCTGCGTAGCCGAAGGCGCAAACATGCCCTGCACCCATGACGCCATTGCTGCCTTTCTTGATAGGAAAATCCTGTTCGGTCCAGGCAAAGCCGCCAATGCCGGCGGCGTTTCAGTGGGCGGGCTGGAAATGACCCAGAACAGCATGCGTCTGCAATGGACACGTGACAATGTAGATCAGCGGCTTCGGGAAATCATGCGCGCCATTCACAGTCAATGTATCCGTTTCGGCGAGAAGAACGGCTTCGTCAACTACGTGGTGGGTGCCAATGTCGCCGGATTTCGCAAAGTAGCTGAGGCCATGCTCGAACAGGGCGTAGTGTGATTAAGCCCACCATGGCATTTCGAGTAACGGGCGTTAATTCGCGCATTATCCAAGCTTCGCCGCTGGGATGAACTTCAGGCCCAAGACACCGGCGATGATCAGCATAATGCACAATATCCTTAGCGCCTCCCGCGATTCTCCGAGGAACGCCATCCCGATTATGGCCGTGCCTGCCGCGCCAATCCCCGTCCACACGGCGTAGCCGGTGCCGACCGGGATGGTCTTGAGCGCAACGGACAACAGCGCAAAGCTGGCAATCATCGCGCACAGTGTGGCGACGCTCGGCCACAAGCGGGAGAAGCCTTCCGTGTATTTCAGACCAACTGCCCAACCGATTTCAAGAATTCCAGCGATGATCAAACAAGTCCAAGCCATGGTTGAATAGTGAACCGAGTTGCTCTTGCTCGCGAGTTCATTCTGTAGATCAATCAACATTCATTAAGAACCGGCGATCGTGGCTCGCTTTTCAAACAGCAGCTTGTGGGCGACCGTTCACGTCGGCTGCAACGGGCTGCCTTTGGTTTGCGCCGAAACAATTCCATCCGGTAGCGGGTTCAATTCGACCGCTGCGTGCGCACTCGAAGATTGCGCGCGCTGGTTTCCTCCGCAAAACGCGCACAAACCAGCGCGAAACTCCGCTGGCATGAACGCAGCTAAAGAGAAAACTGAACCGATACCAGGCTCACCGGATGAGCCGGTGTTACCAGAGAGCACTTATGAAAACAGCATGCAATCACTCAAGACCAGATACGCTGGTGGATGTGGAGAGCCGCACGAAGCACAACCTCGTAGCAACTGATCAATCGGGTTGTGAAACCGCGCGATTCGTCCCATTCGGATTCAGGATCAGCGCGCGTCCCGGGCGCGCACCAAGATTCATCGGTCGCGGGCCGCGACGGGCAGGAGCAGCCAGCTTTTTTCAAGCACTGACACACATTTAACAACAACAAACTCATGAAATACCAACACGCTAACAAACGAATACTCCTGGTGAGCGATGATCCTTCCGCTCGCGAAGCTTTGGGTGAGATGCTGCAAGCGGCGGACTTCAACGTCCTGCTCGCCGAGAATGGACGCAGTGCCGAAAGCATGCTGCTGGCAAATCCAGTCAGCGTCATTGTCCTGGACTTCCGAACTCGCTTCGACGCGAAGGATATTGTCTCGCGAAAATCGAGAACGCTGGCGGCTTTGACGGATGTGGATCCGTTCCTCCCGTTGATTCTCACCTGCGATGCCGACGCGGAACTGGACCACGACACATCGTTGATGGCGGACCTGGTGTTGAAACACCCGGTGCAACCTTCAGCCCTGTTGGATGGGATTGATACGTTGCTTGGGGAATCCTTGCGGGAGCGCGTTTATCGGAAATCGGATTACATCGCGACTCTGCGTTGAGTCGTCTGCAACGGGAAAACAAACATGATTCTGCGAACCAACATCGAACCCACCAGCCGAGAGGCAGCGTTTGGCATGACGCCGGGCGCCATCAGAACCTCGCGGATGGAGCCACATATCCAGTTCCCCAAGATCGGGGAGCGCTGGCTGGTGGTTTTTGGTTCAGAGGATGCAGGAGCGCAATCTCTCAGCTTTGTCCGGCGATTCGCAAAAAACAACGCTGAGATTCATTCGGTTACACCTTCGGGATCGTATTCCGCAAGTGAAGTGCCCGGTCTGGCGATGGAGCTTGGGGCGAATTGGCTCTGTTTGGTTGCACACCGTGGATCAGGACTGATGTCGCTCTTTCTGCGAGGTGATGTTGAGAAAACGCTGCGAGCCTCGCCGTGCCCGGTGATCTGTATTCCCGAATCACGCCAGTCAGTTGCCGAGCGCACGTCAGCAAACGAAGATGCGTTCCCTATTCGCCGGGTGCTGGCTCCAATAAAGCTCTCGTTGCATGCGCGGCGGCAGGTGGAGAACGCAGTTGCGGTGGCGGAGCGATTCGGAGCCAAGCTCGATCTGTTGGGTGTTGATGAACTTCTGCGGAATCCTGGCGGCTCACGGATCGTCAGTCACCGTGAGGCGAAGCGGCTGCAGACCCGAGCCATCAAAAAAGAACTAGCGAACTTGGCCGATGAAGCGATTCCGACCCGAATGCGTGGTCGCATCCTGGCCAGCGTGGGATTTCCAATGTTCTATGCAACCAACCGCTGGGCTCGGGAACTCAATTCTGGGCTGGTCGTGCTCGCCGTGCCAACGCGGCTGTGGACCAATCAAGGGCGGATTGACGTCGGCACTGAGCGCATTCTGCACAGAGTTGAATGCCCGGTAATCTGCATCCCTGAGCAAGCCGAGCTCACCACGCGGCGGCATGAAGTTCAGAGCCGAGTTCGGCGGCGCCCTCGGCGCAGGGATTGGCCCACTGTGTCGCGACTCTCATTGCGACATGGGCTCCGGCCATTTCCAAAGTGCAAAAGCTTTAATGCCACGCGGCGCGAGTTAGTAGCTCCCACAAACAACCTAAAACGTTTTGATGCTTATGAAACCTAAATTACTGGTAGTTGATGACGATCGTTCAGTACTTGAATCGCTGACGAAGCTGCTAGAGGCAGAACATTACGAAGTCTATCCTGCGCGAGGTGCCATGGAAGCGATGGAGCACTTTAACTCCACACCGATTGATTTGGTTGTGCTCGACATCAACCTTGGCACAGACAGCGGCTGGAAGGTTTTTGAGAAGATGACGAGCACGAAACCGTTCGTGCCGACCATCGTCATTACCGCGGAATGGGGTCAGCGGGAGCAAGCCGTTACGCTCGGGGTGGAGGGGCTGATTGAAAAGCCGATTGATGTGCCCGCTTTCCTCAAAATGATCCGCGAGCTCCTTGCCGAAACCACCGAAGCGAAGTTGAAGCGGATTTGCGGTAACGACGCCTACTGCCGCTATATCGGCCGGCATTATGAACCGTACCTGCGTATGCTGCAAAAGCGCTATGCGGCCCCATTCAGAATGGCAACTCGTAACGAGGTTCTGTCCGATGAGGAGCCGGACGCTGACGCGGAATTGCCGACGGTGATTCCAGCGTCTGCGGGCATACATGGATGACACGCAGAGTCTGGCCGTACCAGAACTTCATCAACATCCAAACAACCACGCAATACCTATGAAAACGATCCATTTAAGCGAGAGCGCTAACTTTGATATCGGCAACACGCGTGGTGTTGCTGTGACTGAAACCAATGTTCGGCACGCCAACCGGTCGGAATTCCGGCGAGATTGCCGGCCAAAGCCACGCAAGAGTTCTCCTCATCGGCCAACGCCGACGATCCTTGTGGCGGTTGACTTCCTGCCCGCATCCCTCAAAGCGGTGGAACACGCTTTCGGATGGGCGAAGCGATTGCATGCGTCAATCCTGCTGCTCCACGTTGTTGATCCGATATACACCGGCGGATTTGTCATCCTGGTCACCAAGCAGAAGGTGCGACGGGAGGCACGACGCCGGGCATCGGACAGAATCTACACCCTGGCCAATTCTCACATCGTTGAGAGTGTTCCGGTCACGTGCTTCGTACGAGACGGCTTGCCCGAGATCGAGATTCTCCGACTTGCCGAGAAAATGAGTGTGAACATGATTGTCCTTGGGCGTCGGCCAAAAAATCTCCTGGGCCGCTGGATTCTGGGGAGCGTGAGCGATGATATTATTGACCTCGCCCCTTGTCCCGTGGTCTTGGTTAACAGCAGCGCGGCGGCTCGAATTCAGGGCGGCTGAACCTGATTCTCGTGCCCGGCTCGCTTTCATTCGCGGTCGTAAACTGCCGATCGCGCACATCCGTCACAAGTCGCCCCGCCTGAAGGCAAGTTGCCACGCCAGCCGTCGCAAACATTGATTCAACTGCACGCTTTGGCAGTCGCCGCAGGCTGGATCAATTCGCCGGAGCTTTGACTTACATCAAAACCATCAGGAGCGAGTTGCCGCATATTGTGAACGTCTATTCACAATACGAAACCGTATGCGAGCCAGAAAAACCAGGACTGAAGTCCGGCAGGAACAGATCGCCCAAGCGGCGCTCGGCGTCGTCGAGCGTCACGGGTTGCGGGGCTTGAATGTTGCGCGCGTCGCCAAGGCGGTCGGCGTAGTGCCGTCAGGTCTTTATCGGCATTACCCGGGCAAAGATGAGGTGCTCGACACCGTCCTGGATTTGATCGCAACCCGCATGGAAGCCAGCGTGGCGAAGTCGCAAGCTAATGGCGGCAGCGCGCTGGATCGATTGCATGGACTGCTGACGCGCCACGTGGAACTCGTCCGCCGCAACTCAGCGATCCCGCGCGTGGTCTTTTCCGAGGAATTGCTTCATGGCCGCACTGCACACCGTCGCCGTATGTACGAAATCATCCAGGGCTACCTGCGGGAGGTGGAGCAACTTATTCGTGACGGGCAGCGGGAAGGATGCATTCGCGCCGGCGTTGATCCGGAAACGGCCTCCGTCCTCTTCCTCGGCTTGATCCAACCGGGAGTCGTCCTCTGGGCCATGAGCGGCGGCGAGTTTGACGTCGGTGCACACGCAGAAGCCGGTTGGAAACTATTTATTGAGGCTGTCGGTTAAAGGCCGCGGCCTCCCTATGAAAACCAAACAAACCATGAAAGGACAACAGACATGAAAACCAAAATGAATCAGCTCATCGCCGCTGGCGTATTCTCCGCCGCCTGGTTCATTGCCGCCGCATCGGCTTTTGCCCATTGCGACACGATGGACGGACCGGTGATCGTGGACGCCAGAACCGCGATCGAGAAAAAGGAAATCACGCCCGTACTGAAATGGATCAAGCCCGAGCACGAGGCGGAATTGAAAACGGCCTTTGCACGGACGCTCGCCGTGCGTGCGCAAAGCAGCGAGGCGCGTGAACTCGCCGATCAGTTCTTCTTCGAGACGCTGGTCCGCGTGCATCGCGCTGGCGAAGGCGCACCCTACACGGGCCTTAAGCCCGCTGGAACGAAAGTCGAGCCCGCCATCGCCGCCGCCGACCAGGCGCTGGAAAGTGGCAAGGCCGACGCGTTGATCAAGACTGTGACCGACGAAGTGACTACCGGAATTGGCCAACGCTTCGGTAACGCAGTCGAGAAAAAGAAACACGCCGAGCACAACGTGGAGGCCGGGCGCGAATATGTCTCCGCCTATGTCGAGTTCGTCCACTACGTCGAGGCATTGGATGCAACTGCCACGCGGCCGGCGTCCGCGCACGAGCATGGTGAGGCCGTTGCTCAACCAGCCAAAGGGGCGCACGAGCATAACCAATGAAGACAAGACCAAGCTTATGAATTCGGCGCATCTTCATCTGATGTTGAACCATTTCCCTGTTGTGGGACTGGTGTTTACACTGGCGCTGCTCGGCTGGGGCGCGCTCCGGAAAAATCCTTCACTGACGAAAGCCGGTTTCGCCGCATTGGTGGTCGTGGCCATGCTCGCCGTCCCCGCGTTTCTCACTGGCGAACCAGCCGAAAAGATCGCTGAACCTCTGCCGGGTGTTTCCCACCCCATCATCGAGCAACACGAAGACGTGGCAAAGGCTGCGTTCATCGTGACACTGGTAGCTGGCGTCGCGGCGCTGCTGGGACTGTGGCTGACGCGTGGCAGAGCCGTTGCAGCCTGGTGCGCCTCGTCGGTGCTGCTCGTCGCCTTGGTGGCGGCGGGTCTGATGGCGTGGGCGGCGAACCTCGGCGGCAAGGTGCGGCACACGGAAATCCGCGGGTCTGCACCGGTTGCCAACGCCCACCAGGATTGACGAATCAAACTACTCCTGTCCCCATGAACGCACCGCGCTTGTCTGCCACGCTTCGCAAGTCCTCCAAATGGCTGGTTTTCGTCGTCATCGTCGCGGCCGTGTTTTACCGCGTGAAGTTCGCGGCCGTGCCGGTGGAAGCGTTTGAAGTCCAACCGGGCGTCATGATCGGCGAAGTAATGGGCACGGGCACGCTTGACGCGCGCGTCAAGACAACCATCAGCCCGCGCATTCAGGAACGGCTCGCGGAGGTGTTCGTGGATCAAAATGACTTCGTCAAAGCCGGTCAATCCCTGGCGCGCCTCGACGACGGTGAACTCAAGCGGCAAGTGGAAGTCGCTGAAGCTGCGCTCGCCGCAGCCAAGTCCACTGCCGAGCGGGTGCGCGTGGATGAAACTCGCGCCCAAGCTGTCGAACAACAGGCGCGACAAGAGCACAAACGCGTCTTCGAGTTGCTCGCAACCAAGGTCAGTTCGGCATCCGAAATGGACAAGGCCGTCGAACAACTGCGCATCGCGGAAGCGGATTTGCAGCGCGCACACGCCGCTACGGCGGAAGCCGAAAAGCAAATCATCACCGCCGAACGAAACCTGGATTACCAACACGAGCGGCTTGCCTTTGCGCAGATACGCAGCCCCTACGATGGCCTGGTCACTCGGCGCGACCGCGACCCCGGTGGCGTGGTGGTTCCGGGCAGTTCCATCCTGCAACTCATCGCCACCAACGAGCTATGGGTTTCGGCTTGGGTTGATGAAACCGCCGCCACCGCGCTGACCCCCGGTCAACCAGCGCGCGTCGTGTTCCGCTCCCAGCCGGATAAGAGTTATCCCGGCGAGGTCGCCCGCCTCGGTCGCGAAACAGATCGCGAGACGAGAGAGTTTCTCGTGGACGTGCGCGTGCGCGAGCTGCCATCCAACTGGACAATCGGACAGCGCGCAGAGGTGTTCATCGAAACGGGTCGCAACGCCAGGGCGCTCGCCGTGCCACAGCGTTTTGTCCAATGGCAGCACGGCAAACCCGGCGTGTGGATTGCGAATCATGGCAAGGCAACTTGGCGCGAAGTCACGCTCGGTTTGCGTGGGCGCGAGACAGTGGATGTCGTGCAAGGGCTGACCGCCGGACAGAAAGTTGTCGCACCGAGCGAGCCGACACAGCCGCCGCTAAAAGCCGCCCAGCGCATTGCCATGAAATGAATCTCGCCGCGAAAGACATCCGCCACAACCTCGGGCGGTTTGCGCTGACCACCGTCGGCGTCGGCCTCCTGCTGATGGTCGTGCTGGGCATGAGTGGGATTTACCGAGGCATGATTGACGACGCCCTCGTAGTCGTGGACCACATCGGCGCAGATTTATGGGTCGTGCAACGTGGCACGCGCGGGCCGTTCGCGGAGATTTCCCGGCTGCCAGCCAACCTCGAACATCGCCTGCGTGCCGTGCCAGGCGTGGTCAGCGCACGGACCTTTGTTTCTCACAACGTTCAGCGCGAGCACCGCGGCCAGCCGCTGCGCATGAACGTTCACGGCCTCGCCTGGCCCGAGGACAAGGGAGGATGGGTCAAACTCATCGCTGGACGTCCGCTTGGACAGGCACATTACGAAATGATCGCTGACGCATCGCTGGGGCTGGCGTTGGGAGAGAAGTTGGCGCTTGGCAAAGACAGCTACACGGTGGTCGGCGTGAGTCGAGGCATGGTTTCGTCCGGCGGCGACGGCATAGCGTTCTTCACCACGCAGGATGCGCAGGCGATTCAGTTCGACCTGCCGGGCGAAGCCATTCGGTTGGAACGCGCGGCGCGGGTGCAACGGGCCCTCGGTCAGGACATCGGCCAGGTCCAACCGCTGTTGCTGGAGCGCGGCGCAGGTATTTCTGCCGGCCTTCCCGCGTTGGCGCGGCCGATGGTGAGTGCCGTTACCGTGCGCGTCGCAGCGGGATTTGATCCTGCCACGGTCGCCACAACCATCGCTGCCTGGCCGGACGTGACGGTTTACACCCGTGGTGGCCAAAGCGAGTTGCTGGTTCATGGTATGATTGACAAGGCGCGCCGACAGATCGGCTTGTTCCGCGCTCTGCTGGTGATCATTTCTACCATCATCATGGCGCTGATTCTCTACACGCTCACGCTCGACAAAATTCACGACATCGCGATGCTCAAACTCATGGGGGCGCGGAACACGATGATTGCCGGCCTCATCTTGCAACAAGCCATTCTCCTGGGCGCGCTCGGTTTCGGACTGGCTTGGTATCTGGGCGGCTGGATTTTTCCGAGATTCCCACGCCGGGTGCTCATTGCACCCGAGGATTTGTGGGGATTGGCTCTGGTCGTGACCGCCATTTCCATTCTCGCCAGCTTACTGGGTATCTGGAAGGCCATGCGTATCGAACCGAACAAGGTGTTGTCGTGATTACCGACGCCGACAATCCACCCGCCGTTGAAGCCCTCGGCCTGACGAAAATCTACGGCGCGGGCAACACCGAGGTCGTGGCGATGAAAGACGTTTCCGTCCGTCTGGCGCGCGGCGAAGTAGTGGCGCTGCTTGGCCCGAGTGGCGCGGGCAAATCCACGTTTCTTACCGCTGTAGGGCTGATCAATCCGCCCACGTCGGGCCGAATTGTCATCGGCGGCAAACCAGTAATGGACGGTCCTCGCGCACTGGTGGACTTGCGCGCATTTCGTCGCCAACACCTGGGATTCGTGTTTCAAAAAGCCAATCTCATCCCCTTTCTGAACGCCGTCGAAAACGTCGCCGTGGCGCTGGAGATCAACGACGCCGCTCCGCGAGCTGCCCGCAAGCGCGCCTTGGAACTGCTCGACTACCTCGGCGTGGCCGAACGCGCGAACAACCTGCCTGACGCCCTCTCCGGCGGACAGCAGCAACGTGTCGCCGTCGCCCGTGCGCTGGCGAATGAGCCGAGTCTGATTCTGGCGGACGAACCTACGGCAGCACTCGACAGCCATCGCGGCCGACAGGTGATGGAGTTATTCCGCAAAGTCGCGCACGAACGTGGCGCGGCCGTCGTCGTTGTCACGCACGACCATCGTTCGCTGGATGTGTTTGACCGGACTTACGAGATGGAGGATGGCGAACTGCGTCCGGCAGCGAATCACCTGCGATCGGGGTGATAGAAAGCTATAAAGCTGATGAGCCTATTCACGCGAAGGTCAAATGTGTAATCTGCCCGTATGGCGAAACGCTTCGTGAAACTAATTGGTCTGATCCTGCTGGCGCTGACGTGGCTGCCATCGAGTTTTCTTGCCCGCCATGAAGCGAGCGGGCTTGCGCCGAACAGCCAGATTCGCGAACGAATTTTTGTCGAAGCCGCCTTCGTCGTTCCAGCTCCGATTCTGGTGATACAGTTGCATCAATTTCGTCTGGCAGGATTCCCAAATTGGTTCGCGAAGAAATCTGGCACTGATTTCTTTGGCACGGGTTGCTCTTATTCGCGATGGGATTTCCAGCCGGTCGCAGGTCAGCTTCTCCCTTTTGCGCCATACGACCTTCTCACAACCTGGCAATTCTCACATCGAACGGCGCTCCATCCGAGAGCACCCTGTCAGGTATAGCCTCTTTCTTTTCGGTTTCGTTGCACTCACGCTTGGACTCGCTGGACGGGTTTCAGCGGCGTTGTGTGACGAGAGTTTAGCTTGTTTATGAACATCAGATTTTACATCAAGTATGGAAGACCATTACATCCGTTGGATACTCTGGGCGGTCATCATCATTGGTGGTGTCGCCATCTTTTGGTATTTCGGTCGGAAAAAGAACTGACCGCCGATACCTGTTAACCAATGGCAGAGTGCTGGCTGTTCGTCAGCACTCTGTCATGAATTCCTGATAGGCATGCAGCCACATTCCTCCGATACCTCGCGGTGATCTCGGCGCTTCCAGCTAAATCGTAGCAGCCCGCCCACCGCTCGGGCGCGATGGCGGAGGATTTTGATCTGGGCATCAGTGCGGAATTCCGATGCCGTGAGCGCCCGCCAGATAACAGGAGATTTCATCCGCGCCCTCGACGAACCATCGGCCCTTGGCCTGTTGGAGCGCCGGTGTCGAGAACGGATCATTTGGAGCAGCCTTCAGCACCAGCACGGGACAGCTTTGATTTTCCTCGCCCAACAGGTCAATTAACTCTGGTCGCGGTCGCGGGAAGTCGAGCCAGCGCACCTCCAGTTGCCGCTTGAGTGCCGGATAAAATTCCATCAGCCCGACCAGTTGTGCGCAGTGGGGACAGAAATATGGACCTTTGCCTTGGTCCATGAACTGGGGTTTCAGAAGATACAACCGGTCAAGTTTCAAAGGCCAAATCCAGAATTCATACTTGGAGCACTGCGCGCATTTTCGATGGCTGCTTGATCAGGTCCGCCAGTGTGTAGCGATCCAGCACGGTGAAGAAGGCGGACGCGGCCTCATCCAAGACGCCCTGCAATTGGCAGGATGGGAAGACCCGACACGGAAAACCGGGCCTGTCCATGCAGTCTATGACGGCCTCGCTTTCCTCGCCGAGGCGGACGATGTCGCCGACTCGAAGCTTGTCCGGGGCGCGGCCCAGGGTGAATCCACCGCCCACGCCACGTTGCGTTTGCAGAAAGCCGCTACGCCCCAAGTCGTGGACCACCTTGACCAGATGATGACGCGAAATGCCGAACGTCTCGGCCACTTGGTCCACGGTAATTCGCTGTGGCCTGCACAGGGCCGCCTGCATCAGCACGCGGAACGCGTAATCGGAATAAGCGCTCAGTCGCATCGAAACGAAGATGCAGTAGTGCCGGCAAGGATACAAGTCTAAAAATGTATTGGAAATACAGCTTTAGCTCACCTACCATTGAATACGTTGTTTGATGCACTGTTATGGAAACGACTTTAGAGACCATTCCCTCCGCTGCTGCGGAAATACATCACGTATTGGAGGCGCAGGAAAAGATTCAGTTTCTGCGCCAGATGCTGCGTATTCGACGGTTCGAGCAGGCAGCGCTCAAGCAATATCAAACCAGCGGCCAGATTGGCGGCTTCTTGCATCTTTGCATCGGTCAGGAGTCCGTCGCCGTCGGCACGATGTCGCTTTGCGACGACGACGACCATATCATCACCGGCTATCGTAATCACGGGCATGCCTTGGCGGCCGGCATGAGCATGAATGAATGCATGGCGGAGTTGTTCGGCAAGGCCACGGGTTGTTCCAAAGGGAAAGGTGGTTCGATGCACTTTTTCGCCCCGGACAAGAATTTCTGGGGCGGGCACGGCATTGTGGCAGGGCAGACCCCGCTCGGCCTCGGCCTGGCCTTCGCGTTGAAATACAAAGGCATCAAGGGCTGCTGCCTTTGCTACCTCGGCGACGGCGCGGTCAATCAAGGCGTTTACCAAGCGTCGCTCAATCTAGCCTCACTCTGGAGTCTGCCGGTGATTTACGTCATCGAAAACAACCAATATTCGATGGGCACGAGCCAGGAACGTTCCTCCGCCTATCGGGATTGCCTGGCAGCACGGGCCGAGGCTTACGACATCCAGTGGGATCGGTTCAACGGTGAGGACATTTACGAAGTGCGCGCAAAGACTTTACCAGCGATTCTGCGCGCTCGCGAGGAATCGCGGCCAACGGTTCTGGAAATCGCCACTTACCGTTACTACGGCCACTCCGTCTCCGACGCCAATGCCAAGAAATACCGCAGTCCGGAGGAAATTGAAAAATATCGCAAGCTGCACGACCCGATTCAGCTTTGGCAAAAGCAATTGTTCGACGAAGGCGTCTTGACGGAGGCGCAAGCCGCGGAATTAGACGCGGTCGCGACCGCCGAGGCCACCGAGTCGGTACGTTTTGCGCAAGAGAGTCCGTTGCCGGAAAAGGCTGACATTTTCGCGGATGTTTACTGCGAAGTGGACCGGCAAACCCCGGCCGGCCGCACAGGAAAATTTTTCTTCAACGATTAACCGAGAATTTCCATGCCTGTTATTACTTATCGCAAAGCCTTGAACGACGCGCTGTCGGAGGAACTTGCGCGCGATGAAAACGTTTTCATCATCGGCGAGGAGGTTGCGCAATACAACGGCGCTTACAAGGTGACCGAGGGGTTGTGGCAACGGTTCGGCGACAAGCGCGTGCTGGACACGCCCATCACGGAAGCGGCGTTCGTCGGCCTGAGCGTTGGCGCTTCGATGCTGGGGCTGCGGCCGGTCGTTGAACTGATGTTTTGGAGCTTTGCCTATGTGGCTTACGACCAGATCGTCAACAACGCCGGCTGCATCCGCTACATGTCCGGCGGCCAGATCAATCTGCCACTGGTCATTCGCGGCCCGGCCAACGGCGGCACCAACGTCGGCGCCACGCACTCGCACACGCCAGAAAGCATCCTGGCGAACAACCCCGGCGTGAAGGTCGTTTGCCCCGCCACGGCCTACGACGCGAAGGGATTGATGAAAGCCGCCATCCGCGACAACGACCCGGTCTTCGTGATGGAGAACACGCTGCTTTACGGTGAAACGTGGGAAGTACCGGAGGAGGAATACTTGATACCGCTCGGCGTCGCCGACGTGAAACGCGAAGGTTCCGACATTTCGCTCGTAGCCCACGGACGCGCGGTCATCACGAGTTTGCAGGCCGCGGACATTCTGGCGCACGAACACAATATCCACGCCGAGGTCGTGGATTTGCGCTCCATCCGCCCGCTTGATGAAGAAACCCTTCTTCGCTCCGTGCGCAAAACCCACCGCGCCGTGCTGGTGGACGAGAACAAACCCTTTTGCGCCGTGAGCGCCCAAATCGCCACGACGATCCAGGAAAAAGCGTTCGACGATCTGGATGCGCCGGTCCTGCGCGTTTGCACGCTGGACGCGCCGGCGATTTACAGTCCGCCGCTCGAAAAAATTCAACTGCCTACTCCGGAGCGCATCGTGGGAAAAGTCCTTGGTATCGTCTGACACCTTCTCGCCATGACCTACATTGAAATGCCCAAATTGAGCGACACGATGACCGAAGGCACCGTGGTCAAGTGGCGCAAGGCCGTTGGCGAGGCGGTCGGCATTGGCGACGTCATTGCTGAAATCGAAACGGACAAGGCAGTGATGGAGCTCGAAGCCTTCGACGGCGGAACGCTCCAGGAAATCTATGTCAGTGAAGGCGGCAAGGCACGGATCGGCGAAAAACTGGCGTTGCTGCTGGCGGCTGGGGAAGACGCGCCGCAAAAGGACAATTGGGCTGCCAATACTCAACAGGTCAATCCGCCGGCCGCGAGTCCGAGCCGGACACCTCCGTCTCCAGCCAAAGCGGAGAAAGCAACCGCACCCGTTTCACGTGGCCGCGTGAAAGCCTCGCCGTTGGCGAAGAAAATTGCCGGCGCAAAAAGCGTGGACCTGACTTTGATTCAAGGTTCCGGCCCAGGTGGACGCATCGTTGCCCGCGACTTGGAGTCGGCTCCCGCTACGCCGGCGGCGACCCCAACAGCGGCGGCAACAATTCCCGTCTTGCCGCCCGGCCTAGGCGACCGGCGCATACCGCTTACCGGAATGCGCAAAATCATTGCCGAGCGGTTGCTCGCCAGCAAAACGCAAATTCCGCATTTCTATCTCAACATTGAAGTTGACGCGGGTGAACTCGTCCGGCTGCGAACACAGTTAAACGAACATCTGGAAAATTCCGGCCAGGGCAAACTGACATTCAATGATATCATTTTGAAAGCCGTGGTCGCTGCCGCTACGAAAGTTCCGCGCGTCAATGCGTCCTTCGGTGGCGACGCCGTTATCGAATACAGCGACATTCACCTTTCCGTGGCGGTGGCCGTCGAGGATGGTTTGGTGACGCCGGTCATCCGCCAAGCACAGATGAAATCACTGCGCGAAATCAGCGAAGTGGTGAAAGACCTGGCCACGCGCGCCCGCAGCAAGAAACTCAAGCCGGAGGAATATCAGGGTGGCACGCTTACGGTGTCGAATCTGGGCAGCTACGGCATTGATAGCTTTTCGGCGGTCATCGATCCACCGCAGGCCGTCATCCTTTCGATTGGCGCCATCGTGAAAAAGCCGGTGCTCAACGCACAGGACCAGATCGTTCCGGGCCATCGCCTCGCCATCGGCTTGAGTGCCGACCATCGCGTGGTAGACGGCGCCATCGGCGCCCAATATCTCGCGGAACTGCGCGGGCTACTGGAGAATCCAGCCGCGTTGTTGCTCTAATTGAATTTTTATGAACTATGATCTGATTGTCATTGGCGGCGGTCCCGCCGGCTATGTTGGCGCCATTCGCGCCGCGCAACTGGGCAAACGCGTCGCCTGTGTCGAAAAAGAGCGGGCCGGCGGCACCTGCCTTAACTGGGGCTGCATCCCCACCAAATCGCTGTTGCGCAACGCCGAACTGTTTCACCTGATGAAGCATCGTGGCGGCGAGTTCGGTTTCAGCTTTGAGAACCTGCGGTTCGACTGGAGCAAAATCATCAAACGTTCACGGGACATCGCCGACAAAAACGCCGCCGGCATCGAGTATTTGTTCAAGAAGAACAAGGTGGACTATGTTCGCGGTGAAGCGTCGCTCACCGGAGCGGGTGCGGTGACGGTAAACAGCGCCGATGGCAAAATCCAGAAACTCGAAGCCGCGAAAATCCTGATCGCCACCGGCGTCGTGTCGCGGCCGCTGCCCGGTTTTCCGTTCAACGGGCGAACCGTGATTGGCAGCCGCGAAGCGATGGCTTTGGAAAAGCAGCCCGAAGACATCATCATCATCGGCGCCGGCGCGATTGGTGTTGAGTTCGCCTACTTCTTCAACGCCTTCGGGACGAAGGTCACGCTGGTAGAGATGATGCCGAACATTCTGCCGCTCGAAGACACCGAAGTTTCGCAAACGCTGGAAAAGGCCTTCGCCAAACAGGGCATCAACGTTCTGGCCGGAACCAAAGTGGTCAAAGCCGAAGCCGATGCTAGCGGTGTTAGAATCTCGGTCGAAGGCAAAAAATCAGAAACGCTGGAAGCCGAAGTTTGTCTCGTGGCGATTGGCGTGCAACCGTTGTTGCCTGGTGGCCTATCGCTTCAACTCACCCCGCGCAATTTCATCCAGACGACGGATCGTTACCAGACGAGTGTGGCGGGCGTCTTCGCCGCCGGCGACATCATCGGGCCGCCGTTGCTGGCGCACACCGCGAGCTACGAAGCGATTCAAGCCGTCGAGGGAATGTTCACCGATCACGTCCCAAAACGAATCACTGCCTTTCCGAGTTGCACTTATTGTCAGCCGCAAGTGGCCAGCATTGGCCTGACCGAGCGCGCGGCGCGGGAACAGGGATTGAAACTCCGGGTCGGTAAATTTCCGTTCAGCGCCAGCGGCAAGGCCCGCGCCGTGGGCGAAGTGGACGGCTTCGTCAAACTGCTTTTCGGCGAGCCTTACGGCGAACTGCTCGGCGCGCACATCATCGGCGCGGAAGCGACGGAGATGATCGCCGAACTGGGTCTGGCTCTCACACTCGAAGCGACCCATGAGGAAATCGAGGCCAGCATCCATGCCCATCCGACTCTCAGCGAAGCCGTGCACGAAGCGACCGGCCAGGCCTTCGGGACCGCGATTCATCTTTGAGAATTGAGGAAGGACAGCGCTTGAACCGAAACGATCAGGCAAATGCGACGCAGCCGCCTAATGCGGACATCCGGTGTGATGTGTGCGGACAATTCGGCGCCGTTCGCGTCGGCGACCGCGCGCTCTGTCAGGATTGTTACACCGGCAGCGGCTCCTGCTGTCCGGAGTTCGGCAAAGACGATTTGTGGACTTTCCCGGAAGAACAGTCGAAGGAATCGAACCGATCCTCCCATCCCCAATGAAGCGCATATAGAGAAAGGCAAAACATCATGGCCGACAAGAATAGCCGATTGCCACAGAATGCATCGGGACCTTGGTATGTGGATTCCAATTGCATTGATTGCGACCTCTGCCGCGAGACTGCCCCGGGTGTCTTCCGGCGGGATGAAGATAACGGCAACAGCATCGTGTTCCATCAGCCGGTAACTGACGAAGAACGGGCGCTCGCCGAGGAGGCCAAAAATGGATGTCCGGTGGAAGCGATTGGAAACGATGGGGCGCCTGAAAAAGTGGAGCCAAATCCGACTGCGTCTGGCGTGGATTCCATTTCAGGCTCAACGGATCAATGATGAGTGCAGACACAAAGCCGCCCTTCACAGAGCGAGGTGAGAAGCGCGTCCGAGTGGTGGTCCTCGGCGCCGGATTCGGCGGGTTGACCTTCTGCCAGACGTTTTCTGCTCCCGACGCTTACATCACATTAGTGGACCGGCAAAACCATCACCTGTTTCAGCCCCTCCTGTATCAAGTCGCCACCGCCGGTTTGTCGGCGCCGGAGATCGCCCAGCCCATCCGCTCAATCCTCTCCCGACGAAAACGCGTCGAGGTGCTGCTGGCCAACGTCGCCGGAGTGGACCTGACCCGCCGCGAGGTGCGGCTCGATCACACTGTTTTAACCTACGATCATCTGGTGCTGGCCCTCGGCGGCGTGACCAGTTACTTCGGCCATCCGGAGTGGGAGCAGCATGCGCCCGGACTCAAATCACTGGATGATGCCTTGCGAATTCGTCGTCAAATACTGCTCGCGTTCGAACGGGCGGAAACCACGACGGACGCCAGTCAGCAGGCACGCTTGATGACCATCGTGGTCGTGGGCGGTGGAGCGACCGGAGTTGAACTCGCCGGTGCGTTTGCCGAGCTGGCTCGGCGCGTGTTGAAGCGGGACTTTCGCCGAATCGATCCGCGTCGCGCACGCGTGATCCTGTTGGAGGCAGGGCCGCGACTTCTACCGCAATCCTCCGAGCAACTGGCGGCAAAGGCTGCGCGCCGTCTGACGGCGCTCGGAGTGGATATTCACACTCACACTCGCGTTGAGAACATCGGGGAAGGTTTTCTTGTCCTGGCAAATGGCACTCGGATCGAAAGCGCGAACATCATTTGGGCCGCAGGGGTGGCGGCTAATCCGCTGGCTCGACTGCTCGGTGTCGAACTGGATCGTGCCGGAAGGGTGCGCGTCAGTCCGGACCTGAGCGTTCCCGGCCATCCGGAAGTTTTCGTTATTGGTGATATGGCCGTGGTTCAGGACCACGATGGGCGGACTGTGCCTGGAGTATCGCCAGCGGCAATCCAGATGGCACGACATGTTGCACGCATCGTTGCACGCGAGTGTCGCGCAGGGTCCGCGAAACCAGCCGTGCGCCCTGCGTTTCGGTATTGGAACAAGGGCACGATGGCCACGATTGGCCGATCGGCCGCAGTCGCCCAAATCGGGCGTTTTGAGTTCTCGGGGTGGCCGGCCTGGGCCGCGTGGCTGCTCATACACTTGGTTTTCCTCATCGGTTTTCGCAATCGGGCGGCCGTCCTTCTGCAATGGATTTATTCGTATTTCACATACAAACGAGGCGCTCGCATTATCACCGGCCTGAACAGCTTTTCCTGAGTTCAGGCCCCGGCGACCATGGGAATCGCCGGGCGGAATGCGCCGAAGACGCAGGCTCGCACTACGGGGATGAGGTATTCTCAAACCTCCAAGAGCATCCGCGCCGGGTTCTCCACGGCATCCTTGATGCGCCGCAAGAACAACACGGCTTCCCTGCCGTCCACAATGCGATGATCATAAGTTAACGCCACGTACATCATGGGCCGAATCACCACCTGGCCGGCCAGTGCAATGGGGCGCTCTTGAATCGCGTGCATCCCGAGGATGCCGCTCTGAGGCGGATTCACCAGCGGCGTCGAAAGTAACGACCCGAAAACTCCGCCGTTAGTGATAGTGAACGTGCCGCCTTGCAGTTCCTCCGGTTTGAGTTTGTTTTCCCGGGCGCGCCGGGCGAAATCGGCAACTGTCTGCTCGATCTCCGCAAAGCTCAACCGATCCGCCTCGCGCAACACCGGCACGACCTCGTTTCAAAGCTATGGGAGGGTTATCGCCGCCTGTGAGTTAGAGCGTACTGCAAAAAGAATGTCGAAAAAGAGCTTGTACTTTTAACGGTAACGTACAAAGTGTGGGGCTGTGGGACGGCCTCGGCTGCAACTCCATCGCGAGAACGCCACGCTCGAAGAGATCGAGCGGGCTATGGATTGCACTCCCTCCAAGAAAGTCTTCATCCGGCTGCAAGCTCTGGCCGCACTCTACCGTGGTCAATCCTGGGAACGGGTCGTCAGTTTGAGCCGCGTCGGGGAGCGTCAGCTTCTGCGATGGATTCATCTTTTCAACGTCCGTGGCATTGATGGGTTGATCCCCAGGGCCAGTTCGGGCCGCGCGCGCAAACTCGACGCGCAACGCTTCGCCCAAGAGGTGCTGCCCGTCGTGCGCCACCCTCAGAAGGTGCAGGAACAACACTGGACGGGTGTCAAACTCCACGGCTGGCTCAAGCAACAACTCCAGGTCGAGTTGAGCTACAGCACTCTACTGCGCTATTTGCACGAACAGGACTTCCGGCTCAAAGTCCCGCGGCCCTGGCCGGAGAACCAGGATGAGCTGCTCCGGCAGCAGTTTGTCGAAGAACTCAAGACCCTCGCGGCCGAGCCACAGGTCGAGTTATGGTTTGGCGATGAAACCGGCGTGGAAGGCGATCCACGCCCGCGCCGCCGCTGGGCTCACAAGTCCGACCGGATCAAGACGCCCTATCACGGCATTCATCTGCGCCAGAGTGTGCTGGGGGCGGTCTGCCCCCAGAGCGGCCAGTGCGCCGCGTTGATCTTCAACCACTGCGACAGCGAGGTGTTTCAAACCTTCCTGGATCACCCGCCCAAAGTGTGCCCCACGACCCCAACAAACGGCGCTACCTGATCGTGGACAACGCCTCGTGGCACAAAGTCAAACGGCTCAACTGGCATCACTTCACCCCGAAGTACCTTCCGCCCTATTCTCCCGACCTCAATCCCATCGAACGCCTCTGGCTGGGACTCAAAGCCGGGTTCTTCGCCGACTTCATCGCCAGGACCACCGAAGAATTGCTCACTCAACTAATCAAGGGCCTGCGCCACTTTCTGGACTCGCCAACAACCACCGCTCGCCTCTGCTCCCTCAAAACCACTTTATGACATTCCTTTTGAGAACTGTTCTAATCGTCCATTTCCACAGCGCTCATTTGTTTACGCTGTTTTTGAGGGTTTAGCATCTAAGAACTGTTCTGCCACAGCGTCGGGCCTATCCGTTAGCGACCAACCCGTCTTGATACCCAAAACAAACCAGCCGAGCACCACGACCCCCACGCCGAAGATCGTGTCGCCGATGACGCGCAACCACCGAAGTGTGTTCATCAAGTCCGTCTGCATAAAATCCGCCGAGCGCGCCCACCACATCCCCTCGTTGACGCTGGCTACGGTTTGCATCAGGCCGCGCGGCAGGTCAGAGAGCAGCACCATCAGCGCGAGGCCGATGTTGATGGACCAGAAAGCGAACGAGAGCGGTCGCGTCCGCCATGTGTGGTGGACGGTGAGTCCTTTGAGACAGAAGAGCATCAGGCCGATGCCCAGCATGCCGTAAACGCCGAACAACGCGGTGTGCCCATGGACGGCAGTTGTATTGAGGCCCTGCATATAATACAGCGCAATCGGCGGGTTGATGAGAAATCCGAACAACCCGGCGCCGACCAGGTTCCAGAACGCGACCGCTACGAAGCAGTAGATCGGCCAGCGATAGGCCGACACCCATTTTCGCGCGCGGGAGAGTGTGAGGTTTTCATACGCTTCAAAGCCGATAAGCACCAACGGCACAACTTCCAAAGCACTGAATGTCGCGCCTAAAGCCATCACCGCAACTGGCGTGCCGCTGAAATACAAGTGATGAAAGGTTCCAAGGATTCCGCCCGAGAGAAAGATCGTGGTTGAAAACAAAACCGCCGCGGTGGCGGTGACCGTCCGCAATAGTCCCATTCGGGTGAAGAGAAAGGCAATGACGACCGTGGCAAATACTTCAAAGAATCCTTCCACCCATAGGTGCACCACCCACCAGCGCCAATACTCGGCGATCGCGTAATGGGTTTGCCTTCCCCACATCAAACCCGCGCCGTAGAACAGTGCGATGGCGGTCGAGGCAATCAGGAACAGCGCCAGCAAATGCCGATGTTCCCCTGGTTTCTTGAACGCCGGCCACATGGCGCGGCCCATGAGGAGCAGCCAGACCCACAAGCCCACAAACAGGAAGAGCTGCCAGAATCTTCCGAGGTCCACGTATTCGTAGCCTTGGTGGCCGAACCAGAAGTTCATTTCGTAGCCCATCCGCTGACGCGTCCCGTACCACGTGCCAAACATCGAGCCGACCACGATGACCAACAGGCAAACGAAAAGGAAATTGACGCCCGCACGCTGAAACTTCGGCTCATGTCCGGACACGGCGGGAGCGATGAACAATCCGGTTGCCAGCCACGCCGTCGCGATCCAGAAAATGGCCAACTGGGTGTGCCAGGTGCGCGTGACAGAATACGGCAGCCATTCGGCCAGCGGGATGCCGTAGAAGCCGCTGCCTTCCACACCGTAGTGCGCGGTCACTATACCCATGATGATCTGGGCCAGGATCAATGCTGTCACAACCCAGAAGTATTTCAGGGTCGCGCGCATCGAAGGCGTTGGCTCCAAGCCGAGCAACGGGTCTTTCTCCGGGAGATCGTGAGGTTGCTCTTCTTTGGATTTGAGCACGGCGTGATACCAGGCGAGCGCCCCAATCCCAGCCAGGAGCAGGACAAAGCTGACGACGGACCACAGAACGCTGGAGCCGGTCGGCACGTTGGCCGCTAGCGGCTCGGGCGGCCAGTTCTGGGTGTAACTGATGGTTTCACCGGGACGATTCGCAGCGCAGGCCCAGGAGGCCCAGAAGAAGAATCCGGTCATCTGATGCCGTCGCTCTGCATCGCGCAGCACATTCCCGGGAATCGCGTAAGCCTTGCGCAGTTCGGCCAGCTCCGGTGCGTCGCTGAAGAGTTGCTTGTAATGCTCCGCTACGGCGCGAATGGCTGCCGCGCGATCGGCCGATACGATTAACTCACCAGTTTCTGGTTTGCAAGTGTCGGTGCGAAGCTCGGCCTGCAGCTTTGCCCGCAACGCCGCCTGGTCTGTCGCTGGACTGTCCCTGTAAGCCTTACCGAACTGCTGGCTTGCCCAATGATCCAGCAGCCAGACTGATTCGCGATGCAGCCAGTCCGCTGACCAATCCGGCGCGACATACGCGCCGTGTCCCCACACCGAGCCCATTTGCTGCCCGCCGGCGGACTGCCAGACATTCTGGCCGTCGCGGATTTCCTGACCAGTGAAAAGGACCTCGCCACCAGCTGTGACCACCTTTTCGGGAAGGGGCGGCATTTTGTGATAAATGTCGTTGCCGAAATAGATCAGCACGGCGAAGGACGCGACAATAACGACGGACAAACTGATCCACAGTTTTCGATAGTTCATAGAATCAAAGTTTTAGCACCGCGCGCATCTTGGAAGTTTGTTTCAACAAGTCGGCAAGAGTGTGTCCATCCAACACTGCAAAGAATGCCGCTGCCGCCTCGTCCAGCACACCTTTCAGGCGGCAGCATGGCAGCAGCCGGCACACACGATCGCTTCTGTCCCTGCAATCAATCACCGTCTCGGATTCCTCGCCGAGTCGAACGATGTCACCCAGACGAATCTCTTCGGGCGGCCGCGCGAGCGTGAATCCGCCGCCAATCCCGCGGCGCGTTTCAAGATAGCCGCTGCGACCGAGATCATGGACCACCTTGACCAGATGGT